>NZ_JBHVRW010000008.1:0-293596 GCF_042885475.1 Streptomyces sp. NPDC058051
GGTCCGTACTCGATGGAGTACGGACCGGCCGCACCTGTCCCTCGGCTCCCTCGGCAGCCCTCGATTCCTCCGGCTGCCCGCGGTTCCGTCAGCCGAACGGCCGATCGGCGACGCGAGACCTGCGTACCAGGCGCTCCCGCGCTTCGGCCTTCGTCCTGTGCCGTCCCTCGGGCCGCCTGCGGTCCTGCGGGGCGGGGTTGCGCCGCTGGTCCCGGCCGTCTTCCTGTCCCCTGCTCTCCGGGGTGGCCTCGCGCCGGTCCCGGCTCCTGTCTCGAAGGTCCGTCACCGTGCTCACCCTTCCTGCCCTGTTTGCTTGATACCTCCAGGCTGTGATCGGGGCCCTGAGAGGAGGCTGAGAGCCGCCCCCCTCCTCAGCGTCCTCTCAGCACACAGCCGTTACGGTCCGAAGCTATGGTGGAGGAAGAGGCACCATGCGCATGCTGATCATCGAGGACGAGCGCGAACTCGCCGCGGCGATTGCCGACGGACTCGCCGCCGAGGGCTTCGTGGCCGATGTCGCACACGACGGACCCGAAGGACTGTGGCGGGCCCTCAACGAGCCCTACGACGTCATCCTTCTGGACATCATGCTGCCCGGCCTGTCCGGGTACGAGGTCCTGAAACGGCTGCGGGCGGCCAAGATCTGGACACCGGTGCTGATGCTCACGGCGAAGGACGGAGAGTACGACGAGGCGGACGCGCTCGACCTCGGCGCCGACGACTACCTGAGCAAGCCGTTCTCCTACGTGGTGCTCGTCGCTCGCCTCAGGGCCCTGCTGCGCCGCGGTGCGCCCGCCCGGCCCGCCGTGCTCGCCGTCGATGACCTCGCCCTGGATCCCGCACGCCGCCGCTGCCGCCGCGGGAATCGCGACATCGACCTGACCGCACGGGAATTCACGCTTCTGGAGTATCTGCTCAGGCACCCCGACGAGGTCATCAGCAAGACGGACATCCTCACCCACGTGTGGGACGAGCACTTCGACGGCGACACCAACATCGTCGAGGTGTACATCGGCTATCTGAGGCGCAAGATCGATGCTCCCTTCGACCGCCTGACCATCGAGACCGTCCGCGGTGCCGGCTACCGGCTGCGCAGCGGGGCGGGTTGAGATGGTCACCGGCGCCCGGTCCTGGTGGGCCCGCCGGTCGCTGCGGCTGCGGCTGACCGCCGCCGCGGCCCTGGTCATCGCGGCCGGGCTGGCCGGAGCCTCGGTGCTGCTGATCACCTGGCTGCACGCCAGCCTCATCAGCGGACTGGACCAGACCGCTCTGCAACGCGCCCAGATCGTGGCCTCGGACGTGAGCGGCAACCGGATCACCCCCGAACTGCCCATCACCGACCACGGAGAGGTCGCCGTGCAGGTCGTCGACAGCGAAGGGCACGTACGCGCCAGCTCCGCCAACCTGCGCGGGCGGCCACGCGTGTTCACCTTTCCGGCAAGCCCGTCGACCGACCCCCGGCCCCACACCGTCCACGACATTCCCCTGGGAGAGAACGGGACATGGCGCGCCGTCGGCGTGCCCGTCTCCGCACCCCACACGCACATGACCGTGTACGTGGCCGTGCCCACCGAGAGCGTCGACCACGGTCTCTCCCAGCTCAGCGCCGGGCTGGCCAGCACCGTGCCGGCCGTCGTCGCGCTGCTCACCGGCGTCGTATGGCTCCTCACCGGCCGCGCGCTGCGGCCCGTGGACGTGATGCGCGCCCAGACCGCTGAGATCACCACGTCCGACCTGAGCCGTCGGCTCTACGTGCCACCCGCCGACGACGCGCTCGGCCGACTGGCCAAGACGTTCAACGATCTGCTGGCCCGACTGGACACCGCGACCCGGCGGCAGCGCACGTTCATCGCGGACGCCGCCCACGAACTGCGCAGCCCCCTCAGCACCCTGCGCACCCGCCTCGATGTCGCCATCCAGCACCCCGGCTCCACGGACTGGCAGAACCTGGCACCCGGCCTGCTCCGGGAGACCGAACGGCTCAACCGGCTCGTCGACGACCTGCTGCGGCTCGCGCGGCTCGACGCCCGCCCCCGTCTCCGCGCGCGCCCCGTCGACCTGGACGAGATCGTCTTCGCCGAGGTGCGTGAGGCCCGTCGGCACACCCGGCTCGACATCGACCAGCGCGCCGTCGGTGCGGCACGGGTGGAGGGCGACGAGGACGCGCTCACCCGTGTCGTGCGCAATCTGCTGGAAAACGCTCTGCGCTACGCCCGGACGCGTGTCGACGTCAGCCTGCGGCTCGTCGGCCCCGCCGCGCGGCTGGTCGTCGCCGACGACGGACCCGGTGTCCCCGAGGCCGACAGGGAACGCGTCTTCGGGCGCTTCACCCGCTTGGACGACGCCCGTTCCCGGGGCACCGGCGGCAGCGGTCTCGGCCTCGCCATCGTGCGGGACATCGTCACGGCCCACCACGGCAGCGTCCATGTCGAGGACAACCGGCCCGGCGCCCGGTTCGTCGTCCTGCTGCGGGCGAGGGACCGGTGACCTCGGGCGGCGCGGTGCTGGGCCGTCGTGTTCAGCGAGCCGACGAGCCGTAGAGCGCGGCCACGTTGTCGCGGGGCTTCGGCCTGGTTCTGCCGCACGGCCCCGCCGCGAACGCGCGGAGCAGGTTCTCCGTGGCGCGGGTGACGAAGCGTCCGGTGCGGGCGTCCATGCCGTGGTTGCGTCCGTTGTCCCGGGTTCCGGCCATCAGGGCCTCCACCCACCGCATCGTCCCGGAAGCGAAGACGCCCGATCCGCTCGGCACGGTGTAGTACGCCGAGTCGGCGTGGCTGGACGTGCCGTTGCAGACCAGCGGGGAGTGCGCGACGACCTCCACGAGCGGCGGGGTGGGCATGTCCGGGGTGACCCGGTCGTACTCCACCCCGACCAGGTGGTCGAAGGAGTCTCCGCGCCCGACCCCGGTCCCTTCGAAGAGCCAGTGGTCACTGGCATGGACCACGTACGGGGCGTCGACCGGATATCCCTCGTAGAGGACGCCGGTCAGTGAGGACTCGGGGTCGGCCGCGGGCGGGTTCCGGAAGTCGTTGGTCGGCATGCCCGGATGGTCGGCGAGGTACGGGTCCTTGCGGTAGTCGGTTTTGTAGCAGACCACGGTGCGTGCGTCGCCGGTGGGCCCGCGCTCCAGCCTGACGCGACGGAAGCAGGCGTTGGCGCCGAGGAAGGCCACATTGGTACCGGAGTCGCGCGCCCGGGTCACGTGCTGCCGTTGTCGCGGGGTCCAGTACTCGTCGTGTCCCAGCGAGAGCACCGCGGCGGCACCGTGCAGCACGCCGGGCTCGCGGTGGACGTCCACCCCCGTGGTGTAGGCGAGGGGGATTCCCAGCCGCTCCGCGAGCACCACCGCCGCTCTCTCGTAGACCATGAACTTCTCGGCGCCGTCGGCGTCGTAGGGCCGGTCGAAGCTGACCGCGAGTGAACGCGTCGCGTACGCGCCGTCCTCACCGCGGTAGAGGCTGTACCCGCCCCACGTGTTGTACGCCTGCCAGGTCGCCGCGGCGTGCATCAGCACGGTCCGGCCCGCGCCCGACGTCGAGCGGACGATCAACGGGACGTAGCGCTGGTGCCCGTTGTCCGCGTCCAGCCGGAGCACGTAGGCGCCCTCCGGCCAGCCGTCGGCGCGCACGGCGAGCGTTCGGTTCCAGTCGGCCCGCACGGTACGCGTCGTCCCCAGCAGCCGGGGCCGGGACTGGACGGCACCGGCGACGCGATGCGATCGCCATACCAGGCGCGCCTGGTGCCCTCCGTACCAGCCGACCCGGTAGGCCGAGACGCGGAACCCGGATGCGGTGGTGGAGACGTACAGGCCGAACTGCTCACCCGGCAACACGCTGACTTTGTCGGTGTAGCCCTGGATGGCTTCGGGAGTTCCCTTCGAGCGGATGCGCCAGTCGGCGTCGCCCGCCCGGGTCCGCTCGCTCTCCGTGGTGGAAGGGGACGGGGTGTTCCCGGTGTCGGGATCCTTGCCCGTGACGGAACGGCAGCCGGCCGCCATCGCCCCGGCCATGGCGACGGCGAGGAAATGCCTGCGTTGCGGCCGGCCGTGCCCCCCGGTGTCCTGCCCCTCGGCCTGCTCCATGTCGTCCGCCAGGTGTTCCCGTCGTGGCACCGTCACGGCCCATCGTCACCTGTCAGGGACGCGTGGACGAACCGGAGCGGGCACATGGGCGTGTCCGCCGGCCCGGAACACCGTGCTCACGACGGCACGGTGTGCTGAGGCGTTCGGTCGTTCTACCAGTAATGGCGTCGCCCGCCCACGGCGTGCCCCAGAGCACCCAGGATCCACAGAATGACGCCGATCACGACGAGTGCGACACCGATGTTCCACAGGATCGAGATGCCTACCACCAGGCCGATGACGAGCAGAATGACACCGAGGATGATCATGTCGACCTCCTATGACACTTCTTTCAGTATGCGCCCGCCGGATTCGCGCAGCGACGCGGATCCGGCGGGGCGCGTGGTCTCCCGCCCCACGGCCGACACCGCCCGAACGGCCCAGGGGGTGCACGGGGAGCGGGACGGGCCGGGACATCCGTTCGTCCCGCCTCGGCGGGCAGCGGGCCCGCCGTGTCATCGCCCCCGGCCACCACCCGGCCCGGCTTCCCGGGGGAACGTCCCGGAGCTGTCGGCGGTCGGCGGCTCCGCCCGAAGAGTGACATCCCGCGCATGTCGCCGCAGGTGCCCGCGACGAGGCACTCCCTGCTGGTACCAGCAGGGAGTGCCCAGGTCATCGCATCCGCAACCCGACAACCCGGACCCCGGCGTACCGTCCGCGGGACGGCGGCGCCTCGTCCGCACGGCGTCGCGCCGGGCGCCGAGCGGCAGACGACGCCGTACGGCCCAACATCCGGGCGGGCACCACGATCCTCCCGGCCGGCGGTACGGGTCACGCGTGAACCCCACACTGGAGACGGCCGCTGCCCACGCCTGGCGCATCCTCGTCGTGGGAGCCGTCGTCTACGCCGTCTTCTCGGCGCTGGGGCGGTTCCACGAGGTGGCGGTGGCCGTCTTCCTCGGTCTCGTCGCCACCGCGATGCTGCGCCCGGTGGCGGATCTTCTGGCCGGTACGATGCCGCGGTCGCTCGCGGTCGCCGTGGCGCTGCTCGGCAGCATCGTCCTCGTCCTCGGCGTTCTGACGCTCACCGGCGAGACGGTGGCCGGAGAACGCGCCGGGCTGGAGCAGCAGTTCGGCGACGGGCTGCGCAGGATCGAGCGCTGGCTCGAAGGGCCGCCCTTCCGGCTGGATCCGAAGACGCTCGACGACCTCCAGTCGCGGATCGGGCAGTACCTGTCCAGCCATCGCTCCACCCTCATCAGCACGGCCGTCAGTGGCGTGGGCCGGCTGGTGGAGGTGCTGACGGTGTTCGTTCTCGCACTGTTCTGCTCGGTCTTCTTCATCCACTCGGGCGACCGGCAGTGGGCCTGGTTCTGCGACCAGCTTCCGGAGACGGCCCGGAGCCGGGTGGAGCTCGGGGGCCACGCGGCATGGCGGACGTTCACCGGGTACACGCACGGCATCGTCCTGGTCGCGGGGACCAACGCGGTGCTTGTCGGACTGGCCCTGTTCGCACTCGGAGTGCCGCTGGTGCTTCCTCTGACGCTGCTGGAGTTCTTCGCCGCCTTCATTCCACTGATCGGCTCACCCATCGCCCTCGCCGTCGCCGCCGTGGTGGCTCTGGCATCGAAAGGCCCGATCATCGCGGCTGTCATCATCGCGCTGATCGTGGTCATCGGCCAGATCGAGGGCCACCTCCTGCATCCGCTCGTGATGGGCTGGGCCGTCCGCCTGCACCCGGTGGTGGTCGCGCTGGCGGTGATCGGCGGCGCCATCGCGGCGGGGGTACTGGGCGCGGTGGTGGCGGTGCCGCTCGTGTCCGTCGTCTGGTCGGTCCGTCAGGCCCTGCGCGGGACGCGCGAGTCCGCGGGGACGAAGGACTGACGGGCCCACGAAGGCGCGGGCGGGTCCGAGGTCACCGGAGTCGGCGGCCGACCGGTCCCGGCACGGAACGGAAAGGAAGCGGGACGACCGGTGCGGATCGAGCCGTACCAGCGTTGCCTGACTCCCCCGAAGACCCGCGTCGGCTGCCTGACGCGTGGCGGAGGCCCGGTCCCGGCCCGCCGCGTCGGGGGGTGGGACCGGACGGCGCAGCCGCTCCGCGTCAACGGGGCGTCGTGTGCTGCCTCCTCACCACCAGGCCCTTCGGTGCCTCGATGTGCGCGCTGCCGTCGGCGTCGACCGAGATGTCCAACCGCTCGCCCGCGACGTCGAGACCCTCGACCTTCAGCGGCCGGTACGCCTTCGCGAAGGCGGGCGCGACCGTCAGCGTTCCGCCGGGGACATCGGCGGAAAGCCCGAGCACCGACTGGAGGATCATGACGGACGAGGCCGCCGCCCAGGCCTGCGGGCGGCAGGAGGCCGGATAGGGCGAGGGCACGGTGTCGGTCCCCGCGCCGTGACCGGCGAACAGTTCGGGAAGCCGTGCGTCGAAGGCTGCCGACGCGGTCAGCAGGCCCTCGGACAGCGACGCGGCCGCTTCCGGGAATCCTGCCTTCACCAGGCCGTGCACGGCGATCGCGGTGTCGTGCGGCCAGATGGAACCGATGTGGTAGCCGTACGGGTTGTAGATCACCGAGTCGCTGCTCAGGGTGCGCAGACCATGGCCCGAGTCGAGGTCGGGCGCGCCGAGCCTGGCGGCGAGCAGGGCGCTCTCCTCGTGGTCGAGCAGACCCGTGCCCAGCAGGTGGCCGAAGCCCGAGGTGACCGAGTCGACGGGCTTCCCCTCCCGGTCGAGCGCCACGGCCGGGTACGGTCCCCGCTCGTCCTCCACCCAGAAGCGGCTGCGGAAACGGTCCTTCAGTCGCTCGGCCCACTCCTCCCAGCGGTCGGCGCCGGGGCGGTCGAAGGCACGCAGCAGGGCCGCGCCGCCGCGGGCCGCCTCGTACGCGTACGCCTGGACCTCGCAGAGCGCGATCGGGGCTGCGGGGAAGCGCCCGTCACGGTAGCGGATGGAGTCGCCCGAGTCCTTCCAGCCCTGGTTGGCCAGACCCCGTCCCGAGTGGTCGATGTACTTCAGGAAGCCGTCCCCGGCCGCGTCGCCCTGGTCGCGCATCCACGCGAGGGCGGACTCCGCGTGCGGCAGGAGCTGTTCGACCTGCTCGGGCGCGAGTCCCCAGCGCCAGGAGTCGTGGAGCAGGGTGATCCAGAGCGGGGTGGCGTCGACGGTGCCGTAGTAGCAGGGCGGCAGGGCGAAGTTCTCGTTGAAGTTCTGCGTGGCACGGCGCACTTCGTGCAGGATCTTGCCGGGCTGTTCCTCGGTGTCCCGGTCCGTTCCGGTGCCCTGCCGGCGCGCGAGTGTGCGCAGCGTACCGGCGGCGAGACCGGTACCCAGCGGCAGCAGCATACGGGCCGCCCACAGGGAGTCGCGGCCGAAGAGCGTGAGGAACCACGGGGCTCCGGCGGCGAGGAACTGGTCGGCGGGCGCGGCCGGGTCGGTCAGCCGCAGCCGGTCGAGGTCGGCGGCCGACTGGTCGAGCCAGCGGTCGAAGCGCCGGTCCGCACTGCGCAGGACCGGTGTCCGCCAGGGGGTGCTGTCGGCGGGAGGTGCGGGGAACTGGTCGCCGTCCTCGTGCGTCGCGTCGCAGTGGAGCACGGCGCTCCACGACGCGCCGGGGGCCAGCTCGATGTCGTACTCCAGCCGTCCGGCGGCCGGGTCCAGGGTGGTGGGCCGCGGGGAACTGGTGAGGCGTACCGCGAAGGTGTCGCGGGACCAGTCGAGTCCGCCGCCGGTGGCAATGGCGGTGACCGGGGCCTGCGCCTGTCCGGACTTGACGCGCTCGATCGGGGCGAGGTCCGTGCCGACGGTGACGATCAGCCGGAGACGGACGTGCTCCCGTCCGGCGTTGCCGACTTCGAAGGTCTCCTCCAGGTGCCCGGGGGTGATGCGGCGCCGCCTGCGCAGGCCGACTGCCGGGTCCGGCGTCTGCTCGCCCAAGCCGCGCAGCACGCCGCGGAAGGCAGCCCGGTCCGCCCCTTCCGTCGCACCCCGGACCGGTGCGATCGCGACTCCGTCCGCCGCGACGGTCAGCACGGCGAGAGCCCTGCTGTCACCGTGGTAGAAGCCGTCCGCGGCACCGTCGATCTGTCCGTCCGCGTGGGAGATCGCGAAGCTCGGAGCGTACAGAGTCACACAGGAGTCGTGCAGGAACGGCTGGAGGCCCTCGGCCGCCGGGCCGCCCCCCGTTTCGGATTTCGTCAGGTCGTGGGTCTTGACAGTGGTGTCCAACAGAGCAGAACCTCTCAGGCATTGGAGCGTTCCAAGAACCCTAACGACGACTTCAGCACGTTGACAACGTTTTTGGAACGCTCCAATAAACTCGCCCGTTCGTACGACCGCTCTCGGAGAACTGATGCCCCGCTCCCCCGACACCCCCGCGCCCAAGGCCGGTTCAGTCACCCTGGCCACGGTCGCGCGGCGGGCCGGAGTCTCTCCGCAGACGGTGTCGAACGCGCTCAACTCGCCGGAACTGCTGCGACCCGAAACCCTGGAGCGGGTCCTCCGCACCATCGATGAGCTGGGCTATCGCCCGCACCGGGCGGCCCAGACCCTGCGTACCCGTTCCAGCAAGCTCATCGGGTACGGCATCCGGCCCACTCCGCCGGGTACCTCGGCGCCGGTCATGGACCGATTCCTGCACGCCCTGTCCCAGACCGCCGACGAGGCCGGATACCGGATCCTGCTCTTCGCCGCGCCGCCCGGCAGCGCCGGCCTCGACGGGTACGAGGAACTCCTCGACCTGCACAGCGTGGACGGTTTCGTGCTGAGCGGCACCGAGCGGGGCGACCAGCGCCAGACCTGGCTGGAGAAGCGCGGAGTCCCGTTCGTGGGCTTCGGCCGGATGTGGTCCGGCCGGCAGGTCGGCGACTGGGTGGACGTCGACGGCGCCTCGGGCACGGACGCCGCGGTCGAGCATCTGGTGAGTCTGGGACACCGCAGGATCGCGTTCCTCGGCTGGCCACGCGGCTCCGGCGTCGGCGACGACCGCGCCATGGGCTGGCAGCGCGCCATGCGGCGGCACGGCCTGCCGGTGCGCGGCAGGCGGGCACAGAGCATCGATGGCATCGCCGCCGCCCGGGACGCCGTCGGACCGCTGCTCGACGCGGGTGCGACGGCCGTGGTCGCCGCCAGCGACATGCTGGCCCTGGGCTGCTATCACGCCCTGCGCGAGCGGCGGACCGTGCCGGGCACGGATGTCGCCGTCGTCGGCTTCGACGACTCCCCCACGGCGTCGCTCCTCTCCCCCGGACTGTCCACCGTCGCCCAGCCACTGGAGGCCGTCGGCCGCGAATGCGTCCGACTGCTGCTGGCCCGGATGTCGGAACCTGACACTCCGCCCGAGCGCGTCCTGCTCGAACCGTCCCTCGTCCTGCGCGACAGCACATCCGCGTCGGACGGCTGAACCACCCCCGAGCTGAACCACCCCCGAGCCGAACAGCCCCCGCGCCGAACCACCCTCTCGCCCGTCCGCGGGCCCCGATCCACAGCACGCCCTTTCGGGCATCCGAGCCGCAAGCCCAATCCCCCTGGAGGACATTCATGGGAACCCGTACGGCCACCGCCGCCCTCGCCACCTGCGCAGCGCTCCTGGCCGCCACCGGCTGTTCGTCCAACTTCGGCGACGACAAGCAGCCGGAGCAGGACAAGGCCGCCCAGCAGAAACTGACCGTGCTCATCGCCACCTCGGGGGACGCCGAGACCCGCGCGGTCAAGGAGGCAGCCGCCGCGTACGCGAAGCAGTCCGGCAACTCGGTCACGGTCGAGGTCGCCAAGGACATGAACCAGCAACTTGCCCAGTCCTTCGCCGGGCACAAGCCGCCGGACGTCTTCTACGTCAACTCCGACCAGTTCGCGAACTACGCGAAGGGCGGCTCCCTGTACCCGTACGGGGACCGGATATCCGACGCCGACGACTTCTCCGAGCAGCTGCGCACCTCGTTCTCGTACGACGGGAAGCTGGTGTGCCTGCCGAAGGACACCTCCACTCTCGGTCTCGCCATCAACACCGATCTGTGGAAGAAGGCCGGGCTGACGGAGAAGGACTACCCGAAGACCTGGGCGGACCTGAAGACCGTCGCCGGCAAGCTCACGGGGAACGGCGTCACCGGTCTGGTCACGAGCGACGAGTACCAGCGGCTCGGGGTCTTCATGAAGCAGGCGGGCGGCTGGCTCACCGACGCGGACCAGAAGAAGATGACCGCCGACACCCCGGAGAACGCCAAGGGGCTCGATTTCGTCCAGTCCCTGCTCACGTCGGGCTCGATGAAGTTCGCCAAGCAGGTGGACACCAGCTGGGGCGGTGAGGCGCTCGGCAAGGGCAAGGCCGCCATGACGATCGAGGGCAACTGGCTCGAAGGCGGCATGAAGCTCGACTACCCCGACGTGAAGTACGCCGTCGCGCCGCTGCCCGCGGGGCCGGCGGGTCAGGGCACTCTCGCCTTCAGCAACTGCTGGGGCGTCGCCGCCGACAGCGCGCACCGCGATGCCGGGGTCGACCTCGTGAAGTACCTGACCTCGGCGAAGCAGCAGCTCGCATTCGCCGACGCGTTCGGTGTCATGCCGTCGCGGATGAGCGCGCTCAAGACGTACGCCGAGAAGCAGCCGGCCGCGAAGGCCTGGGTGGACGGCAGCACCTACGCACAGGGGCCGGTGACGATCGCCGGGTTCGACAAGGTCCTGAGCCAGTTCAACACCGACCTGCAGTCGCTGCGCACCGCCGACCCGGAGAAGATCCTCGCCGACCTCCAGCGCAACGGCGAACAGGCGATCGCGAAGGGCAACTAGCTCCATGCCCCTCCGCACGATGCACACACGCGGCATCCCCCGCACGGCCGGCTCGCCGGGCGCACCTGACGGCGCCCCGGGCAGAACCGGCACGACCGCGAAGGCCCGCGCCCGGCGCGCGGGCCTTCGCGGGGAGGGCACCTGGGGCTGGCTGTTCGTCAGCCCCATGGTGCTCGTCCTCGGCCTGTTCATGGTGCTTCCCATCCTGATGGCACTGTGGGTGAGCCTGCTGCACTGGGACGGGCAGTCCAATCCGTTCTCCGGTCAGGCCGATTTCGTCGGGCTGGACAACTACCGGACACTGCTGACCCAGGACGGACTGGATCGCACGCTCTTCGCCACGTCGCTGCGCAACAACGCCTACTACGTGCTCCTGACGGTTCCCCTGCAGACCTTGCTGGCGCTGGGTCTGGCCCTGATCGTCAACCAGAGACTGCTCCGGGCGCGCGGCGCCCTCCGTACGACGTTCTTCTTCCCGTCGGTCACCAGCTCCATCGCCGTGTCGACGGTCTTCCTCTTCCTCTTCCAGGGCAGCGGGGCCGTCAACTCCCTACTGTCCTGGATCGGGGTCAAGGGACCGAACTGGTTCGCGGACCCGCGCGGAATCCTCTCGCTGGTCCTGGGCGCCCTGGGCATCGTCGATCCCGAACGGCCCGCCGGGCTCCTGGCCGATCACTCCACGATGGGGCTGTCCTGGTTCGAGTGGCTCTCGGGCCCCTCGGTCGCGATGTGCACGCTCATCCTGCTCGCCGTCTGGACGACCTCGGGCACGTTCATGCTGATCTTCCTCGCGGCGCTCCAGAACATCCCGCGGGAGCTGGAGGAGTCGGCCGCCATGGAAGGCGTCAACCGCCGTCAGATGCTGCAGTACGTGACGCTTCCCGCGCTGCGCCCCGTACTCTTCCTGGTCCTGACCCTGGGGCTGATCTCCACCTGGCAGGTCTTCGACCAGGTGTACGTGATGGGGCAGGGCGCTCCGGGCAATACGACGCTCACGCCCGCCTTCCTGTCGTACTCCTCGGGCTTCGACGACGCGGACTTCGGGCAGGGCTCGGCGATCGCGTTCATCCTGCTCGCGCTGATCCTCATCCTGACCGCGTTCCAGCGCTGGGTGCTGCGGGAACGTGGCGCACGACCCGGGAGGAACCGATGACCGTCGCCACTACGCCCGTACGCCACCGGGCGCGACGCTCCCCGGGCCGCCGGGGCCGAAGCGACCGGGGCCGCCCGGTCCTGACCCGCTTCGGCCTGCCGTGGCGGCTGGTGGGGTACGCCGCGGTGCTGGGGCTGGGGCTGCTCTACCTGCTCCCGTTCGTCCTCCAGCTGGTGACCGGTTTCAAGACGGACCCGGACGCCGCCGCGCATCCGCTGTCCCTGCTGCCCACCACTCCGACCACGGCGGCCTACCAACGCCTGTTCGGGCTGGGCCAGGCCGTGGACGGGGTGCCCTTCCTGCGATGGCTGGGCAATTCGGCGCTGATCGCGGTGCTGGTGACGGCCGGCCGCGTGCTGTTCGACTCCATGGCGGGGTACGCGCTGGCGCGGCTCCGCTTCCGGGGCCGCTCGGTGCTGTTCGGCTTTGTGCTCGCCGTGATGGCGGTGCCCGGAGTGGCCCTGCTCATCCCGAAGTTCCTGGTGCTCAACACGTTCGGGCTCTTCGACTCGTACACCGGCATGATCCTGCCGTTGCTGGTGGACGCGGCGGGCATCTTCATCATGAAGCAGTTCTTCGAATCGGTGCCGCGCGAAGTCGAGGAGGCGGCACGGGTCGACGGGGCCGGTGTGTTCCGGATCTTCTGGTCCGTCGTCCTGCCGATGGCCAGGCCGGCCTTGATCACCCTGACGATCCTGTCGTTCCAGGGGTCGTGGAACGAGTTCACGCACTTCCTCGTCAGCACCCAGTCCGGCCAGTACGAGACGCTCACCACGGGCCTGGCCCGGTTCGTCTCGGGCGGGCTCGGCGGCGGAACGCAGTATCCGCTGAAGCTGGCGGCGGCGCTGCTCTCCACCCTTCCGGTGGCCGCGTTGTTCTTCTGCTTCCAGCGCTACTTCGTGAACGGGGCGAACGCGGGCGCCGTCAAGGAGTGAGCTCCGGCGCCGTCGGGATCCGACGGCGCCGGAACACCCGCCAGGCATCACGGGAAAGCCCTTAGACTCGGCGGATGGCCAAGTACTTCGACGTTCATCCCGAGAACCCTCAGGCGCGCACCATCCGCTCCGTGGCCGACAGCATCCGCTCCGGCGCGCTCATCGCGTACCCGACGGACTCCTGCTACGCACTGGGATGCCAGCTGGGCAGTCGTGACGGCATCAACCGCATCCGGTCGATCAGAAATCTCGACGACCGTCACCATTTCACTCTCGTGTGCCAGAACTTCTCGCAGCTGGGTCAGTTCGTGCACATCGACAACGACGTGTTCCGTGCGATCAAGGCGGCGACGCCCGGCAGTTACACCTTCATCCTCCCCGCGACGAAGGAGGTGCCGCGGCAGCTGCTGCACCCGAAGAAGAAGACGGTCGGAGTCCGGATTCCCGACCACGTCGTCACGCAGGCCCTGCTCGCCGACCTCGGCGAGCCGCTGCTGTCCAGCACCTTGCTCCTGCCCGACGAGGACGAGCCGCTGACGCAGGGCTGGGAGATCAAGGAACGGCTCGACCACGTGGTGGACGCCGTGGTCGACTCGGGCGACTGCGGCACCGACCCGACCACGGTCATCGACTTCTCCGGCGGTGAGGCCGAGATCGTGCGCCGAGGGGCCGGGGATCCCGCGCGGTTCGAGTAGCCGCGCCGCCGGCATCGTCCTGGGCCGGGGCCGCCTCGGCGCGGCCTTTGGGGCGGGGCCGTGGCAGCGCCGCGCGGGCCGGACGGTCCTCGCTCCGCAGGGCTGCCTGGTGTGCGGCACATTCGGTGAGCAGACGGCCGAAGACCGCGGGGCGTGCCGCCGCCAGGTTCTTGAGCATGGCGATGGCGCGTGTGACGGAGAGCAGCGCGTCTTCGCACAGCCCCATCTCCTCCTGCCTGACGGCGTGATTGCTCAGCGACACGGCGAGGTCGGGGAGGAACGCGTCCGGGTACGCGGTCGCCAGGCGCTCGCGGATCTCCACCGCGCGGCTGATCGCCGCGAGGGCTTCCTTGTTCCGGCCCAGCTCCGCCAGCCGGTTGGACTGGTTGTTCAGCGACAGGGCGAGGCCGGGCAGGAACACCTCGGGGCGTGCCGTCGCCAGCTCCTCACGGATCTCCACCGCACGCATGCTCGCCGCCAACGCCTCCTCATACCGCCCCAGCTCGGCGAGATCCGCCGACAAGTTGTTCAGCGACACCGCGAAGTCCGGCAGGAACACCTCAGGGCGCGCCGCCGCCAGCTCCTCACGGATCTCCACCGCACGCATGCTCGCCGCCAACGCCTCCTCATACCGCCCCAGCTCGGCGAGATCCGCCGACAGATTGTTCAGCGACACCGCGAAGTCCGGCAGAAACACCTCAGGGCGTGCCGCCGCCAGCTTCTCGCGGATCTCCACCGCTCTCGTGCCGGCCGCCAGTGCCTCGTCCCAGCGTCCCAGTTCGGCCAGCCGGTTCGAGAGGTTGTTCAGCGCGCGGGCGAGGTCCTCGCTGAGCGTGGTGTCCTTCCGGGTTCCCAGCTTCCGCCACCATGCGCGGGTGTCCAGGGCCTCGGTGTACTGGCTGACCTGACGGCCCGCCAGTGTCAGGGCGTGATCGGCCAGACGCTGGGTCTGCTCGGGCGTCGCGGCGTACAGCTGGTCGCGCAGCTCGTCCCGGAGCTGCGGGGACGAGCAGATCGGGTGCAGCGCGTCCAGCAGCGGTTCCGGGGTCTGGGCCTGCGGAGCGATGGTGATCGCGGGAAGCGCCAGCGCGACGGGGTGTGCGGCGATCAGGTCCCGCAGTCTGTCCTTGAGGGCCGCTGTGGGCAGTGGCAGTGCGAGCGCCCGGGTGAGAACGGTCAGGGCGTGGAGGGACTGGTCATGGGTGAGGTGCGGCAGGACCGCGTCGAGCAGCTCCGGGTGGTGGGTGAGGGCTCGGGCGAGGTGGTGCTCGGCCAGCCGGTCGGGGTGCACGCTTCCCCAGTAGACGTGTGGCGCGTCGGGCGGATACAGGTCGTGGATCCAGGTCGCGAGGCGCAGGCGGGTGTCTTCCGGGGTGTCGCGGAGGCCGGGTGCGAGTGCGAGCGTGTCGGCGGCCTGTGACCGGGTCGCCGCGCCCGTGAGGAGGGCTGCGGTCAGGGCGGTCAGCCGTTGTTGCTCCGAGCCGAGACCGTGGTGCTGGGCGGTGCGGCTCCAGTAGGAGTGCTCGTGGCTGAGGATGACGTCCTCGGGGCTCTCGCCCGCCGTGCCGTTGCCGGTGAGCAGTTCGGCGAGTGCGGACATGTGCAGCGTGAGGGCATGTCCGGCCCCTGGCACCGTGTCCTGGACACCGCCGGGCCCGGGGCCCGCCGCGTATCCGGGGACGCGGGCGAGCGCGGCGGCGAGCTGTCGGCGTGCCTGGTCCCGGGCGTCGGTGAGCAGGGCGCCGTCGGCGGCCTCCAGCAGGGGAAGCCGCAGCGGTTCCGGGCCGAGCGCGGCGGTGGGGGCGACGTCGCGGCGTAACTGCTGCCACCAGTCGCCGTCCGTCCGGCCCAGCATCAGGACGCGGACCGGGTGCCCGCTGGGGTGCAGGGCGAGGTGGTTGATCAGGGCCGTGGCGTACGCGGTGCGTGTCTCGGCGTAGTCGAGGATCAGCAGCAGCGGGCGGGCCGAGGACGCGAGTGCCCTGAGGTGCTCGGCGGACAGGTGCTCCGACTGGGCCGGCTGCCCCACCGCCCAGTCCACGGCGTCGAGACGAGAGGCCACCTCACGGGCCAGACGGGTCTTGCCCTGTCCGCCGGGCCCGGTCATCAGCAGACCGGACAGCATGGGCCCGGTACGGCACCACGCGAGCAGGGCGCCGAGTTCGACGCGGGGGCGGAAGGCGACGATCTCGTACTCGGGCCGCAGCAGGGAGGCCGGTGACGCGGGCGCGAGCGCCGGATACCAGGGAGTGAAGGCGTCCTGCATCTCGACCGGTTCGAGGACCAGGCGCCGGCCCGTCGCCCGCTCGACGATGCTCCGGAAGTCGCGCTGCCGTGCCAGGACTTCGACGGGTGTGGCGCTCAGGCGGTGCGAGGCGAAGCCGGGGGTGTCCTCGGTCACGACGCCCGTGATCAGGGATCCGCAGGTGACGGCCGCTCCGGAGATCCCCTGCCAGCCGGCTCGCCGGGCGTCGGGGGCCGGCCGGCCCTGGTCGGGGTGGTGGCCCGCGGTGATCAGGTGGTGATCTCCGCGCGATCCCGCCATCGGATTGATGTACCCGTCGACCTGGTCGATCTCCCGTTCGGTGCCGGTGGGTGTGAGGCTGTCCGGAAATCCGGCTGCCTGGCAGGCCACCCGGACGTCCTGGCCGATGAGACGTCCGAACCTGGCCGGCACCAGGCCGTCCGGCACATGCCAGGTGTCCGGTTCTCCGGCATCCGGCGCCGGCACGGCGAGCAGCGCCGCGTCGAGCACCGGATCCGCCCAGGCGACCCGTGCCGGACAGAGCCGCCCTCCGAGAAGGCGGACGAGCACGCGCTCGTACGTGTGGTTCCGCTCGTCGGCCACGACGTGCCAGGCGGTCAGTACGAGACGGCCGACGAGCAAGGTCCCGGTACCGAAGGAGGCCCCGCCACCGGCCTCGGGCGCCGCCCACACCTCGGCCAGACGGCGACGGTCGAACCATGCGCCTGCCATGACCCCTACTCGGCGGGCAGTTCGTCCACTCGGCTGCTCACCTTGGCCGGCCTGCCGTGGACGTCCGTCGGCTGCAGAGTGATCTTCAGCCGGTGCGCATCGGAGGTGGCCTTGCTCGCGCTGCCGCCGGCCGACAGGACGAACACCTTCGCGGTGGCGTCCCCGGCCCTCTCCTTGCGGACGTCCACCGCGAATTCGAGTTCGACGGGGCCGACTTCGAACCTGAGCGACTCGTCCCGGCCTGCGGCCATGGCCGCCTGCAGCTCTGCCCGCACCCCGCGCACGGCTTCCGCCAGACCGACCCAGACCTCGTCCGGCACCGGACACCCCCATGAGAATCGTGACGACCCGACAGGGCCCCACGCTACCGCTCGGGGTGAGCCGTACGTCACCGAACCCCCACTCCTGCCACCGGAGTCGCCGAACCCCCACTCCAACCACCGGACGCCGCCGACGGCGGGCGGGGTGGGGCGAGGCGTCGAGCGTCTACCGCAGGAGCGCGGCCCAGCGGGCCTCCTCCTCACGCTGCTCCCGGCCCCGGCGCAGTCTCGCCCGGACGGCCAGGCCCAGGGTCGCCGTGGTGCCCGCGACCACGACCGGCGCGACGGCGGACAGAGGGACCGGCAGGAGCAGGGTGAGCATCGCGAGGGCGGCCGTACCCCACCCCGTCAGTACGGCCGCCGCGGCAAGCCGGCGGGAGCGCGGCCGGTCCTGGCCCGCCCGCAGGTCGATGCAGGCGGGCAGGTACCAGACGTTGCCTGATACGCAGAGCACGGCGACGCCGAGCGCCAGAACACCATGGGACATCGGGCAGCACTTTCTTCGGGATGGGGCGGGGCGGGGCGTGCGGGGCGTGCGGGGCGTGCGGGGCGTGCGGGACCAGGGGGCGGGGGTCACCGCGGTACGGCACGACTGGGGTCACCGCGGGACGGCGGAGTCGAGTGCGGCGATCTCCGGATGGTGCAGGTCGAAGGCCGGGGACTCGCTGCGGATACGGGGCAGGGCGGTGAAGTTGTGCCGCGGAGGAGGACAGGACGTGGCCCATTCCAGGGAGCGGCCATAACCCCAGGGGTCGTCGACGGTCGCCTTCCTGCCGTACTGGGCGGTCTTCCAGACGTTGTAGAAGAAGGGCAGGAAGGCCAGTCCGAGCAGGAACGATCCAATGGTGGAGAGGGTGTTGAGGGCGGTGAAGCCGTCGGCGGCCAGGTAGTCGGCGTACCGGCGGGGCATTCCCTGCGCGCCGAGCCAGTGCTGCACGAGGAACGTGAGGTGGAAGCCGACCGTCAGCACCCAGAAGGTGATCTTGCCCAGGCGTTCGTCGAGCATCCTTCCGGTGAACTTCGGCCACCAGAAGTGGAATCCGGCGAACATCGCGTACACGACGGTGCCGAAGAGCGTGTAGTGGAAATGGGCGACCACGAAGTACGAGTCGGAGACGTGGAAGTCCAGGGGCGGTGCGGCCAGGATGACTCCGGTCAGACCGCCGAAGACGAAGGTGACGAGAAATCCGGTGGCCCACAGCATCGGTGTCTCGAAGGACAGCGATCCCTTCCACATCGTGCCGATCCAGTTGAAGAACTTCACTCCGGTCGGCACGGCGATCAGGAAGGTCATGAAGGCGAAGAAGGGAAGCAGTACACCGCCGGTGACATACATGTGGTGCGCCCAGACGGTGACGGACAGCCCGGCGATGGCGATCGTCGCGGCCACCAGACCGATGTAGCCGAACATCGGCTTCCGGGAGAAGACCGGAATGATCTCGGAGACGATTCCGAAGAAGGGCAGGGCCAGCACATAGACCTCCGGATGCCCGAAGAACCAGAAGAGGTGCTGCCACAGGAGCGCGCCGCCGTTGGCGGCGTCGAAGATGTGCGAGCCGAACTTCCGGTCCATCTCCAGCGCGAGGAGGGCAGCGGCGAGGACCGGGAAGACCAGCAGGATGAGTACGGCGGTGAGCAGTACGTTCCAGGTGAAGATCGACATCCGGAACATGGTCATTCCCGGGGCGCGCATGCACACGATGGTGGTGATGAAGTTGACCGCGCCGAGAATGGAACCGAAGCCGGAGAGCGCCACACCCATGATCCACATGTCGGCGCCGACACCCGGGGAATGGGTCGCGTCGGACAGCGGGGCGTAGGCGAACCAGCCGAAGTCAGCGGCGCCTTGAGGGGTGAGGAATCCCGCCGCGGCGATCAGGGATCCGAAGAGGAACAACCAGTACGCCAGCATGTTCAGCCGGGGAAAGGCCACATCGGGTGCGCCTATCTGGAGCGGCATGAGCCAGTTCGCGAAACCTGTGAACAGCGGCATGGCGAACAACAGCAGCATGACCGAGCCATGCATCGTGAACGCCTGGTTGAACTGCTCGTTGGAAACGATCTGCGTCCCGGGGCGGGCGAGTTCGGCGCGCATCACCAGCGCCATCACACCGCCGATCAGGAAGAAGACGAACGCGGTGACGAGATAGAGCGTGCCGATCTGCTTGTGGTCGGTCGTCGTCAGCCACGAGACGATCCGGCCGCGCGGCGAACGGCCGGGCAGATCGGTGCCGGGCAGATCGGTGCCAAGCCCCGTCCTGCCGGGGTCCGTCCTGCCGAGCTCCTTCCTGCCGAGCTCCGTCCTGCCAGGGTCCGCTCTGCCGGGGTCCGTCCCACTCCTCCGAGCGGTTCGACGACCGGGCGGCGCGGACCCCGCTTCGGCGGGGGCGGCTCCGGAGCCGTTTGGCTTCGGGCCCTCTGCGGGGGCGGCCTGATTGCCCTGCGATTCCGTTGCGTCCACCGGACCGTGTCCTCCAGCTCTGGCAGTTCTCCGAACGCGCCCCGGCCGCACCATGCTGATCGCGTACCGCGACGCTCTCCAGGGACCGACGGGCACCTTCCACGGGGCCGATCGGCCCTGCGGCCGTACACGTCCGGCAGCCGACCGGCCCTGCCCGCACCCTTCTCCGGGACCACGCACCGCCGGGCCCTCGGGCCGTCGGCGACCACGCACCGCCGGATCATCGGTGACCGCGCTGCCGTAGGCTGACCGTCCGTGGACCGGTTCCAGCCCCGCGGTGATCCGGTGAGGAACTACACCGGCACACGGCACCGGAGAACGGCACCCCGATGGCAGAGACAACGCCCCCCAAGTCCGGCTCCCCCTCCCCGATCCACTCCCCCGGACCCTCCTGCCCCGGTACGGCGGCCCGGCCGCGGCCCACCCGGCCGGACCGGATGCAGAGTCTGCTGGATGCCGTGATGAGCCTGGGGCGGGGCCTGGAACTCCCCGAGGTGCTGCGCGGCATCGTGGAAGCCGCGGTGACGCTGACCGACGCGGAGTACGGAGCGCTCGGCATCGTCGGGGACGGGCAGAAGCTCCTGGAGTTCCTGCCCGTGGGCCTGTCGGAACAGATCGCCGCGCGCATCGGGCCGTCGCCGTGCGGGCGGGGAATTCTCGGCGAGCTGATCCGTCATCCGCAGCCGCTCAGGCTCACCGATCTGAGCAGCCATCCGCGCAGCTTCGGCTTCCCGCCCCACCACCCGCCGATGCGCACCTTCCTCGGCGTACCGGTGCGTGTGCGCGACGAGGTGTTCGGCAACCTCTATCTCACGGAGAAGCGAGGCGGCGTGAGCTTCGACGCCGACGACGAGGCGGTGCTCACCACGCTGTCGATCGCCGCCGGCGTCGCCATCGACAACGCCCGGATGTACGACGAGAGCCGCCGCCGGGAACAGCGCCTGGAAGCACTGGGAGAGATCACCCGCACCCTGCTGTCGGGGACGGACGCCGACGAGGTGCTGCATCTGATCGCCGAGCGCGCGATGGAGGTGGCGGGGGCCGACCGGGCGGCGATTCTGCTGCCCGTGGCACCACCGCTGTCCTCGCCCCACCCCGGGGCCTCGGCAGCTTCGAGGGCTTCAGCAACTCCGGTGGCTTCGGCGGCTTCGGCGGCTTCGGCGGCTTCGGCGGCTTCGGCGGCTTCGGCGGCTTCGGCGGCTTCGGCGGCCGAGGAACGCCTCACCGTCGCCGTCGCCCACGGCCGGGGATCCGACCGTGTGAGAGGGGTGTCCGTTCCGGCGTCGGCGTCGCTGTCCGGGCTCGCCGCCCGCACCGGAACGCCCGTGCACTGCACCGACGTACGAACGGATCCGCGGGCCCATCCGTTCGGCGACGGCAGCGAGGACGGTCCGGGCCCGGTGGTGGCCGTGCCGTTGCAGATCGGTACCGGAGCCCTGGGCGCGCTGCGTCTGGGACGGCCGGCGGACCGCCCGCCGTTCGACGACACCGAGATCGCACTCGTCTCCGGCTTCGCCGACCAGGCCGCCATCGCGCTGGAACTCGCCCGCGGGAGGGCCGAGTCCGAGGAGCTCGCCGTGTTGCACGACCGGGACCGGATCGCCCGCGACCTGCACGATCTGGCGATCCAGCGGCTGTTCGCGACCGGGATGACCCTCCAGAGCACGACCCGGGCCATCGCGGACCGCCCGGAGGCGGCCGAGCGCGTCAGCCGGGCGGTGGATGATCTGGACACCACGATCCGGATCATCCGGTCGACCATTTTCGATCTGCGCACGGCGGACGGTACGGGACGAAGCGGGCTGCGGCACCGGATGGCGGAGACCGCTCGCGCGGCGGCGCATGCCCTCGGCTTCCGGCCCACTGTGCGGATCGACGGCCCGGTGGACACCACTGTCCCGGACGAACTCGCCGAACACGTGGTCGCGGTGGCCGCCGAGGCGGTGTCCAACGCCTCCCGCCACGCCGGTGCGAGTCGTATCGGCATCGTGCTGACGGCCGACGACGCGGTGACCCTGACGGTCACAGACAACGGAATCGGCATCGGCATCGGCATCCCCGGCGGTGAAACGGCCGGTCCCGGCGGGCGGACGACGGCCGGTCCCGGACAGCCGACGACGGCCGACAGCGACCGGCCGGCACGGCGCGGCGGCGGGCTGGCCAATATGCGTACGCGGGCGGAACTGTGCGGCGGCACGTTCGCCATCGAGCGGCCGGCGGACGGCGGCACCCGGATCACCTGGCGCGCCCCACTTCACGACTGACGCCTGAACGAACGCCCGCCGGTATCGGTCAGCTTCGCCGCACCGGGGGCTGTCCCTGGCGGTCCTTGATCCGGCCGACCAGCATCGCGGCCTGGATCCGACGGCCGACGCCGAGTTTGGCGAGGATCGCGGAGATGCGGTTCTTGACGGTCTTCTCGGCCAGGAAGAGGCGTTCCGCGATCTCACGATTGGTGAGGCCCTCACCGATGAGGTCCAGGATCTGCCGCTCCCTGGTGGTGAGCTGATCCAGTTCCGATGCCTCCGACGCCTCGACGGGCGTCGGTCGGGGGCCCCGCAGACGTGCCATGACACGCGCGGTCGTCCGGGGGTCGAGCATCGAGGTGCCGGAAGCGACCGTGCGTACGGCTGCGATCAGATCGGCCCCGTTGATCTGCTTCAGGACGTAGCCGGCCGCGCCCGCCATGATGGCGTCGAACAGTGCCTCGTCGTCGTCGAACGAGGTCAGCATCAGACAGGCCAGTTCGGGCATCAGGGCCCGCAGTTCCCGGCACACCTCGATTCCGGCGTGATCGCCGCGGGAGTCGTCGCCGAGCCGTACGTCCAGTACGGCGACCTCGGGCCTGCTCGCCGGTACGCGGGCCAGTGCCTCCCGGGCGTTGGACGCCTCACCGACGACCTCGATGCCGTCCTCGGCCTCCAGCAGATCGCGCACGCCGCGCCGGACGACCTCGTGGTCGTCGAGGATGAAGACGCGTACGGGGGCTGCGGACCGTGACGGGGCCGTGCTCTGCGGGGACTCGGCGAAGTCGTTCACATCATGCTCGATCGGCTCGGGGACAGGGGCTCGAACCCAGTATGTGCGCTCGTCCGCAGGCCGGTCCGCCGGGGTGGAACTGCATGTCGGACAGGTTCTGAACAGGGCCGGAAGGCCCTGTGGCCAGGGCCGGTCGGCAGGCCGGACGCGGTGCCATACTGACGGCCGCCGAGACCGTAAGGGCGCCGCGGACGTCTCGGTGTCCCGACCCCCCACCGTGCTGTCCCAAGGAGTCACCGGTCCATGAACACCCCGAGCGAGGACTACCACGCACTGCTCGCACGACACGACGCGATGCGGCTGCGGCGGCGCATCCTGTCCGTGCCCGGTGCCGGGTCCGTGCCGTCGCTCCCCACGCCTCCACCGGCGTACGACGGCGCGGCCGACCAGCGGCTGATCAGCGAGTTCCTGCCGCTGGTGGGCCCGTTGGAGGAGCTGATCGCCGAGCAAGCTGCGTACCCCGGATCTCGCGGTGCTGAGGGTTCGCCCCCGTCAGCCCTACGCCTTCAGGGCCGGTCAGTACGCGTCCGTGGAGTCTCCCCTGATGGAGCGGGCATGGCGCTCCTACTATCTCGCCCGCGCGCCCCATCCGGACGCCGAGCTGGAATTCCACGTACGGGCGCGGGGCGCCGGCGGGGTGAGTGACGCGCTGGTGCACGGCACTCGGGTGGGCGGCGCCGTGCGCCTGAGCGGACCGCGCGGCGCCCTCGCCCTGCCCGGTCGTACGCCCTCCGCCGACGTACTGCTGATCGCCTCCGGTACCGGATGGGCCGCGATGAAGGCGTTGCTCCAGGAGATCGACTCCCAACGGTCCCGCGCGCGCCGGGTGTGCCTGCTTCTGGTGGACGGAAGCGCGGGCGAGGTGGTGTACGACGCGGCGTATCGGGAAGCCCTCCGACACGGACGCCCTTGGCTGACCGTCCTCACGGCCGGTCGGACCGGACCGGCCCGTGCCTCCACGGACCCGGGGCTGCGGGCCCTGGAGGAGGTACTGTCGTGGCGTCCCGGGTCCGCCGCCGGGCACCAGGTCTTTCTGGCCCTGGCACCTGAGGCACCCGAGGCACCCGCGACGGACGCGGTGCGGGCCCGCCGCCCGGCTGGCCGCCGCCGGAGTCCCGGCCGCACACATCCATCACGACACCACCGGCCGCGTGGGGCTCACAGAAGCGTCCGCCAGTACGACCAGAACCGGACTGCTGTCAGCATGACGATGATCAGGCACCACGTCACCGGCACCACGAGAGGAAACTCCAGTACCGCCGCGAGGACGGCTCGCGGGGCGGGCAGCACGCCATGGCGCAGATTGTGCAGGGTGGTGTGCCAGAACATGAAGAGGGTGGCCACCCACACGAGCACGCACCACAGGCAGAGCGCGCCGATGTCGTACAGCGCCTGCGTCATCAGCCACATGCAGAAGCAGACACCGACCAAGGTGCCCAGGTTCAGCCCCAGCCAGTACCAGCGCCGGTAGCGTGCCCCCGCGAGCAGACCGGCGCCGGTCCCCAACACCGCCCCGAAGGCGATCAGTCCGATGATCGGATTGGGGAAGCCGAACACCGAAGCCTGTTCGCTGCGCATCACATTCGTGCAGGAGACCACCGGACTCACCGAACAGGACGGTACGAAGTCGGGGTCGGCGAGCAGTGCGAACTTGTCGGTGGTGATCACGAAGGAGCCCAGCAGTCCGAGGGCGGCGGTGATCACCAGCAGCCACGCGAATCCCTGGTGCGCCCCGGTGCGGCCCCGGTCGTCGGCCTGGGGCTTCTCCTGGGGCTTCTCCTGGGGCTTCTCCTGGGGTTTCTGTTGCGGCTTCCGTTGTGGTTTCTGTTGTGGTTTCTCCGGAGGATTCTTCCGGGGCTTCGCCGCGGGGTTCTCCGCCACTCGCTCCGGCCCACGTGCCGTCGCGCTCATGCCCACCCCCGTACGGAACCGTGGGGCCAGACGACCTCCACCGGAATTCCACGTGCGCGGGCGAAGGCGACCAGGTGAGCGGTGGCGTCCCGGCCGTCCGACGGCGAGCCGTCCCATACGGCGAGCACGGTCCCGCACGTCTCCACAAGGCGTTCGTCGGCACCGACACAGGCGTCGCGGTCGGCCGGGTCGAAGGCGAGCAGTCGTACGTGCTCGGCCAGTACCAGGAGTTCCCCCGCGGCACGCCGGTCGCGCTCGGACAGCACCGCGGGCACCGCGCCCTGGACCGGCAGCAGGACCGTCAGCTTCCTTCCGGCCTGTCGGGCCGCGCGCCCGAACGCCAGCGGCAGCCCCGCCCCGGCCCGTACAAGCGCGGCCACTCCCTCTGCCAGGCCGTCCAGCCTGGCTCTCAGTTCAGCCTCCACCAACTCCAGGGTTCTGTTGCTCAGATCTCCGTGTCCGACGACGGCTATCACCGCGTCCCCCTCCTGTGCGCATCCACGCCACCCGCTCCGACCGAACTCCGCATGCCGCGAACCGGCCCCGGAGCCGCCGTCGGACCGGCCCGCGGCATGCGGTCAACCGCAGTGAACCCATCGCGCGTCCGACGTGGCTAGGGCCGTTCGGCCCTGGGCCGTTCGACCCTGGCGCGGGCGCGGCGCCACGCGGTGTACTCGGGCGACAGACGCGCAGAGCAGGAGACGAGGCAGCCCCGTGAGCCACGCAGGTCATCCGTTGTCCCCCACGTCCCTGCCGTCAGCACTGCCCGCGCCGTGGGAGGAAGCCACGGCGGTCGACCCGGAAGCCATCGGGTCGTGCCGCACGGTCGAGTTGACGGAGGACCAGGCGCTGAGCCTGCTGGGCGGGGTGTCGCTCGGCCGGATCGTCTTCACCCGGCGCGCGCTGCCCGCGATCCGGCCGGTGAACCATCTGCTGGACCGCGGTCGGATCGTCGTCCGGACCCATCAGGACTCGGATCTGTTCGCTCAGGCACGGTGCCATGGGGACCGCGGAGTCGTGGTCGCCTACCAGGCCGACGAGATCGATCCGCTGACCCATCGCGGCTGGAGCGTGGTGGCGACGGGATACTGCCGCCCTGTGACCGATCCCGATGCGCTGATGCGCTATCAGCGGCTGATCAGGCCCTGGTCGGACCGGGTGATGGACTGCGCGGTTCACATCCGTCCGCATCTGGTCACCGGAATCAGGCTGACGGTCTGACGCGGCGACTCTGCCGGATGCGGTCGGTGCGGCGGATGCGGCGGGTGTGACGGGCGCGGCGGATGCGGTGGGTACAGCGGATGCGGTGGGTGGGTGCACAGCCTCTCCGCCGCATCCGGAACGTGATCGGGACCGCACGCGGATGGTGCCCGCAGGCTGCGGGCACCATCCGCTTCCGTCAGTCCTGCGCGGACCGGGAGGTGCCGCGGAGTCCGGCCGCCGCGAGTACGGCCCCCAGCAGGCAGAGGACGCCCGTCACGGTCACGGCGGTGTGCACACCGTTCATGAACGCCTGGCCGCTGCCCTCCACGACCGCTGCGCGGAGCTGTTCGTTCATGCCGCCGGAGACCGGGGCGACCCCCATGGCCACCGCGTCGCCGGCTCCCTCCAGACCATCCGCGACGGACGCGGGCACCCCCGCGCCGGTCAGCTCGTCGACGAGCGTGGAGCCGACACGGCTGCTGATGATCGAGACCAGCACCGACGTGCCGAGCGCACCGCCGATCTGCAGGGCGGTGGCCTGGAGACCGCCCGCCACGCCGCCGTCCGCGACCGGGGCCTGGCCGACGATGGCGTCGGAGGAGGCCGAGAGCACCATGCCGACGCCCAGGCCGAGCGCGATGAACGGCGGCCACATCGTGGCGTAGGACGAGCCGGTGTCCCAGGTGAGCATGCCGAAGGTCGCGGCGGCCTGCAGCAGCATGCCGAGCGGCATGGAGATCCTCGGCCCGAAGCGTCCGGTCAGCGCCGCCCCGAGCGGGGAGGCCACCAGTGAGGCGAGGCTGAGCGGCAGCGTACGCACACCGGCCTCGACGGGCGAGAAGCCGCGTACGTTCTGGAGGTAGAGCATCACGAAGAAGATCACGCCGAGCATCACGAAAAAGTTGAGAGCGGTGATGATCGTGCCGACGGTCAGCGACCGGATGCGGAACAGCCGCATCGGCAGCAGCGGGTGTTCGATCCGGGTCTCGTACCAGCCGAAACCCGCCAGGATCAGCACGCCGACAGCGACGGCGCCCAGAGTGCCGGCCGAGGACCAGCCCCAGGTCTCGCCCTTGACCACGCCGAAGACCACGCACAGCAGACCGAGTGCCAGCAGTACGACGCCGGGTACGTCGAAGCGGTGGTGACCGGTCGAGTTCCTGCTCTGTGGCAGAACGGCGGCGCTGACCAGGAGGGCGAGCACCCCGATGGGAGCATTGAGGTAGAAGACGGATTCCCAGTTGATGTTCTCGACGAACACGCCGCCGACGATGGGGCCGAGGGCCGTGGAAACGGCGGAGACCATGGCCCAGATGCCCACCGCCATGCCGAACTTCCGCGGGGGGAAGGAAGCACGGAGCAGACCCAGGGTGTTGGGCATCAGCAGACCGCCGAAGAAGCCCTGCGCCGCCCGGAAGGCGATGACGCCCTCGATCGAACCGGCCAGGCCGATGGCGATCGAGGAGAGGGTGAAGCCGACGACGCCGATCATGTAGTAGGTGCGCCGTCCGAAGCGGTCGCCGAGCTTGCCGCCCAGGATCAGCGAGCCTGCCAGGGCGAGCAGGTAGGCGTTGGTGACCCATTGCAGGTCGGCGGTGGACGCCCCGAGGGCGCGGCCGATCTCGGGGTTGGCGATCGCCACGACGGATGCGTCGAGTTGGACCATGAAGAGCCCGAAGGCGACCGCGAGGAGGGTCAGCCACGGGTTGGAGCGCCTGCCCCGGACCTCCGGCTGCGCCTGCGGTGGGGAGGCAGCGGGCAGCGAGGAGTGATCCGCGGTGGTGGAGGGCATGGAAGTGCCTTGTCTGTAGAGAGTGCTACGGGAAAACAGGGGCCGAGCGGCAGGTTGCGCACCTGCGGCCTCGGTGGCGGCCGGCCCGGTCTGTCTCCGGGCAGGGGAAGGCCCCACGGGCACGGAGACGGGGATGCTCGCGGTCGGTCGGGCCCCGGCGGTGGGACGCGGGGGCTATTCGGCTGCGGGCACGGGGTGCAGATGCCGCGTCAGCGACGTCAGCGCGCCCACGGCCGAACCGAGTGCGCCGATCTCGCCGTCGGTGAGGGACTGCAGGGCGTGCGCGAGGTGCGCGTCTTCGAGACTCCGGACCTCGGCCAGCTCGCGCCGGGCCGTGGGGGTCGGATACAGATGGGCGATCCGCTTGTCGCCGGTGTCCTTGCGGCGCTCCAGCAGGCCCTGCTCGGTGAGCTGGGAGACGAGCGCACTGACGTTGTTCGGCCGCATCAGCAGGGCTTCGGCGGCCTCGCGCACGGTGGCACCCTCCTGCTGCGTGACGAAACGCAGCAGCGCGAGCTGCCCTTCGGGCGGCTTGGGCCTCCCGAAGTCCTGCGCGACCAGACGGTCGAGGGCCCGATTCAGCGCGGGCAGGCACGCCGCGAGCGCGGAGGCCACACGGTCGAGGTCCTGGGCGGACGCGCGGGAATCAGACATGATCGATATCATAGGTCTAAAGTCATAGGTATGTCAAAAGATGTTCTGCCGATGTCCTCGTCCGAAGGCCGACCGGAGCCCTGGCCCGAAAGCCAGGAGTGCTTCCCCTGCCTCTTCGAACGGGGTGGTCGCCGCTCTGTCGCACTGCGGGAGTGAGCATCTCCGCGCGCGGTTCGACCTCCACGGCGGACAGGAGGCGGAATGCGAGGAGGTGGGGCCCTCGCGCTGAGCGAGCGAACCTCCGAGGAGCCCAACACCCTCCCCTACCCGCAATTCTCGGCCGACGTCGCAGCAAGCGCGCCCTGGACCCGGAGCCAGTCTCCGCACAGCGTGGGTTCCCAGGGTCTGCGGCAATGCGCGGGGCTACGACGCCTTTTGCGGGTGGTAGCCGTTCCTCGCGAGTCTTCGCCGTTCCCCCGCAGATCTTCGCGTTCCCCCGCAGATCTTCGCCGGTTCCCGCGGTCCTCGCAGGCGGCTGTCCGTCCTGCCGTGGGCGCGTGCGCCCGACCACGAGATCCGTCGGCACATCGACGGCATCGGTCGCGACGGCGCCATACGCGGCCGTCACGGCCGCCGGGTCCGGGCGCCCTGGCCGCCGGGTCAGTGCGTCCCGGCCCCCGGGTCAGTGCGTTCCTGCCGGGTCAGTGCGTCCCGGCTGCCGGGTCCGGTCGAGGTCGATGGCCGCGTGCGGTCCGACTGTTCCGGTCCCGGCCCGGGGGCGCCTCACCGTCCGGGTCGGTGCGGCGCGGCAGGTGTGCAAGTCGATCGGGCATGGCGCGGGTGCGGGCGCGAGGAGCGAGGGGTGCCGGTCACAATGCCCCGACGAGTACACCGCTGCCCGATTCCGGCGGGCCGGGTTCTTCGTCACACCGCGCAGAAGGCTCCGTCAGTCGAAGTCGTAGCCGTATCCATAGCCGTAGTCGTGCGCGACCACGCGGAAGCTGCCTCCCACTCCGTTGGGGACGATGATGCCTCCTTCGACAGGCTTCGCGAACACGCCGGAGGTGGAGCCGTGGGGTCCGACGACGGCAACGGGGCCGCCGTTGTCGCAGGTCGCGCCACGGAAGACCTCGACGGTCCGCCAGCTGTCATTGAAGACGTTGAAGCTCGTGGCGCCGAGGCCGCTGGCCACGGTGATGCAGCCACCGGGGAAGGCGGAATACGTCCGCTCGTTGATGTGGATCCTGCCCTCGCCGTAGCCCCGGCCCCCGTGACCTCGACCCTCACCCCGGCCGCCATAGCCGCGACCCTCGTCGCCGCCCCGGCCCTCACCGTTGCCACGGCCCTCACCGTTGCCCCGGCCCTCACCGTTGCCGCGACCCTCGTCGCCACCCCGGCCCTCACCGTTGCCACGACCCTCGTCGCCACCCCGGCCCTCGTCGCCACCCCGGCCCTCACCGTTGCCACGACCTTCGTCGCCACCCCGGCCCTCGCCGTTGCCGTTGCCGTTGCCGTTGCCGTTGCCGTTGCCGTTGCCACGACCCTCGCCGTTGCCCTGGTCGGCCTTGCCTGCGGCGCCGGCCTTGTCGGTCTCGCTCGTCTTGTTGGCTCCGCCCGCCTTGTTGGCGTCGCCCGCCTCGCCGGGAGCCGGGGCCGGAGCCGGGGCCGGAGCTGCGGCGCGAGGGGCGGCGGGGGTTTCCTCGGTGGACTCGGCAGTGGCAGCCGAGGTGAAGGTGCTGCCTGTAACAGCCAGGGCCATGGCGGCCGCGATGGCGGCGGTCACCACGGTGGAACGTGTAACCATGTCACTTCTCCTGCTCTCAGGGAGGTCGACTGGGTAGTCGACTCGTGACTGAACGTACTGACGCCCCACATGCCTGTCATATCGGACATATCAAAAGGCTGATACCGAGGATCCGACGCGAAACGACGACCGTTCGTACGCCATACGGGTAGGGGTGGATGCCTGGTCGACAACCTTTGCATGCGGGCCAATTGATGCAATGTTCGCCCGTCCGGGCGACTTCCTGATACCCACTCACCACAAGAGGCGTGTCGTTCATGGACACGCCCCGAGGAAGAACCCCCAGGCCGCGGGACCGCCCGCACCCACTCCATCCGGCGCGGCGCCGGCCTCGCGGACTCCGACCGCGGACCTCACCCGCCGCTTGTAGCGACTTGTCGCCGATGAGCAAGCCGAAGGGTCGGTGTCGGCAGCAATACTGCTGCCGACACCGACCCTGGTCCGCGAGGCGGAATCCGAGCTTGCGGCTCAGTAGGCGGAGTTGACGTTGTCGATCGACCCGTAGCGGTGGGCGGCGTAGTTGGCGGCCGCGGTGATGTTGGCGACGGGGTCGGTGACGTTCTTCGCGGTGCCGGCGACGTGGTAGGCGTCGAAGGTCGGCTGAATGACCTGAAGCAGGCCCTTGGACGGTATGCCGTTCCGCGCGTTGACGTCCCAGTTGTTCTGAGCGTTCGGGTTGCCGCTCGACTCCCGCATGATGTTGCGGTGCAGCCCCTCATAGCTACCGGGGATGCCCTTGGCCTTCATGATGGCCAGCGCCTCATTGATCCAGCCGTCGAGGTTGTTGGCGTGACCCTGGCCGCCGTTCGCCGCCGTCTTGACCACGGAGGCGCTCACCGAGGTCGTCTCGGCGGCCTGCGCCGAGGTCGACGTCAGCGTGAGGGCCGCCGCCGCGGCACCCACAGTGGCGATACCGGCGACGGACAGCGTGCGAAGGCGGGCGATGCGGCTGGTGCGGGTCTGCGTGTGCGTGGTCATACGGAAGGAACTCTCCAATGGGGACGACATGGTGTTGCCTACCGCCGGTCTCGGTCGCAGCGGCTTGGGGAGCGGAACTCCACACTGCGGGCGATGGCGAACGAATCCGGCTGATCCGCCGGTCCGGTCGCGGCTTCCCGCAACGACAGCCATGGTTAGCGGCGCCCGGGACGGTGGTCAACGATGTGACGTACTACCCAACTTCGGAGCAATGTCTGAAATGAGACGTTCTGTGGCGCTTACGAACTGTTCGGACGGGTCATGGACCTACTAAGTTCGTTAGGATGTGACGCAGCCCCTATGGGTGGCATCACACCCACGGGGCACTTTCGGGGGTCTCGACGGGACTTCGGCGCGAACCGAACGGGCGCGGGGTTCGCACTCAGAGACACGCAGCAACGGGATCGGGAGCCACGTTGGTCCGCCCACACCGCGGCGGCCTCGCACTTCTCACGCGCGGTGAAGAACTGGAACAGCAGCCGAGCGCCTTTCCTGCCACTGAGGGCGGGAGAACTTCGCGGAGCGGAGCGGACCAGCCGCTGTCGGCGCCTGACGTCCCGGTCGGCCCGCCCCTTCTGCGCTTCGTTCGATCAGAGGCCGACGTCAGCAGACGGTCTAGCGCTCGTACACCTCGTAGGCGCCGCCCAGGTCCTCCTCCAGTGCCGCCGAGTCCAGCGCCGCCGTGAGCCGGTTGAGCCGGGCCCGCAGGTCGCTGATCTCGTCGAGGTCGAATCCGGTCGCCGCAGCTATCCGGCGCGGCACGGCCATTGCCCGCCCCCGGAGCGCCGAACCCTCGCGTGTGAGGTGGATGTGCACCGAGCGCTCGTCATGGGCGCTGCGCTCACGTCGCACCAGGCCCGCCGCCTCCAACCGCTTCAGCAGCGGCGACAGCGTGCCGGAGTCGAGCCGCAGGTGTTCACCCAACGTCTTCACCGGCAGCTCGCCGTGCTCCCAGAGCACCAGCATCACCAGATACTGCGGATACGTGAGACCCAGGTCCTTGAGGAGCACGCGGTAGACGCTGCCGAAGGCGCGTGACGCCGCGTTCAGGGAAAAGCAGATCTGCTGGTCGAGACGGAGATAGTCGGCCTCGGACGAGGAATCGCGGCTCGGGCTGGGCGTGGACGTCATGGGCTCATCATAGCTCCGCACACACAACTTGATTGTGCACAATTGAATTGTGTGCTTTGCTTGCTGCGGGCGGCCGGACAGCGCCGCTGGACATGACGTCCGAGAGGAATGGTTTTCCATGGAAGCGCTCTACACCGCCGTCGCCACCGCCACCCACGGTCGTGAGGGCCGCGCCGTCACACCTGACGGCAAGCTCGATCTGCAGCTGGCCATCCCGGTGGAGATGGGTGGCAGCGGCCAGGGTACGAACCCGGAGCAGCTGTTCGCCGCCGGATACGCCGCGTGCTTCGCCAGCGCCCTGGGCGTTGTCGGCCGTCAGGCCCGGATCGACGTCAGTGAAGCCGCCGTGACCGGCGAAGTGGGTATCGGCAAGCAGGGTGAGGGTTTCGGTCTCGCGGTCACGCTGCGCGTGGAGCTGCCCGAGGCCATCGACGAGACCACCGGCCGCAAGCTGGTCGAGCAGGCCCACCAGGTCTGCCCCTACTCCAACGCGACCCGCGGCAACATCCCGGTCGAGCTGGTCATCGAGTAGTCAAGCAGCGGACCGTGACCGTTGCAGTACGGGCCCCGTCCGGGAAGTCGCCCCGGTGACCCGGTGCGTAACGGACCGGTGGCCGGAGTACGGGACGGCGTCGAGGCACCCAGGTGCCCTGGCGCCGTCCCGTCCGGGCTTTCTCCGACACGGCCCCGAACGCCCTCCGGGCGCGGCGGAGCGCTCGGCGAGCGTCACCGCCGCGCCGCGCTGCACTGACGGATTCGGGTCGGCGGCCGGTCGAGGCACCGGAAGAACTCCCCCGCCGTCATCGACGCGTCCCTGCCGGTCCCTCGGCCTCCCGGTCAGTCCGATGCCGGTGCGGGCAGCCGGTGCGCCCGGGCGAACGCCCCGTCGTGGTGCACGAGCGCGGCAGTGTCCTGGTGGACGGCGCCGGATTCGACCTCGCCGACGACGAGGAGATGGTCACCGACGCGCTGGCGCAGGGTCACGCGGGCGGTGAGCCAGGCGGGGGCGTCGTCGAGGACGGGGAGGCCGTAGTCGTACGCGGTCCAGGGCACGCCGTCGAAGCGGTTGATGCCGCTGCGCGCGAACTGCTGTGCCAGCGCGGCGTTGTGTGTGCCGAGTACGTGGACGGCGAACCGGTCGGCGTCGCATACGGCTTGCGCGGCGGATGCGCCGAGTCCCACGTAGAAGGAGACGAGCGGTGGCTGGAGGGACACCGAGGTGAAGGAGGTGGCGGTGAAGCCTGCGGGGCCGGGGACGGTGATCACCGTGACTCCGGCCGCGTGTCGGCGCAGTGTGCGGCGGAGTATCTCGTCGGTGGCGGGCGTCGCGGGGGCTTCTTCGCGGTGGTCGGTGGAGGCGGTCATGCCGGTTCCCTTCGGCTGGTCGAGCGCCGGGGCCCCGCCGGGTCCGGAGGCGGGGCCCGCTCGTGAGAGGTGGTGCGTGCTGGTGCGGTGGTGACGGGGCGGCGTCAGTCCTCGGGTTCCGCCTCGACGGTCAGGATCGGGCGCAGTGCGGTGTCGGCGCGCAGCCGCTCCAGCCAGATCACGACATGGGCGGCGGTGGTGCGGTGCGAGGCGTCGTTGAGGACGTCGTGCCGGCCCTCGTCGAGGACTCCGAAGGTGGCGTGCGGCAGACGGCGTGCGAGGGCCCGGGCCTGGTCGAGGGGGGCCAGTGGGTCGTCGGCGCCGTGCAGGATCAGGACCGGCAGGTCCGGACGCACGTCGTGCAGGAGGTGGTGCGGCACGGGTTCGGAGAGCCGGCCGCGTGCGAAGTCCGCGTCGTCGGTGATCTTCCGGCGGTGTGCCGGGCAGGCGGTGCGTGCGTCGAGTTCCGCCTCCCAGCCGGTGGCGGGCGTGGCAGTCGCCGTGGTGACGGTCCCTGTGAGGATGATGCCCCGCACCGGCAGCCGCGGGTCGGCAATCGTGGCGATGTGCAGGGCCTGGAGGGCGCCCGTGTCACTGCCGACCAGCACGAGGGGGGTGTCCGCGTCGGGCCCCACGGCGGCTGCCCCGGCGGTCAGTACGTCTTCGAGCGCGGCGTCGGATGTCGTGTCCAGGGCGTGTACGACATAGCCGTCGGCAGCCAGACGGCGGCCGAACCGTTCGTACACCAGGCCGTGTTCGCCTCGTCCGGGCAGGACGACGAGCGTGCCGCGCGGTGCGATCGCGGTGGGAGGCCGCCAGGTGCGGGCGGCGGTGCGAGGGGTGGTGTCGAGGTCGGTCATCGGGCGCTTCCGGCGGGGGTGAGGGGCGTGGCTGTGGCCGCGCGGTGGGCAAGTTCCTGGCGGACGAGGGGCAGCAGGTGGCGGCCGTAGTCGATGGCGTCGTCGAGCGGGTCGAAGCCGCGGATGAGGACGGTCGTGACGCCGATGTCGATGTAGTCGAGGAGCGCCTGGGCGACGGTCTCCGGGGTGCCGACGAGGGCGGTGGTGTTGCCGCCGGCGCCGGTCGCCGTGGCGGTCGGTGTCCACAGGGCGCGGTCGTGGAGATCGGCCTTGGCGGCAGCCGCGAGCAGCCGCTGGGAGCCGGTGTTCTGGGGTGTTGTGCTGCCGGTGTGGTGGCGTGCCTGGTCGAAGAACGGGCGTCCGGCTCCGGTGGTGATGGTGTCGAGGATGCGGTGGGCCCGCTCCCAGGCGAGTTCCTCGGTCGGGCCGAGGACGGGGCGGAAGGAGACGCTGATGCCGGGCGGTTCGGTGCGGCCCGCGGCCTGGGCGGCGGTCCGGACGGAGGCGATCTGTTCGGCGGTCTCGGCGAGCGGCTCGCCCCACAGCGCGAACGTGTCGGCGTGCTTGCCGCCCACTCGGTAGGCCGCGGTGGAGGAGCCGCCGAAGTACAGCGGGATGCCTTCGGCACGGTAGGGCAGCACCCCGGGGGTGTAGTCGTCGAAACGGTAGTGGCGGCCTTCGTGGCTGAAGGCCTCGCCGGACGACCAGGCGCGTCGCAGGATGCCGAGGTATTCGTCGGTGCGGTCGTAGCGGTCGTCCTTCGCCACGTAGTCGCCGTCGCGGCGCTGTTCGGCGTCGCTGCCGCCGGTGATGGTGTGCACGGCGACGCGGCCGCGGGTGAAGTGGTCGAGGGTGGCGAAGCTGCGGGCGGCCAGGGTCGGGGCGATGAAGCCGGGCCGGTGGGCGACGAGCAGGCCCAGGCGTTCGGTGTGCGCCGCGACGTGTGCGGCGACCTGGAGCCCGTCGGGCCGGGAGGAGCTGTACCCGATGAGGATCCGGTCGAAGCCTGCGTCCTCATGGGCGCGGGCGAAGCGGGTGGTGTACGCGGCGTCGATCAGCGGGCCTTGGGCGGGCCTGGTCTCGGAGGCGTCCTGGGTGCCGATCATGCCGATGAACTCGACGGACGGGCTGGTCATTGACGGGGCCTTTCGATGCGGAGGTGCGAGCTGGTATGGCCGTGCGGACTGGTACGGAGGTGTGGACTGACACGGAGATGCCCGCTGGTGCGGAGAGGTGTGGGCCGGCCGGGTCGCCGGAACCGGTGAACGTTTCCGGTCACAGCCCCGGGGAGGATCGGGCGGCCAGGGCGGCGCGGCCCGCGGCGGTGAGGACGGAGTCGTCCTGCGGCGTGTGGACGCGACCGCACAGCACGTCGCGGTAGTGCCGTTGGAGGGGGTTGGCGCGGGTGAGGCCGTGGTTGCCGGTGAGTGACAGGGCCTGCTCGACCGCGGTGATGGCGGCACGGGTTCCGGCGACCTTGGCCATCGGGGCCTGTACGGCGGCGACTTCGTCACCCGCGTCGATCCGGGCGGCGAGCGCGTCGACGAGGACGTCGGCCGTGGTCAGCGCGGTCTCGATCTCGCCGACAGCGGTCTGGAAGCGGGGCAGTGTGGCCAGGGGCGCGCCGAGGGCGGTGGGCACGCGTTCGTGGAGGAAGCCGATGAGCCAGTCGCGGGCGGCGGCGGCGACGCCGAGGTAGAGCGCGGTGAGGCCGAGCGCGTTCCAGGCACCGCTGACGGCATCGGGGCGGGCGCCGGGGACGGCGCCGGGGGTGCTGAGGCCGATGACGTCGGCGGCGGGCACGCGTACGTCGTCGAGTACGACGTCGTCGCTGCGGCTGGCCCGGAGTCCGATGTGGTCCCAGGTCGGTTCGACGGTGATGCCCGGGCTGCCCGCGCGGACGACGAACGTGCCCACGCGGACGTCGTCCTCGTCGGTCCGCGCGAGGACGAGCATGCGGCTGAGGCCGACGGCGCCGGTGGAGTAGATCTTGCGGCCGGTCAGGAGCCAGTGGTCGCCGTCCCGGCGGGCCGTGGTGGCGGGCAGTCCGCCGCGCACGGGGCTGCCCAGTTCGGGCTCGACGCGCAGAGCGTTGACGAGGGCGGGCCCGGTGGCGGCTTCGGTGAGGAGGTCGGCGTACGCGGCCCGCGGCCAGGCCGGAGTGCGGGCCTCGGCCGCGTGCGTGAACAGGGTCATGGCTGTGACGAGGGCGACCGCCGGGTCGCCGGCGCCGAGCGCGCGCAGGATGCGGACGGTGTCGGCCAGGCCCGCGCCGGGGCCTTGGTGGTGCGCCGCGACGGTGGCGGTGAGCAGTCCGGCATCGTGGACGAGGGCGAAGCCTTCGGTGGGAAAGGTGGCATCGCGGTCGTGCTCGGCGGCCCGGGAGGCCAGTTGCCGGGTGATGCCGGGCAGGCGGTCGAGGTCCAGGGATGGAAGGGGTGGCGGGTCGGCGACGGCGTTGTGGGCAGTGCGGGACGGAGTATCGGCGACGGCGTTGTCGGGGGTGCGGGACGGGGTGTGGCTCACGGGGTCTCCGGCCGGAAGAGGTGGGCGTGCCGGTCGTGTGCGGCCGACGAGGTGCGGGTGGTGCCTGACGCGGCGTGCGCGCTGTCGGAGTGTTCGAGCAGGCGGGGCGGTCGGCGCACTGTCACCGGTGGCGGTGGGCAGGGGTACTTCTCGGCTTCGACGAGGGTGTGCTGTCCGGTGCAGCCCTGGCTGAGCCGGGAGCTGGGGATGTCGGCGGTCAGGGTGTTGGGGTTGCCGTGCACGCACAGCGGCGGATCCGTGTCCGGCGCCGGGTCGAACCAGGCCCCGGTGGGCAGCCGCAGGACACCGGGGCGTATGTCTTCGGTGATGCGGGCTCCGGCGAGTACGGCGCCGCGGTCGTTGAAGAGGCGTACGACATCGCCGTCACGGATGGCGCGGGCGGCCGCGTCGTCCGGGTGCAGTTCGACGGGCTCGCGGTCCGCGACCTTCGCCGCGAGGCTGACCGCGCCGACGTCGTTCTGGCTGTGCAGCCGGGTGGCGGGCTGATTGGCGATGAGCAGCAGAGGGTGGCGTGCCGCGGCCGGTGCGCCCGGCCATTCGTCGGGCTCCAGCCAGGTGGGGTGGCCGGGGCAGTCGGTGAGGCCGAGGGCCGCGATGGCCGCGGACGTGATCTCGATGCGTCCGCTGGGCGTGTCCAGTGGATGTGCCGAGGGGTCGCTGCGGAAGTCCGCCAGGAGGGTGAACTCGCTCGGCCCTGGCGGAAGTTCGTACGCTCCGGCTGCCCAGAAGGTGTCGAAGTCGGGGATGGGGGTTCCTTCGGCGCGCAGGTCGTCACGCCACTGCCCGTAGAGGTGTTCCAGCCACTGGCGGGGGCTGCGGCCTTCGGTGAACCGCTCGGCGAATCCGAGCCGGTCGGCGAGTGCCGCAAGGATGGCGTGGTCGTCCCGGGCCTCGCCGACGGGGTCGACGGCTCGATGCATGGCGATGAGGTGGGTGTCGCGGCGTCCGCCGCCGAAGTCCTCGCGTTCCAGGGTGGTGGTCGTGGGCAGCACGATGTCGGCGTGGCGTGCGGTGGCGGTCCAGTGGGGTTCGTGGACGACGACGGTGTCGGGGCGGCCGAAGGCGCGGCGCAGCCGTCCGAGGTCCTGGTGGTGATGGAAGGGGTTGCCTCCGGCCCAGTGGACGAGGCGTATGTCGGGGTAGGTGCGGAGTTCGCCGTCGTACGTGTAGGGCTCGCCGGGGTGCAGGAGCATGTCGGCGATGCGTGCGCACGGGATGAACTCGCTTACGGGATTGGCGCCTTGGGGAAGGTGTGGCAGGCGGATCAGTGGTCCGTGGTCACCGACGTCGCCCATCGATCCGTAGCCGTGGCCGAAGCCGCCGCCGGGCAGGCCGATCTGGCCGAGCATCGCGGCGAGGGCGAGCGCCGCCCAGACGGGCTGTTCGCCGTGCTGGATGCGCTGGAGCGACCAGGTGACGGTGATCAGCGTGCGGGAGGCGGCCATGCGGCGGGCGAGCCGGCGGATGGCCGTGGCGTCGATGCCGCAGAGCGCGGCGGCCCAGTCGGCGTTCTTGGGCGTGCCGTCGGTGGTGCCGTCGAGGTAGCGGGCGAAGGTGTCGAAGCCGGTGGTGCAGCGGTCGAGGAACGCGCGGTCGTACAGGTTGTCGGTGAGCAGGGTGTGCGCGAGGGCGAGCATGAGTGCGGTGTCCGTGGCGGGCACGACGGGATACCAGGTGCTGTCGAGCCCGTCCGGCAGGTCGGCCCGCAACGGGCTGACGAGCGCCACGTGTACGCCGGCCGCGGCGAGTTCGGCGAGGTGCCCCGGGGAGCGGTGAAGCGTCACGCCGCCCGGCGTGACGTACACGTTCTTCTCGGGCAGACCACCGAAGGCGACGATCAGCTCGGTGCGGGCGATCAGCGTCGGCCAGCTGGACGCGGCCCGCAGCACCGCCTCGGTGCCCGCACGGCCGACGACGTGCGGCAGCAGCACGAGCGAGGTGCCGAGGCTGTAGGAGTTGCGGGACGCGGTGTATCCGCCGAACTGGGCCAGAAATCGGTGGAGTTGGCTCTGTGCGTGGTGGAATCGGCCGGCCGAGGCCCAGCCGTAGGAGCCGCCGTAGACGGCCTGGTTGCCGTACGTGTCGCGTACGCGGGCGAGTTCGGCCGCGACGAGGTCGAGCGCCTCGTCCCAGCCGACCTCGACGAAGGGTTCGCGCCCGCGCTGTCCGCTCGGCCCCGGTCCGTGTTCGAGCCATCCGCGCCGCACGGCGGGGCGGCGCACCCGTGTGGGGTGCCGCAGCGCTCCGGCCACGTTGCCGAGCAGGGGGGACGGTGAGGGGTCCTCGGGGTACGGACTGATGTCGAGGCGGCCGTCCTCGCCGGGGCGGACGCGGTAGGCGCCCCAGTGGGAGGTGGTCGGCAGCGGTCCGCCGGGGGCCCAGGTCATGCGGACACCACGGGGTCCTCCAGGGCGGCGGGGCTCACACGCCCCGGGGCCGCCGCGGCCCGCGCGCGGACGAGATCGATGAGGGTGCCGTAGTCGCGTGCGTCGGCCAGGGGGGCGAAACCGCGGATGAGCAGGGTGCTGACACCCAGTGCGACGTAGTCGAGCAGCGATTCGGCGACCTGCTCGTAACTTCCCACCAAGGCGGTGGAGTTGCCCGCCGCTCCTGTCGTCCTGGCGATCGCCGTCCACAGTCGCTTGTCGTGCACATCGCCCTGGGCGGCGTATTCCAGGAGGCGCTGGGAGCCCCGCTGTTCGCTGTGGTCGAGGGAGAACACCTTGCGGGCCTCGCCCGCCTTCTCCTTCGTCAGCCGCAGGATCTCCTCGGCCCGCTGCCATGCCTCGGCCTCGGTGGCGGCGGGAATGGGCCGCAGGCTGACGCTGAAGCGGGGGCTGCGTCCGTGCGGCGCGGCGGCGGCCCGCACCTCGCGGATGCGTTCGGCGATGCCGGCCAGGGGCTCGCCCCAGAAGGCGTACACGTCGGCGTGTCTGGCGCCGACGCGGACGGCGTCGGCGGAGGCGCCGCCGAAGTAGACGGGGACGGGCGCGGCGGGACGGACGGCGGAGATGCCGCCCTTCACCCGGTAGAACTCGCCTTCGTGGTCGAACGGTTCGGTGGCCGTCCACTCCTTGCGGACCACGTCCAGGTAGTCGTCGGTGCGTCGGTAGCGGGTGGGCTTGTCGCTGAAGTCGCCGTCCCGTGCCTGGTCGGTGTCGTCGCCTCCGGTGATGACGTGCAACGCGATCCGTCCGGGGTGGAAGGCGTCGAGGGTGGCGTACTTGCGAGCGGCGAGCGTGGGGGCCACGAAGCCGGGCCGGTGTGCGAGCAGGACGCCGAGGCGTTCGGTGTGGGTGAGGATCTGGTCGGCGACCGTGAACCCGTCCGGGCTCGCCGACGAATGGGCGACCAGGACCCGGTCGAAGCCCGACTCCTCGTGGGCGCGGGCCAGTTCGCGCAGGTACGCGGGTTGGACGACGGGGCCCGTGGCGTGTCCGGCCTCGGTCTGCGCGGAGATGCCGTCGCGGGCGGCCGGGGGCGTGCCGGCGCCGCTCTCACTGGTCTCCTGGGTGGCGGCGATGCCGATGAACTCGATGGGCATGGTGACGTACTCCGAAGGTGGTGAGGGTGGGACGGGGGGGGTGGCTGTCCCAGAGGTCAGATGACGTCCGCGCGCCAGGAACCGGCGTGGTGGCAGGCGACGCTGTGTGTTCCTGCCGGGCTGCCGGCCGCCTCCGCGCGCGCGGGTTCGGTGCGGCACCGCGCGTCGGCGAAGCGGCAGCGCGGAGCGAAGACGCAGCCTTCGTCGTCCGGCAGGGGCGCGCGGCCGACCGGGGCGCGGAGCTGCGCGGGCAGGAGTGTGCGGTCCGTGCGCACACGGGGCGCGGAGGCGGTGAGCAGAGCGGTGTACGGATGGCGCGGGTGTTCGAGGACCTGTCTGATGGGCCCTTCTTCGACCAACCGGCCGCGGTAGAGCACGGCGACCCGGTCGGCGATGCCGGCCAGCGAGCTCAGATCGTGGGAGATGACGACGACGGCGAGGCCCAGCTCGCGGCGGAGCCGGTCGAGGAGGTTCAGGACGAGATTCCGGTTGGATGCGTCCAGTGCGCTGACCGGTTCGTCGGTGAGGAGCAGCCGGGGCCGGGTGACGACAGCGCGCGCGAGCGATACGCGCTGGCGTTGCCCGCCGGATATCTGGCCGGGTGTACGGGGCCCCAGCGCTTCGGCGTCCAGGCCGACGAGTGCCAGGGCCTCGTCGGCACGCGCCGCGCGTTCCCGGCGGTCGAGCGTGCCGACGACGGCAAGCGGCTCGGCCACGATCTGCCGCACCGTCAGATCGTGGTCCTGGGAGCGCAGCGGGTCCTGGAACATGTACTGGACGCACCCCTCGCGGCGGAACGCGCGCAGTTCCCTGGCGCGCAGGGCCGTGAGGTCGCGTCCCTCGAAGCGGATGCGCCCGCTGTCGGGGGCGACGAGACCCACGGTGGCGCGGGCCAGGGTCGTCTTGCCCGACCCGGTCTCACCGATGACGCCGACGATCTCGCCGGGCCGCACCGACAGATCGACGCCGGTGAGCACACGCGTGCGGTGGGCGGCGCCACGTGCCCCGGCACGGCGGCCGTAGGACACGCTGACGCCCTCGATCTCCAGGAGCGTGCCCGCCGCGTCGTCGCTGTCCGCGCGGTGCCGCGGTTCGGCCACGGGTGCGGTGCTCATGCGGCGGCTCCTCGGGCGGTGGTGGGTTCGGCCGGTGCCGTGACGGAGGCGTCGGCCGGGACGGGGCGCAGGCAGCGGGTGCGACGTCCGTCGCTCCCGGTGCGCAGGGCGATCGGTCCCGCGCCGCACGCGGCTGTCGCGTAGGAGCAGCGGTCCTCGAAGCGGCAGCCGGGCAGTTCGGCGCCGGTCTCGGGCGGGCGTCCGGGGATGACATCGAGGGTGCGGCGTCCCCACGCGCCGATCGATGCCACGTTCAGGAGCGCTTCGGTGTACGGGTGGGCGGGCGCGGACAGCACCTCGGCGGTGGGGCCGTCCTCGACGATCTCGCCCGCGTACATCACGACGATGCGGTCGCAGCTCTCGGCGACCACGGCGAGGTCGTGGGTGACCAGGAGCAGGGCGAGGCCCTGTTCGTCGCGCAGGGTGCGCAGGAGTTCCAGGATCTCCGCCTGGATGACGACGTCCAGGGCTGTGGTGGCCTCGTCGGCGATCAGCAGTTGCGGCGCGCAGGAGACGGCGATGGCGATGAGGACGCGTTGCAGCATGCCGCCGGACAGTTCGTGCGGGTACTGGTGGTAGAGGTCGGCGGGCCGGTGCAGGCCGACGGCCGCGAAGAGTTCCACGGCCCGGGTGCGCGCCGCGGCCCGGGACAGGCCCTGCCCGACGCGCAGTTGCTCGGCGAGCTGACGCCCGACGGTCAGGGAGGGGTTGAGATACGAGGCGGGGTCCTGGAAGACCGCGGCGATGCGTCGGCCCCGGACGGTGTCCCACTGCTTGCGTGGCAGCTCCGTCAGCTCGACCGGTTCGTCGTCGGGAGTGAGGGTGATCCGGCCGCCGGTGACTCGGCATCCCTGGGGCAGTACTCCCAGCACGGACCGGCATGTCAGCGTCTTGCCGCTGCCGGACTCCCCCACCAGGCCGACGGCTTCGCCGCGGCGCAGGCTCAGCGAGACATCGCGCACGGCGCGCACACCCGCGCCGACGGTGACGTCGAGGCCGTCGACGCCGAGGACGGTGTCAGCGGCTGTTTCCGACGGTCGTGACATGGTCGTGCGCCTCCTTCTCCTCGCGGTGCGGGGCACTGCCGGCCCGGCTGCCTTCGGACTGGGAACGGGCGGACGCGTCACGTGCCGGGCCCGCATCGCCGGACTCCGAACGGACGGACGCGTCACCTGCCGGGCCCGCATCGCCGGACTCCGAACGGACGGACGCGTCACCTGCCGGGCCCGCGCCGTCGGACCGTTCCTTCTCTTGTGGCGCCCCACCGGACTTCGGGCGTGGCGCGCCGTCGGACCTGTTGCGGCCCCGCACCGGCTCGAAGCCGCCGGTTCCCGGCGCGCCGCTGTCCCGGATCGCGTCGGCGAGGATGTTGAGCGCCGCCACCGTGAGCATGATCGCGGCGCCGGGGATCAGCGGGGCCCAGGGTTGCTGGGCGAGATAGCCGAGGTCGGAGGCGAGCATGCCGCCCCAGGTCGGCGCGGGCGGCTGGACTCCCAGGCCGAGGAAGGTCAGGGAGGAGACGACCAGCAGGGCCTGGCCCACGGTCTGCGCCGTGGTGACCGCGATCGTCGGCAGGACCTTGCCCCAGACATGCGTACGCAGGATCCAGCGGCGGGAGGCGCCCATCAGTTCGGCGGCCTCCACGTACTGCGCCTGCCTGAGGCCGAGCGCGGCGGCGCGGGTCACCCGGAAGTAGAGCGGGGCGAACAGGACGCCGAGCGCCAGCATCGCCTGGTGCATCCCGTTGCCGAGCGCCCCGACCACGGCGATCGCGAACACCGTGAACGGCATGATCATCAAGGTGTCGGCGGCGCGCTGCGTCGTCCATTCGACGGTGCGGCCCAGCCACACGGACGCGAGACCGGGGACGATACCGAGAAGCATCGCGGCGCCGACGGACTCCAGCGCCCCGACCAGGGAGAGTCCGGTGCCTGCGAGGACGCGGCTCAGGACGTCCCGGCCGAGATAGTCCGTGCCCAACAGGTGCCCGGCGCCCGGCCCTTGGAGCATGTCGGTGGGGTGCTGGGCCAGCGGATCGTGCGGGGCGACGGTGCCGCCCGCCACGGCGAGGAACGCGACCAGCGCGAGGACGGCCACCGCGGCACGGGCCGAACGCATCGTCAAGGTGCGGCGCAGAACCCTCATGCGGTGCCTCCCTGTCCGGCCGGAGTCCTGCGGGCGGCCCCGCGGGGCCGCCGCCTCGCCGAGGCGGGGTTGAGGGCGGCGAGGGCCGCGTTGACGGCGATGTTCGCGATGAGCACCACGCCGACGGTGACGAGCAGCGTTCCCTGGATGACGGGGATGTCGTGCTTCTCGGCCGCCTGGAGCGAGAGTTGCGCGATACCGGGAAGGTTGAAGATCTTCTCGGTGACGACGGCGCCGCCGAGGATGACCGGCACGCTGACGCCGAGGACGGTCAGAGCGGGGCCGGCGGCGTTGCGCAGGACATGCCCGAACAGGACGCGCCGGGTGGAGAAGCCGCGCATCTGCGCGCCGGTCACATAGTTCTCGCGGAGCGCGCCGACGAGCGAGGTGCGCAGTTGGCGGGCGATGGACGCGGCCGCGTCCAGGCTGAGGGCGAGGGCGGGCAGGAACGCGTACCGCAGCCATTGGCCGGCTCCGGCGCCCAGCGGTTCGTAGCCGCCGGTGGGCAGCGCTTCGAACTGCACCGCGAAGACGACGATGAGGACGATGCCGATGAGGAACGGCGGCAGGGTGGCAAGGACGGAGCACACGAGCGTCACGGCCCGGTCGACGAGCCCTCCGTTGTCGAGCGCGGCCGCGATGCCCGCGCCCCCGCCGATCAGTACGGCGAGCAGGAGCGCGAGTCCGGCGATGGACAGGTCCACCGGCAGTGCCTGCGCGATGCTGTCCATGACCGGGACGCCGGTGAACCAGGAGACGCCGAGGTCACCGGTGACCGCGTGTCCGAGCCAGGTCAGATACTGCGCGGCGAGGGGGCGGTCGAGGCCGAACTGGGCCTCCATCCGGGCGATGTCGGCCGGTGTGGCGAGGTCGCCGAGCACCGCGGCGGCGGGGTTGGCGTCCGAGAGGGCGCCCAGGGCGAACGTCAGGAGCGAGGCGAGCAGGAACACGGTGGCGGTGGTCGCGGCGGCACGGCCCAGTGAGCGGGGCGCGGCGGCCAGGCGTGCGCGCACCGGCCGTGACCGAGGGGTGGCCCCGGTGGCTGTCACGGTCGGGGCGGTCATGAGACGGTGACCCCCTCGAAGCGCTGGACGACGCTGTAGGCGGGGATCGCGGAGACCTTGGGGTTGCGGGCCAGGATCCGCGGCACGGTGTACAGGAAGACGTTCGGCATGGTGCGTACGGCGATACCCGTGGCCTTCTGCAGGGCCTCGGGGTAGTCCGGCGAGTCGAGCGGCGTGCGGCGCACGGTGTCGAGGGCCTTCTCCAGCTCGGGTGACACGGTGCGGCCCGGGTTCATCAGCCCCTCCTTGCCGAACAGCACCTGGAATGCCTGGGTCGCGGCGTCCCGCCCGGCGAACTGGTCGACGTACAGGGCCTTCTGCCGCTGGATGTAGACGATCTGGGTGGCCTGGTCGGCGGGGATGGTCTCGATGGTGGCGGTGATGCCGACCTTCTTCAGCTGTGCCTGGATCAGCTCCGGTACGCCCTCCGCCTTCTGCGCGGAGAGCGTGATCTCCAGCCCGTCCGCGTAGCCCGCTTTGGCGAGGAGTTCCTTCGCCTTGGCCGGGTCGTACGGGAAGAGCTTGTCGAGGGCGTCGTCGTGGCCCGCGTAGCCGCGCGGGAAGGGTTGGTGGCTCACCTCGCCGTAGCCGAACGACGCCGTCTTCAGCAGTTCTTCACGGTCGACGGCGTACTTCAGCGCCAGGGCCACATCCGGGTCGGTGAACGGCTCCCTGCCGATGTGGACGTCGAGCACGGCCACGACCATGGAGGGGATGACCTGCACCTCCAGGCCGGCCGCCTTCGCGGCGTCGACCTGGCTGCCGGGTATCTGGGCGACGTTGTACTGGCCGGACTTGAGAGCGGCGACGACCGTCGAGGGCTCGGGCAGCGGATAGAGCTCGAAGTTCGGTGTCGTGATCCGGTCCGCGTCCCAGTAGCGGGGGTTGCGGCGCAGGACCGCCTTGGAGTTCTGGACGTAGCTGGTCAGTGTGTAGGGGCCCGAGCCGGCCGGTCCGGTGGCCAGACTCGCGGCATCCGACTCGAACACCTTCGGGTTGACGACCATTCCGGTCTTGCCGGCCAGGAGTGCCGGCAGCTGGAAGTCCGGTGCGGCCAAGCCCAGTTCGACCGTGTGTGCGTCGAGGACGGTCACCTTCCGCACGCCGGTGAGCTGTGCGGCGATCAGTGACTTGCCGTCGTCACGCCCGCGCTCGATGTTCTTCTTGACGGCGGTGGCGTCGAGGACGGTCCCGTCGCTGAACGTGAGGCCACGGCGCAGGGTGAAGGTGACGACGGTGCCTTCCTTGTTGTACGTCCACGATTCGGCCAGCGCCGGTACCGGGGCGCCCTTCTCGTCGAGCTTGGTCAGGCCGGCGTAGACGAGCGAGAGGGAGTGCACGTCCCAGCCCGCCGACGAGGTGACGGGATCCCATGAAGTGGGCAGGGTCCAGCCCCACTTGAGCGTGCCCTGCCCGGCCGCGCCGGCGGATGTGGACTCCCCTCCGCAGGCGGCGAGAGCCAACGCCGCTCCGGCGCCGAGGGAGAGCCCCAGGAAGGACCGGCGGCCGAGCGTCGTCCGTGGCCGGGCGGTGTCGGCGGACGGGGTACGAGGAGGAAAGGAGGGCGGATGCGACATGGGTGTGCACCTTTCTCGGCCGTTCGGCCGCGTGCGGGCGTGACCGGGCCGCGGTGGGCGCCCGGTCGGCGGTGCGGGCGCGGGAAGCGGGGCGGGGTGGGGGCAAGAAGGGCGGGCGGCGTGAGCGAGCGGGCGATTACTGCCGTCGGCGCGGTGCGGTTCGGCACGACGGCGGCATGCCGGACCGACGGTTGTGGGCAGGAGGACGGGAGACCGGAGCCCACCGCGGTGACACGGCAGGTGGATGCCGCGGTGGTGATGCCTGTGGTCCGCTCGGGCCCGCCGGTGTCCGGTGGGCCTGCCGCGGTGCTCCCGGTCCCGCAGTCGAGCGGCGAGGAGGAAGAGTCACCGCAGGTCGAAGCGGTGGATGGAGTCGCCTCGGATCAACCCGAGCGCGTCGGACGGAACCGTGCCGTCGGTCGGGTCAGCGACAGAGTGCGCTGGAGGTGCGCCGATAGTCCACGTAACGGCAGACCACGCCGGGGTGCAGCGGATGCATGCCTCGTATCTTCACGTCACGCCGCCGTCGTGTCAATGGACACCTACAGGTGTCTCATTGACCGAGACCCCGGCGACCTGCGTCTTTACCCGAACTCTTGCAGGCTGCGCCGGTTTTGGGCCCGCGCGGGACGGACCGTCGGTCCCCCGTGACCGACCTCTCTCGCGTCATGGTCGGGACGAGCGCGACGCCGGGTGGCTGCGTGCTTCATCGGGGTGGAGCCACAACGGACCGTTGGCCGTGGCGAGTTCGACGGCACCCGGCGGTGGGGCGTCCCCGCCTGTCAGGAGTTCCAGTTCGGGTCGCGTCAGGCTGCGCCAGCGGTCCAGCGCGTCGCGCGGGGACAGCCGGGTGGGCGTGGGCAGCGGCTCACCGGCGGCCTCGGCCGCGGCCTGCAGATACCGCTCCACAGGACGCCACCCCGGCACGCAGACCCGGCCGCCCGGACCCTCGAAGAGCAGGGTCGGCAGTGCGTAGCGGCACCCCTCCCCCACTTCCTTGGCCCGGCCCGGATGGGGCCCGGGACCGTCCAGCTCGCGCACTTCACGGATCGGCCTGCGGGTTTCGGCCCAGTCGGCGCGCACGGCGACGCGGGCCGACTCCATGGCCCGGCCCTCCAGCAACCGCCCGGCATCGAGTCCGTCGACTCCTTGCACGGCGTCCGCGACGGCCTGGAACGTGTCCGCGGGCCTGCCGAGGACGAACGTCGTCTCCCGCAGCCTGCGCAGCACGCACTCGGCCGCCGGCTCCCCCTGCTCCTGTGCCGCCCTGGCAACGAGCGAGGCAGGCCAGCTCGTCCGCGTCAGCCAGTGCAGCCGGGCCGCGTAGGGTGCCCGCGTGTGGGCGGACACCCCCTTCACGAAGCCCTCGTACCAGCGGGCCTCGGCATCCGGATCGGGCGCGGGGTCGTCGTCCTCGTCGAAGAGGATCCCGAACACGCGACGCCACTGCAGATACGGCGCGAGGCCCTGCCGCAGCAGCCGGAAGGCCGGTTCCGAGCCCCAGGCCCACGGGCATGCCGGATCGGTGTACTCGGTCACGCTTACGACCGGTTGCGCCGCCGGAACCGCGGCGTGCGGCGATCGCCCGGTCATGCCGGCACGCCCGCTGCCGCTTCGGGCCCCCGGCCGCCCTCGGCATGGCCAACAGCCGCACCACCCCGGGCGAGTTCCCCGATGGTGGTGCGTGCGAGCAAGGCGTGTGCGGCCGACTCGACGTCACACCACAGGTCGGCCACGCGCCCCCCGCTGCCGTGGTGGTCGAGTACCCCGGGCCGCTCGCCACGTACCGTGAAGAACTCGCCGTCCACGGCCGTCATCACCTCGGCGACCGTGATGACGTCCGCGGCACGCCCGAGCCAGTAGCCCCCCTCGCACCCCCGTTGGCTGCGAACGAGGCCGGCCGAACGCAGGTCGCGGAAGACCGACTTGAGGAATCGGAACGGGATCTCCTGTGCGGAGGCGATGCCTTCGCAGGTGAGGGGTCGCGCACTGTCCGCGGCGAGCTCGACGAGCGCCCGCACCGCGTAGTCCGCCTTCGCCGAGATCTGCATGTGCACCGTCTTCCCAGAGCGTCGATTACGTCCCGCGCCACCGCGTCGGCCTTCAACGGCCCTCACCGGAACGCCGTCCGGGAAAAGGCCGCCGGGGTCGCGCCGAAGGCCGAAGGACCCGCGCGGCAGCAATGGACACATCTTGACATCCATTCGGCCGTCTCTCTACGGTCGGCTGAGGATCTTGCGCACGCCCCGCATCGAGCGAGCCGTCGGCTGCGACGGTCCACCACTGCCACCGCCCCGACACCGGCGAGCGGCCGCCGCACTCCGGACACCGCAGCAGGCAGCCCGCCCACGACGAGCAGGAATCCCATGGCCCCGCGACCGCACTCCTCCGCCTCCTCCGCTCCGGAACCGACCACCGCTTCCGGCGACTGCTCCGGGCACGACGCCTTCCATCCCGATCTGCCCGGGCACGACCATGCCTCGGCTGTGCCCCTGCGGGCCCGACTGCACCACATCCGCGCCGACGCCCTGGACGGCGGCACCGCGCAGACCGGCGGGATGCGACGGTTCGCGGCCATCAGCGGAAGCTCCGTCGGATCGGAACGCATCTGGATGGGCCAGACCCATGTCGCCCCGGAGACCGCCTCCTCCAACCACCATCACGGCGCGTCGGAAACGGCGATCCATGTCGTCAAGGGGCACCCGGAGTTCGTCTTCCTCGACGACTCCGGCGGCACGCCCGAGGAGGTCCGCCTGCGGACGGCCCCCGGCGACTACATCTTCGTACCGCCCTATGTCCCGCACCGCGAGGAGAATCCGAGCCCGGACGAGGAGGCGGTCGTGGTCATCGCACGCAGCACACAGGAAGCGATCGTGGTCAATCTGCCCGAACTGTACGTGCTCGACAAGGAACCGCCCGCCGCACACTGATCGGCCACCGCGCGGCAACCACCCTGCACGGGCCGACGGCCGACGGCCAGCGGTCCTCGGCCGACGGTCAGCGCTCAGCGCTCAGCGATCGCCGATCGCCGATCGCCGGTCGACGGCAGGCGGCAGGCGGCAGGCGGCAGGCGGCAGGCGGCAGGCGGTCAGCGATCGTCGGTCGGCGGCCGTCGGCAGGCGGTCAGCCGACTGCCCCGGGGAGCCGGGTGATGACGCCGGACAGGTCCGCCCCCGCGGGGAGCGTGCCGAAGGCCAGCCCGCGGTCACCGGCGAGCCGTGAGGCACAGAAGGCGTCCGCCACCGCTGCGGGGGCGTGGCGGACGAGCAGAGAGCCCTGGAGCACCAGGGCCATCCGCTCGACCAGACGGCGCGAGCGAAGTGCCGCGTCGTCGGTGCGTGCCAGCTCACCGCGCAGGTGCCGCCAGGCATCGTCCAGCCGGGTGTCCGCCCCGGCGGCGGCCTCGATCTCGGTGCGGAAGGCATCCAGGGACGCGGGCTCACGGGTCAGGGCGCGCAGGACGTCGAGCGCGTTGACGTTGCCGGAGCCCTCCCAGATGCCGTTGAGCGGGGCCTCCCGGTAGAGCCGGGGCATGCCGGACGCTTCGTCGTAGCCGTTGCCGCCGAGGCATTCCAGGGCTTCGGCGACGGCCGCGGGCTGCCTCTTGCAGACCCAGTACTTGCCGACGGCCGTGGCCAGCCGCAGGAACGCCCGCTCCTGTGCGTCGCCGCGCTGGGCCCGGTCGGCCGCTCCCGCGATCCGGAGGGCGAGCGTGGTCGCCGCCTCGGATTCGAGACTCAGATCCGCGATGACATTGCGCATGAGCGGCTGGTCGATCAGCTTGGCGCCGAACACGGACCGGTGCCTGACGTGGTGAGCGGCCTGGGTCAGTGCGGTGCGGATACCGGTCGCGGAGCCCAGGACGCAGTCGAGGCGGGTCATCGTGACCATGTCGATGATGGTCCGCACCCCGTGCCCCTCCGGGCCGACGAGCCAGGCGACGGTGTCGTCGAACTCGGGCTCGCTGCTGGCGTTGCTGCGATTGCCGAGCTTGTCCTTGAGCCGCTGGATGCGGAAGGTGTTGCGGCTGCCGTCCGGCAGCACCCGCGGCACCAAGAAGCAGGACAGCCCGCCCGGGGACTGGGCCAGGACCAGGAACAGGTCGTTCATGGGGGCGCTGGTGAACCACTTGTGCCCGCGCAGTCGCCAGGTGCCGTCCGGCTGTTCCGTGGCGACGGTGGTGTTGGCGCGGACATCGGTACCGCCCTGCTTCTCCGTCATTCCCATGCCCGCGAGCAGCCCGCGCTTGCCCGCGGGCGCGCGCAGGCCGGGATCGTACACACGGCTGGTCAGCAACGGCTCGTACACTGCCGCGAGTTCCGGTGCGGAGCGCAGCGCGGGGACGACGGCGTAGGTCATGGACACGGGGCAGCCATGGCCCTGTTCGGCCGAGGTCCACACCATGAAGCCGGCCGCGCGCGCCACATGGGTGCCCGGCCTGTCGGCGGCCCACGGCGCGCCGCCCAGTCCCTCGCGGATGGCCACGTCCATCAGCGCGTGGTACGAGGGGTGGAAGTCCACCTCGTCGATGCGATGGCCGTAACGGTCGTGGGTGCGCAGGACCGGCTCGTGGCGATTGGCCTCCTCCGCCCAGCGCTGGACCTGTTCCGAGCCGGCCAGGCGGCCGACGCGGTGCAGGTCGTCGGCGTACCACTCGGCGCCCTCGCGCCGCAGCCCCTCCAGCAGCACGGCGTCGTCGGCGACGTCGTGGCCGACCAGGGGCGGGGCCTGGTTGGTCACCTCGTGCGTGCGCGAGGCGGGATTGCTGCGCGGCGCGGCGTCCTCGGTCGCGGTCACGTCGGCGATTGCGGTCATCGGAGTCCTCGGGGTCGTAGGGGCCGGTCGTCGGGCCTGGCACCCGCGCACCGCAGGGACATCACCACCAGCTCGTCGATCAGTTGATCGGCGGCACCGCCCTCGGCTGGATCGGACAGCGGATCCACCAGGACCTCGCCGATGGCACCGGTCAGCGCCGCGGCGGTCACTTCGGCGTCCTGGTCCGGAAGGCGGCCGGCGCCGATGCCCTCGCGGATCACCTCGGCGAACACCTCGCGGTACAGGCGTCGGAACAGCAATCGTTCGCGCCCGAGCGCCGGTTCGGCCGGTGCCGCGAGCAGGGCGTGGGCCAGGCCACGGGACTCCATGGCACGGCGGGCGAAGACCTCGACTCCGAGCGCGAGCCGCTCGACCGGATCGCCGGCGGCCTCCCGGAGCACCTCGCTGAGCACCTCGACCTCGCGCCCCGACGCACGGCGGAAGACCTCCACAGCCAGCGCCCCCTTGGAGGCGAAGTGCTGGTAGACCGAGCCGACCGAGATGCCGGCCGCGGCGGCGACCGCGGTGACGGAGGCGTTGGCCCAACCCACCTCGGCGACCACGAAGGTGGCCTGTTCGACCAGATGCTCCCTGGCGGCGGCCAGGCGGTGGTGCACGGCGGGCGTCTTCCGGTAGGCCATGCAAATAAGTGAACCACCGTTCAGAGTTTCGCACCACCCTCCCACCACACCCCGGCCCCCCACACACGAAGCCGTCGGCGCCGCGGAGTCCGCACCACAGCGGGTGAGTTCGCACCACAGCCGGTGAGTTCGTACGCAGCCGCGGAGTCCGCACCAGAGCCGGTGCGTTCGTACCGCAGTTGGTGCGTTCGTACCGCGGCGACCGCCGTCGCACCTCAACTCGGTGCAACGGCGGTCGCGTTGTCAGGGCTGTCGACTACAGCTCTCGCTCGATCTGGTTCTCGCTGACCTTGTCTTCGCGCATGGTCTTCTCGTTCTGGATCGCGTAGCGAGCCTGAGCGCCCGTGCCCTCGGTCTGCCGGATCTCACCCTGCTGCTTCTGGTTCTGCTGGTCGCGGTACTCCACACGCTGTCCCTGACGATATGACATGGACTCTCCAAATTCTCGTGTCGGTTGGTGGAGGGCCACCCCGCTCGTCCGGCGGGGGACGCACCTCCTGGGCGCCTGCGACTGTCGCCCGGCGCTCTCACAGCCCACCTCCAACGACGCGCCGCGGCAACAACTACGGGCCGAATGGAGGACCCACTGTCCGTCCGGCCGACGCCCCGACCACGATGATCAACTCCAGGTGAGAACAGCCAGGAAAGGCCGTCACAGGACGGCTGGAACAGCTGCGACCCCGGGAATACGCGGCCGCCGACAAGGGCTCCCGCCCCACGAGCACCCCTCCGTCCGCACCGGCGGAGGAATCACCCTCATGGCCTTGTCCGCAAGGGGCGTTCGACGTCACGCGCGGCACACGGCGGCACACGCACCCCCGGCCCCTCGTGTCGGGGTCCGGGGCGTGTGCCCCCGGGCGTCCGCACACGCACGAGAGCGCCGGACTTTCCGGCACTACCCGCCGGCGATGCGAAGAACCGCCACCACGTACGACGTGATCACCACGACGAGGAGCAGGAAACCGATCACGGTGTGGACCGTGAGGTGCCTGCGTGGCGCAAGACCCAGAAGGGCGCGCGCGGCCACCCCGACGCGCGGACCCCCAGCGTTGCCGACTGTCACGCCCTGGAGCGCGCGCTTCAGGGCGTGACGGCTCCTGACCGTGGTGAGCCCCAGACGGACGCCTTCCTCGTCGCGTACGACCAGCGTGTGATGGACGCGTCCGTATCCGAAGCCGACGTACAGCCGCACGCTCCTGATGCGACGCAGGTCCACGGTGCGCTCACCGGTGAGCGTGCGGGCCGTGACCCTGGACATCGAGCAGGTGATCAGCCGCGTCTCCTGACACAGTTCGGGCAGCAGGAGGAAGCCGAGCGGCCCGGCCACGAAGGCGCAGATCACTGCGGCACCGTGCGGCACCGGACTGACCGCCGCCAGCAGCCACACGAGGAACGGCGACAGGATCACGAGGACGACCGCCGAGCTCGCCCACCGTGCGCGCGAGCGGGCCGCTGCCGGGGAGACCGCCATGTCAGGACTCCGTCCGTGCCGGTCGGCCGGTCGGCTGTGGATGGCACCCGCGCCACAGCGTCGCCCTCCGCCAGGTCCCGAAGGAGGATGCGGCCCGGAAAGAGAATCCGATGACGTACGACATCACGCGTTCCTTCCGGCGCGCCCAGAGCCTCTTCCCTCCGACGAGAAGCGGCCGGGTGGGTTCCGAGGCTATTCCATCCCCAACGAAACCCGACCGGCGCCCCATTGAGCGATCTGCCCCGGTCGGCGCGGAGTTCGGGGCGGGCCACTGCGGACTGGACCACCACGGAGCCGTACGCAGGGGCGTCGGCGCGCGTGAGGCCGACGCGCGTGAGGCCCCGCACTCGCCGTCGGCGATCCGGCTGACGTCGCGGCGGCGCCGACAGGAACCTGTCGAACCAGAGATGCATCACCGGTTCGACAGGTGACACATCCCGTGCGGGAGTCATCGCGCGCGCATACCGTGGCGGCATCACGAGCAGTCGTCCGGCTCGGAATTCCCGCGAAGCACGGGTCCGCACAACAAGCCTCACGGAGGCATTCACATGCACAGGCGCACCTTCAACAAGGCGCTGGGACTGGGCACGGGCGCGGCAGCCGCTTCCGTGGCCGCTCCCGGCCTCCCGGCCGCCTCTGCCGCCCCCCGGAACGGGATGAACGGGGCCGGAGAACCGACCCTGCGGACGGCCGGCGCGGGCACGCCCCGCACTTTCGCCTCACTGAAACAGGTCAGGGCAGGCCTGCTGAATGTCGGCTACGCCGAAGCGGGCCCCGCCCACGGGCCCGTGGTCATCTGCCTGCACGGCTGGCCCTATGACATCCACAGCTTCGTCGATGTCGCTCCCCGGCTGGCGAAGGAGGGCTACCGAGTGGTCGTCCCCTACCTCCGCGGCCACGGCACGACGCGTTTCCTCTCCACCCGGACGTTCCGGAACGCCCAGCAGTCGGCCATCGCCGTGGACATCGTCGCCCTGATGGATGCCCTCAAGATCGAGAAGGCCGTTCTCGCCGGCTTCGACTGGGGGGCACGGACGGCCGACATCATCGCGGCGCTCTGGCCCGGGCGCTGCAAGGCACTGGTGTCGGTGGGCGGTTACCTCATCACCAACCTTGAGGCGAACCTGCGTCCACTGGCACCGAAAGCCGAATACGCCTGGTGGTACCAGTTCTACTTCTCCACGGAGCGGGGCCGGCTCGCCATGGAGGACAAGACGAAGAGGCACGATCTGACCAGACTCGTCTGGAACACCGTCTCCCCGACGTGGCACTTCGACGACGCCACCTTCGAGCGCACGGCCGCGGCCTTCGAGAATCCCGACTATGCCGACATCGTGATCCACAACTACCGCTGGCGGCTGAGCCTCGCCGACGGCGAGCGCCGCTACGACCGTTTCGAGAAGCAACTCGCCACGACGCCGGTCATCACGGTCCCGACCATCACCCTCGACGCCGATCGCGACCCCTTCACGGCGCCGGGTGACGGCTCTTCCTACCGGGACAGGTTCACGGGCGCGTACGACCACCGCACCCTCAAGGGCATCGGTCACAACGTCCCGCAGGAGGCGCCCACGGCCTTCGCGCAGGCGGTCGTCGATGTGGATCGCCTCTGACCGGGACTCCCGCCGCGGGCGGCGACGGTGCGGGCCCCGCCGCGCCCGACGGCCCGGGCAGGGGCACTCCGCTCCGGCCCCGCGTCAGCCATCGACTGCTACCAGTTGGTGAAGGCCCCGTCCATGGTGCGCAGGTGCGGTCGCTCCGACGCGGTCGCCTGGTACTTCCGTGCCTCCTCCCGGTCGATGACGACGCCGATGCCCGGCAGGCCGTTGCGTTCGACCCGCCCCGGGAGGACCGTGGGCCGCTCGACGAACAGGGCCGCGACGGACGGCTCGGGGTCGGTCTGGTGCTCCTGGATCGCCACATTGGAGCAGGCGAGGTTGAGCTGGAGCGATGAGGCGGCCGTGACCGGTCCGAGCGGATTGTGGGTGGCCAGCTTGATGTGGTGCGCCTCCGCCATCGCCGCGATCTTCTTCGCCTCGGTGAGGCCGGCGGCCACCCCGATGTCGACGCGGGCGTAGTCGATCAGGTCGTCCTCGATGAGAGTCCTGAACTCCCATTTGGAACCGTACTGTTCACCTGCGGCCAGAGGCACCGCGGAGCGTGCCCGGAGCATGCGGTAGCTGTCCGGGTTCTCGCAGCGCAGCGGGTCCTCCACGAAGTACGGACGGGCCGCCTCGATCTCCCGGCAGAGCGTCAGGGCCTCGGGCGGGTCCAGTCGCGTGTGCACGTCGAGGATCAACTCGACCTCGTCACCGACCGCTTGGCGCACCTGATGGAAGAGTTCGACGGTGTCACGGAGACAACGGCGGGCGTCCAGGACGTCGTCGGCGTCGTGCGGCGCGGCGAAGCGCAGATGGCGCCAGCCCGTCGAGACGAGCTCGCGGCAGCGGTCCAGGAACCACTCACGATCGTGGTATCCATCGCCGACATGGACGTAGGCGGGGACGTGATCGCGCACCCGGCCACCGAGGAGTTCGTGCACCGGTACGCCGAGCGTCTTGCCGCGGATGTCCCACAGGGCCACGTCCACGGCCGCGATGGCGGCCCCGAGTATCCGGTCGCCGGGAAAGAAGCCGCGGCGGAACATCACCTGCCACAGATGCTCGATCCGCGCGGGATCCTCACCGGTGATCAGCTCGGCCAGATGATGCAGCCCGCCCGCGACGGCCTTCTGCCGGGATCTGATGCCGACCTCACCCAGGCCGTGGACGCCCTCGTCGGTGTCGACCACGACGAGCATCATGCTGTCGCCGTGGTCGGGGAGAGTCAGCACTTCCAGGCCGGTGATCTTCATGCCACTCCTATGAAAACGTTCCCGCAATTGCAGAGCAATGGATGAGAACGCATCATCAGCAGCATCCCGTGCCTGACGCAAGCCCCTTGCAAGCAACGGATTTTCCTCGTGGAAACACTCTTGACACGTCTGGGAACGTTCGCAAGTATCCACCGCATCCGTCAGACATGAGGCAAGGAGAACAGCCGTGGCAGTCACGATCCGGGAGGTGGCGAGCGCCGCGGGCGTCTCGGTGTCGACGGTGTCCCGCGCCTTCACCGCACCCGAGCAGGTGCAGCCGAAGACCCGGCAGCGCATCCTCGACGCCGCGGCCAGGCTGGGCTACTCCCCCAACCCGGCGGCGCGCAGCCTGCGCGGCGGCGGCACCGGAACCCTCGGGCTGATCGTGCCGGACATCGCCAACCCGTTCTTCCCGCCGATCGTCAAGGCGATGCAGGCCCGTGCGCGGCGCCTGGGCTACACGGTCCTGGTCGCCGACAGCGACGAGCGCGAGGCCGACGAGCTGGAGACGATCGCCGCCGTGTCCAAACGGGTCGACGGTCTCGTACTGTGGGCCTCCACCCTCACCGAGGACCGCCTGCGTGAACTCGCCGCCCAGATGCCCCTGGTGATCGTGAACCGGCACGTACCCGGCATCCCGGAGGTACGCATCTCCCTGTCCGCCGGGATCACGCAGGCGGCCGAGCACCTGCGCGCCTACGGTCACCGGCGCTGCGTCTTCATCAACGCCTCGCGGGCCGAGCTGAGCCGGGGCAAGTCCATCCAGGAGTCCTTCGAGGCCCTGGACCTCTCCCTCGTCGAACTCGGCCCGTACGAACCACGGTTCGAGACGGGGGTGCTCGCGGCGACGCTCGTCGCGGCGCACCGGGCGACGGCGGTCATCGCCCACAACGACCTGGTCGCCCTCGGTGTCCTGCACCAGATGGCGAGCCTCGGCGTCAGCGTTCCCGGCGATGTCAGCGTCGTCGGCATCGACGACACGCTGCTCGCCTCGGTCTCCACGCCCAACCTCACCACGATCAGGATCGACCCCGAAGAGATCGCCACGCGGGCCAGCGATCTGCTCATCGACACCATCGCCGGACGGACGCGCGGCGAAGAGACCCCGTGCGTGGAAATCGGCTCCCGGCTCGTCCCGCGCGCCTCGACGGGCCCCGCTCCCGCCAACTGAGTCCCCCTTCTCGTCACCCACGCCCCCGCACAGACCAGGAACCCCCACGCCGTACCCCTCCCTGCCCTTCTTGGAGAAGAAATGTCCAGAACATCCCGCCATGCGGTCGCACTCGGCTGCACAGTCGTGGCGGTGGCCCTCACCGGCTGCTCCGCCCTCACACCGAGCAAGGCCGGCTCGGAGGGCGACCTCGTCCTGCGGGTCCAGGGGATGCCCCCGGCCACCGACAAGCCGGCGCTGGCCCTGTTCAAGGAGCAGGTCGCCGACTTCGAGAGGGCCAACCCGGGCATCGAGGTCAAGGGGTCCACAACAGTCTTCGACCCGCTGACGTTCTCCGCCAAGCTGTCCGGCGGCAACGTCGAGGACGTCATCAGGGTGCCGCTCACCGAACCGCAGCGGCTCATCCAACAGAAGCAGGTGCAGCCGATCACCGGGCAGCTCCAGGAGTGGGACCACTTCGAGGAGTTCAACCCGCAGGTGCTGAAGCCCGTGAGCGACAGCGCCGGCGACGTCTACGGCGTACCGCAGAATCCGTATGCGCAGGGTCTGGTGTACAACCGGGATCTGTTCAAGAAGGCGGGACTCGACCCGGACCGGCCGCCGACGACCTGGGACGAGGTCCGGGACGCCGCGCAACGGATCAGCGAGAAGACCGGCAAGGCGGGATTCGTCCACGAGTCCAAGGACAACCAGGGCGGCTGGCAACTGGCGATGCTCACCTACGCCTTCGGCGGTGAGCTGGAGACCCAGCAGGACGGTACGTACACCGCGACGCTGACCGGCGAGCCGACGAAGAAGGCGCTTCACCTCCTCCAGGACATGCGCTGGAAGGACGACTCGCTGGGCCGCAACCTGCTGAACAACCAGAACGACGTCATCAAGCAGTTCGCGGCCGGCCAGGTCGGCATGTTCATGGGCAGTCCCGGCACCTACCGACTCGCCAAGATGCAGTTCGGCATGGAGCACACCGACCACTTCGGCGTCGGGCAGATGCCGCAGGCGGGCGGCAACGCGACGCTCACCGGCGGTGACATCTACATGGTGCCGAAGTCAGTCGACCAGAAGCACGCGACGGCCGCGGTCAAGTGGCTGACCTTCGCCTATGCCCAGCCGCAGTACAGCACCGATGTCGCCGCGGCACAGGCCGAGGCCCTTGCCGCGGACCCGAAGTCGGCGGTCGGCGTGCCGACCCTGCCGGTTTTCGACGAAAAGCGGCAGGACGCGATCAACGCCGCCATCAAGCCCTACGTCAACATCGAACTGAAGAACTTCCTGCCCTACACCGAGGGCCTGTCGAAGCTCGACCTCAAGGCCGAACCGCCCTACCAGGCACAGCAGCTCTACACGGCACTCGATCCGGTCGTCCAGTCCGTCCTCACCAAGCGGGGAGCCGACGTCGACGCTCTGCTGGCCGCGGCCGAGAAGGACGTCAACGCCAAGCTCGCCGCCGACCAGAAGTAGCCCGTCATGAGCCTGCTCACCTCGTCCCGGCGCCCTGCCGCCGCACCGAAGGAGCCCGCGCCGGAGACTGCGGGCCGGCGGCACGGTCCGCGGCCCGGGTCCGTCCGCAAGCAGTTCACGGCCTGGCTCTTCCTGGTCCCCACGCTGCTGATCTTCGGGCTCTTCGCCTGGTGGCCGATCGTCCGCTCCCTGCTCATCAGCTTTCAGCGGACCAATCTCGTCGATCCCGCGGTCTGGGTCGGCTTCGACAACTTCCGTGCCGTACTCGACGATCCGCTGCTCGGCACAGCCGTGCAGAACACGCTGTTCTTCGTCGGCCTGGGAATCCTGATCGGCTTCCCCGCGCCCCTGGTACTGGCCGCCGTCATGTCCACGGTGCGGCGCGGTGCGGGCGTCTACCGCTTCCTCGTCTATCTTCCCGTCGTGATCCCGCCGGTGGTCGCGATCCTGCTGTGGAAATGGTTCTACGATCCGGGCAGCGGGCTCTTCAACAGTGCCCTGGGAAAGATCGGCCTCGGCCCCTATACCTGGCTGGAGTCCTCCGACAGCGCGATGCTGTCGCTGGTCCTCGAAGCCACCTGGGCCGGGATGGGCGGTGCCGTTCTCATCTATCTGGCCGCGATGGTGGCCATCCCCGGTGAGCTGTACGAGGCCGCCGAGATGGACGGGGCCGGAATTGGGCGCCGGATCTGGCACATCATGCTGCCTCAGCTGCGGCCCGTCATCGGTCTGCTGCTGCTGGTGCAGCTCATCAACACGGTCCAGGTCTTCACCGAACCGTACGTCTTCACGGGCGGCGGACCGGAGAACTCCACCCTCACCGTGCTGCTGCTCATCTTCCGGTACGCCTTCCAGGACGGTGCGTACGGCCAGGCCGCCGCGCTCTCCTTCCTGATGGTGCTGACCCTCGCCCTGCTCTCCGCGGTCTATCTGCGGGTCACCCGCAGCTGGAGCACGTCATGACCTCTCTCACCACGTTCGTCTCCGTCAACGACCGTCAGCGGCCGGGCATCCGGGCGGCGGTGCGCTCCGTCCAGGTCCTCACCCTGATCCTGCTGCTGCTCATCGGGATCGGGCCGATCTACTGGATGGTCAAGGGGGCGGTCTCACCACCGACCGAGCTCACGACCCAACCGCTCGCGCTCTGGCCGGACCGGCCGATGACGGGCAACTTCGCCACCGCGTACACCGACCTGGGAGTCGGTCACTACCTGGCGAACACCGTCCTGGTGGTCGGCGGATCATGGTTCGTCCAGCTGTTCGTCTCGGCCACCGCGGGGTTCGCCCTGTCGGTGCTCAGGCCACGGTTCGGCAAGGTCGTCTACGGGGCGATCCTCGCGACGATGTTCGTGCCGTACACCGTGAACATGGTCAGCCTCTTCATGACCGTGATCGATCTGCCGTTCCTGCACGTCAACCTCGGTGACACCTACTGGGCGATCTGGCTGCCGGCGGGCACCAACGCGTTCACGGTGCTGCTCGCCAAGCAGTTCTTCGACGCACTTCCCACGGAGCTCTTCGACGCCGCGCGGGTCGACGGCGCGAGCACCCGCCAGTTGCTGACGAAGATCGTGCTGCCGATGAGCCGACCGGTCCTGGCCGTGATCAGTCTGCTCGCGGTCATGCACAGCTGGAAGGACTTCATCTGGCCGCTGGTCGCCCTCACCGACCCCGAGAAGCAGCCCATCAGTGTGGCGCTCGCACAGCTCGCCACGCAGGCACCGCAGGACCAGCTCATCGCCGCGATGGTGCTCGCCGTCGCCCCTCCCGTCCTCGTCTTCGCCGTCTGCCAGAAGTACATCGTCGCCGGACTCGGCTTCACCGGCGTCAAGGGCTGAGCCCTGGCCCGCCCCCTCGCGCACCTTCCTCTTCGAGAACGAGAGAAAGGCACCACCATGTCCGTTCACCGCCGCAGATTCCTCCAGGGCACCGCCGTCGCCACGGGCGCCGCGCTGCTCCCCATGGGCACCGCGCACGCCGCGGACCCGGTCACCCTCACCGCCGAGGGCATCACGCTGGTCGGCCGCAGCGACGGCAGCGTGCTCGTGCAGGACGGCTCGGGCACCGACCGCGTCCTGCTCACCCACTTCATGATCAAGGACAGCGCGCTCGGCCAGCAGCGTACGTTCGGCGGAACGCCCACGCAGATCACCCTGGCCGACGGGCGGCCCGCCCTCCGGATCACCTACACCATGAGCAGCGCGGCCCCCGGCATCACCGTGCGCGGCACCTTCGACGTGACGGCCCACCGGGCCCATATGAAGTGGGAGGTCGGCGGATCGGGCACCCTCCTGCCGACCGGCTTCATGTTCGCCCGCACCGTGTACGGCGCGACGGCCGCGGAGACGTACGAGGCACTGACCGTCTGGGAGCGGGACGCCCGCGGCGGCATTCCGTACGAGACGAACGCGGGCGCCGCGTACACCGAGACATGGGCGGACACCCATGGGTTCTTCTGTCTCTCCGCCACCAATGCCGCCTACACCGATGCCACCTGGATCCACGCGCCCGGCACCGCGACCGGCACCGCGACCGCCGTCACCGAGGCCGACCTCGTACTCGGTGATCTGCGACCGCGCGGCGCCGGAACGCTCGCGGCCGGGAAGCCGCTCGGCGTGGAGGTCTGGACCGACCAGCCGTTCAATCTGTACAAGGCCGCAGGGCAGACGATGACGCTCAAGGCGCAGGTGGTCAACGGTTCCGCCGCGCCCGAGCCGGTCACCCTCACCTGGTGGGCGCGCGACTTCGCCGGCACACGGATCGCCGGCGGCACCGTCTCGCGGACGCTGGCCGCGGGCGCCGCGTGGGACGCCTCGTTCGACGTCACCGCACCCTCCCAGGGCATCGTCTTCACCGAGGTGGAGGCCGTCAGCGGAACCGACACAGCGCTGGCCCGCACGAACCTCGCCGTGCTGCCGGACTTCTCCTACCGGGCCGGTCCGGAGTCCATGTTCGGCATCGCCAACTACCCCTGGCTGCTCAAGCCGGGCAAGGACGCCGTGCTCGGGCTGCTGAAGACCCTCGGCGTCTCGTGGGTCCGGATCGCGTACGCGGGCGCGCCGGGGATCGACATCGACACCTTGGACGCCCACGGCATCGCGCACAACGTCGAGCTCAGCGGCATCCCGGTCGGGGGCAGTGCCGAGCAGATCTCCGCGTGGGCCGACACCAATGTCGCCACGGCGATCGCGGCTCGGGCCCAGTACTTCGAGGTGAGCAACGAGGTCAACAACCCCTGGATGCAGGGGAGAGGCACCGAGGCATACATCAGCGACGGGCTGCGCCAGGTCACCGACCGGCTGGCCGCGGCCGGTTCGCAGATGCAGGTGATGAACGCGGGCCTCGGCGGCATGGACTACGTCTGGACGGAGAACTTCCACGCCGCGGGCGGCTGGGACCTCATCGACGCCTTCGCCTTCCACCCCGGCCGCGGCAACTTCACTCCCGACTACGCGCCGCCGCCCGAGGAGTGGACGCAGGGTGCCGCCGGCACGTACTGGAACTTCCTCGGCTCGCTGAGGAAGGCCAAGCAGGTCCTCGCCGAGTACGGCGGGGACAAGGAGCTCTGGCTCACGGAGGCGTACGCGTCCACCCGGCCCAACGCCTGGTGGACCGACACCTACCGCAACGCGGCGGAGAACGTGCTGCTGACCCTCGCCCTCGCCAAGTCCGAAGGGGTCAGGGGCGTCAACTGGTACCAGTTGCACGACTCCACCATCCACCACCCGCAGGAGGCGGATCCCGCCGACAACGAGTACCACTACGGGCTGATGAATCGCGACACCAGCGCCAAGCCCTCGCTGCTCGCCTACGCCACCGCCGCCCGCGTCCTGGACCAGGCCACCTTCGTACGCCCGCTGGTCTTCGCGGACACGGCCGTCAAGGGTCTCCTCTTCACCACTCCCGACGGTCCGGTCTCGATCCTGTGGAGCCGCAAGGACGGGTACGTCCTCAACGCCGACCACGGCGAGGACTCCTGGTACGCGACGCCCGAGCCGTGGACCGACCCCTGGCCGACGAAGACCGACGTCGTCGCGCACTCCGGGACCGTCGAAGGCACGGTGCGCGAACTGAACTGCATCGGCCAGGAACGTACCCTCACCGCTTCCGGCGGCAAGGTCACACTCCGTCTCGACGGCGCGCCCCGCGTCTACTACGGGCTCGCCGCCAACCCTGACTGGAAATAAACCATGAGAAACGAAACCGCAGTCCACGACATCACCGTCGTCGGCGGCGGACTGGCCGGGGTCTCGGCGGCGATCGCCGCCGCCCGGCTGGGCCGTACCGTCGCGCTGATCAACAACCGGCCGGTGCTGGGCGGGAATTCGAGCAGCGAGGTGCGCGTCTGGGTGTGCGGCGCGACCGGACACGGCAAGAACCACCACGCCCGTGAGGGCGGCATCATGGGTGAGCTGTTCGTCGAGAACCAGTACCGCAACCCGGACGGCAACCCGTACTTCTGGGACGCGGTGGTACTCGACGCCGTCCGCGCCGAGCCCGGCATCACGCTCTATCTCAACACCGACGTCCGGGAGGTCGACGCGGAAGGGCCGCAGGACACGCGGCACATCACCGCCGTCACCGGTTGGATGATGGGATCCGAGCGGCGCGTCCGCTTCGAGAGCGAGATGTTCCTGGACTGCACGGGGGACGGGCTCATCGGACACCTGGCGGGCGCCGCGTTCCGCATCGGGCGGGAGGCACGCGCGGAGTACCAGGAGCCATGGGCTCCGGAGACCGCCGACGAGATCACCCTGGGCTCGACGCTCCTGTTCTACACGAAGGACGCCGGGCACCCGGTCAGGTTCGTGCCGCCGGACTTCGCCAAGGACATCACCACGACGTCCATTCCCGAACGGCGCATCATCAAGGCGGGCGACAACGGCTGCGCCTACTGGTGGGTCGAGTTCGGCGGCGAGCTCGACACCGTGCACGACAACGAACGCATCCGCGACGAACTGTGGTCGGTCATCCACGGCATCTGGGACCACATCAAGAACTCGGGGAAGTTCGATGCCGAGAACATGACCCTGGAGTGGGTGGGATCGCTCCCCGGCAAGCGCGAGTACCGTCGCTTCCTCGGCGACTACGTCCTGCACCAGGGCGACATCCTCGGCCAGACCGAGTTCGCCGACCGGGTCGCCTTCGGCGGCTGGTCCATCGACCTGCACCCGCCGCAGGGCATGTACGCCACCGAGTCCGGTGCCAAGCAGCGTTACGCGGACGGCATTTACCACATCCCGTACCGGAGCCTGTACTCCGTGAACGTGTCGAACCTGCTCTTCGCCGGGCGCAACATCTCCGCCAGCCACGTGGCGTTCGGCTCGACCCGGGTCATGGCGACGTGCGCCACGATCGGGCAGGCCGCGGGCACGGCCGCCGCGCTGTGCGCCGCCGTCGGCAGCACCCCGCGCGGGCTCGACGTCCAAGAGCTCCAGCGGACACTGTTGCGGGAGGACGCCTCCGTCATCGGTCTCGCCTCCACGGACCCGGCCGATCTCGCCCTGCGCGCCACGGCCACGGCCTCCTCCACGCTGACCGCACTCACCGTCGGGACTCCCACGGAACGATGGCCCCTGACGGCCGACGCAGGTCTCGTCCTGCCCGTCGACCCCGAACTGACCGGCCTCCAACTGCTCGTCGACGCCGCACGGGACACCGAGCTCGTCGTCGAGCTGCACGATCCGGAGCTGGGCCAGAACTACGTGCCGCGCCGCCTCGTGACCACCTCCACGGTCCCGGTCGCCGCAGGCGAGAAGCAGTGGGTCGACACGGGGCTGCGATGGTCGCCGGAGTACGCGCGCAATGCCTTCGTCGTCGTCCGGGCCCATCAGGACCTTGCCCTGTACAGCTCGGACGGCCCTGCGCCGGGGGTGCTCTGCCTCACCCGCGTTCCGCTGCGGCCGGGCGACGAATCGCCGCAGCCCCTGCGCGAATGGACCGACAGCGGCCTGCTGCGCCGCGCCTTCTGCCTGCGAACGGGAACGACCGACGCGTTCGCCCCCGCCAGAGCGGTCGACGGCTACGCGCGCCCGTACGCAGGACCGCACATGTGGGTCTCCGGGCCCTTGGGCGGGAACGGGAGTGCCTGGCTCCAGCTGGCCTGGCCGCAGCCGGTCACGCTGAGCCGCATCGAGGTGATCGCCGATGACGACGTCAACGAGGACCTGATCAATCTGCACCACCACAGGACCCCGTTCGAGACGCTGCCCACGCTCCTGCGCGACTACCGGGTCGAGGCGCGCGCGGCCGACGGCGGCTGGCAGGTCCTCGCGCGTGCCTCGGCCAACCGACGCCGCCGCCGGATGCACACCCTCGGTGCGCCGGTGACGACCACAGCGGTGAGAATCGTGGTCGAGTCGACCAACGGAGCCGCGTCGGCGCATGTCGTCGCCGTTCGCGCCTACCGATAGGAGTACGGGTGTGGTCACAAGAATCCTGGTCACCGGGGCGGCCGGGCGGATCGGACGCGCGGTGCTCGCGCTGCTCGCCGAGCACTCCGTCGAGGCGAACGCCCTCGTTCTCGACGACCCGGGCGACCTGACCGCACGTCTGGTCGTCACCGGTGATGCCACCGACCCGGCGTCCGTGCGCGCGGCACTGGACGGCGCCGACGCCGTGATCCACCTGGCCGCCATTCCCACCCCGGAGCACACCACCGCACAGGAGGTCTTCGCCACCAACACGCTCTCCACCTTCACGGTCCTGGAGGAGGCGGGACGGGCCGGAGTGCGCCGTGCCGCGGTGGCCAGCTCCTGGGGGGCCACCGGACTGCGGTGGACGGCCGAGCGGGATCCGCACCCCGCCTATGTACCGGTGGACGCGGCGATGGAGGCCCAGGTGGACGATCCGTACGGGCTGTCCAAGCAGGTCGACGAGGTGACGTCCGCGATGATGGCGCGCCGTCACTCGATGAGTGTGGTCTGTCTGCGCTACCCGTTCGTCGGCGGAGTCGACGAACGGCTGCGTGCGCACGCGGCCCGGCTCACCGAGGAACCGGCCGCCGGTGCGAGAGACCTGTGGACCTACCTGGACGTCCGGGACGCGGCTCGCGCGGCCCTCCTGGCCCTGGACGTGCCCGGGCCGGGGGCTCATGTCGTGCACGTGTGCGCCCCCGAGACCATCGTGCCGTACCCCACGGAGGAACTCCTGCGCCGCTACCACCCCACGACCCAGGTGCGTCGGCCGTTGCCGGGGCGTACGGCCCCGGTGGACACGACGGCCGCCCGGCGGCTGTTCGGCTTCACCGCCGAGCACTGTCTCGACGACGGGCAGGCGCCCCGGCAAGGCGGGTGAGTCCGGGGCGCGGACAGTGCGGCCGACGTAATTCCCAACAGGATTCCCTGTCGATTCGAGCCGCTGAGCCGCCACTCGCGTCGCCGATTACGCCACGCATATTCCTCATGACGTCGAGCGAATAAGCGGTTCTCGATATGACGCAGCACACATGACCTGCGTCACTCTTGTCATAATTTGCCGCCTTTTACGTGTGGGGCGGGACACGTGACGGGCGTCACTATGAAGCCTCTTAGTAGAGGAAAAACACCTCCGCGCCGGGCATTGCGGCGAATTTTCGATAATTTCCGGTACCCCACACTAAGGCCAATAGTAAGAAGCGCCCATTGACCTCTATTTCTCCCTCGATTAACAATTCTTGGCATCACCCCCCGAGCGAAGAGGAATTACCGCATGCAGATCACCGCGATGCCCAAGAAGTTCGCCCGCATGACCCGCACCAAGACGATCTCGCTGGGCATGGCCGCTGCCGGCGCGGCGATCGTGGCCGGCACCGTCGCAGGCGCCCCGGCCGCCTCGGCCGCCACCCCCACCGGCGGCAGCGTCGACAACTGGATCCATCAGGCCCTGGAGGTCATGCACGCGAAGGGCATCCCCGGCACCTACGAGGGCATCCACCGCAACCTGATGCGCGAGTCGGGCGGCAACCCCAACGCCGTCAACAACTGGGACTCCAACGCCGCCAAGGGCATCCCGTCCAAGGGCCTGCTCCAGGTCATCGACCCGACCTTCAACGCCTACCACGTGAGCGGCACCGCCCAGAACATCTACGACCCGGTCGCCAACATCACCGCCGCCGCCAACTACGCCGCCCACCGGTACGGTTCGATCGACAACGTCAACTCCGCCTACTGACCGGACGCCTTCGGGGCCCCCGGCGCGGCGGAGCCGCCGGTGACCGACCGGCGGCTCAGAGGTCGCGGACGTACCAGTCCCATCGGACTCCGTCCGCGTCGCGAAACTGCTTGTCACAGGTGAAGCCCGAGCGTCGCGCGACCGCTGCCGACCGAGGATTCTCCGGACTCACCTGGATCACCGCTTGAGCGGTTCCTTCGGCCGCGGCGTACCGGCAGACCAGATCGACCGCGCGCGTGGCCAGGCCCCGGCCGCGCCAGGCAGGGTAGAGCCCGTAGGCGACGTTGGCCTGCCCGGGAGCGAGGCCGGGCATCTCAGCTCGCAGGTCGATCGTGCCGGCCAGAGTGCGCTGGGCACCGACGCGTATGCCGAAGGCGCGCAGTGCCCCACCGGTAGCCCACTGCTCCATGCACAGACGGAAGTACGCCTCAGTGCCGGCCCGGGTGCCAGGTCCGCCGTTCAGCCAGCGCACCAACAGTTCGTCCTCGCCCTCCAGGTGCGCGTCGGCGTCGTCCACGTGCAGAGGGGACAGGGCGACGACACCGTCCGACACGTTCATTCCACGCATGTGCCGACTGTGGTCCCGCCGGTGCCCCCATGCAACCGGATATCCCACGGCAGGAGCCGACTTCCCCGCGAGCTGCCCGACGCCCGTTCACCGGGAAGGCGCGCGGGCCCGGTACGGAATCCGGCCCACGGCCCTGCGCGCCGCGCGTGAACGGCCCGGGTCACGAACCCGCTGCGAGGCTCCTCTTCAGCTCGGCCAGCACCTGCCGTGCCGCAGCGGGGCCGGTGTTGAGGTAGAAGATGTCGTCGTCGACGGCGACAGCCTTCTTCTTGCTGACGGCGCCGAGCGTCGGCCACAGGGGAGCCTTGGTCAGTGGTGCCGCCTTCGCGGCGCCGCCCTGCACTCCGTAGAAGATCCAGTCGGCATCGGCACGGTCCAGCTTCTCGCTGCTGATGTCCTGTGATGTGTCGTCGAAGGTCTGGCTTTCCGGGCGTCCGAGTCCCGCGTCCTCAGCGATGCTTCCGGTGAAGGACGGCACCCCGAAAACCCGCAGCCGATCACCGTTCATGCGCAGGAAGGAAACGCTGACCGGCTTCTTCAACCGCTTCCCCAGAGCGGCGGCGTCAGCGTGGAAGTCCGTCAGGAAGGTCTGTGCCTCCTCCGTCTTTCCGACGGCGTCGGCCAGGAGCAGGAAGTCCTGCTTCCAGTAGAGGCCGGTGCCCTGCGTGGCCACGGTCGGTGCGAGGTTGCTCAGTGACTTGTACAGGCCCTTGGCATCCTTGCCGGCGATGTTCATCAGGATCAGGTCGGGGTCGAGGTTCGCGATGGCTTCGAGATTGGGCTCGAAGCGGGATCCGACGTCGGCGACACCTTCGAGCTGCTGGGCATCCTCGGGGAAGGACGACTTCAGGTAGGGCGGTATCAGATCGGCCCCGTCCCCCCTCGTGGAGCCCGTCGGCACGATGCCGAGCGTCAGCAGGGCGTCGGCCTGCCCGGTGGAGATGACAACGACCTTCCTCGGTGCGGCTTCGAGTGTCGTCTTGCCCTCGAAGTGGCTGACCGTGCGGGGAAAGACACCGTCCTTGGCGCCGCTTCCCATGCCATCGGGAACGGAGCGGGGTGCGGTGTGGACTGCGGGCGTGGCCGCCTTGGCTGAGGCACCGGCATCGGCGGTGTCCGCTGTGCCGCCGGAACAGCCGGTGAGCGTCAGGAGGCCACCCAGCACGAGGCCCGCGGCCAACCGGACGGGCAGGTAGATCGATCTCGTCATGGCGGATAGCTTAGGCTTACCTAACTTAACGCCACGCCGGATGGTCCGTGCGCTGCGTCACACCGCCCCGCTTCCCGCACGGAGATCGCCAGAACGATGCTGTTGCCTCAGCGAACGCCCGCACGGCCGCCGGTCCCTGCCGAACAGCAACGTTTCCGGCGCACCTCGCAGCGGACTGCGGGCTGGTTCGTCTGCCTGCTCGTCGTGGTGGTTCTGACCCTGATCAGTCTGGGCGCCGGCTCCCGAAGCATCCCGCCGGAAGGCGTCTGGCACGCACTGCTCGCCAAGGACGGCACGGCGGAGAGCGTGATCGTCTGGCAACTGCGCCTGCCTCGCACCGTGTTGGCCTGCGTCGTGGGTGCGGCCCTGGGTGTCGCGGGCGTGGTGATGCAGGCCATCACTCGCAACCCTCTGGCCGAACCCGGACTCGTCGGGGTGAACGCCGGAGCTTCCTTCGCTGTCGTCGTGGCCATCTCCGCCTTCGGGATCACGCAGACCTCGGGCTACCTCTGGTTCGCCTTCGCGGGTGCCGTCGGCGCGGCCCTGACGGTCTACGGACTGACCTCCCGCGGTTCCCGCACCGGGCAACACATCCGGCTGGTGCTCGCCGGGGCCGCCCTGTCGGCGACGCTCGGCGCCTGCACCGGAATTCTCACCATGTTCGACACCGAGGCCTTCGACTCCTACCGGTTCTGGGTGGTGGGCACTCTGGAGAACCGTGGAACAGCCGCGCTGGCGGCCTCCGTACCCTTCGTAGCGCTCGGGATCGCGATCGCGCTGCCGCTCGGTCCCGCGTTCAACGCACTTGCGCTGGGCGACGAGGCGTCCACAGCGCTCGGACTTCGGCCCCGGACCGTGCGCGCGGCCGGGTTCACCGCTGTCATGCTGCTGTGCGGTGCCGCCACGGCCGCGGCAGGACCGATCGCCTTCGTGGGCCTGGTCGTTCCCCACGCACTGCGCATGCTGCTGGGGCCCGACATCCGGTGGTTGCTGTGGTACGCGATTCCGGCGGGTGCCGCTCTGCTTCTCGCCGGCGATGTCGTCGGGCGCCTGATCGCACCGCCGGGCGAGATCGAGGCAGGCATCGTGACCGCTTTTCTCGGCGCACCGGTCCTGATGTGGCTGGTCAACCGACGCACGAAGGGGGTGCGCCTGTGAGCACGACCAAAAACCGGCGCGGCGGATACGCCGTCGTGTTCCTGCCTCATGGCAGGTCGCTGCGTTTCTCTCGACGTACCGCGGTGACGGGCACCGCTTCGGTACTGGTCTGTCTCGGGTTGTTCGCGCTGGGCCTGTTCACCGGCACGTATCACATCACCGCACCTCAGGTGCTCGATGTGCTGGGCGGCGGGGGCGACGCGATCGACCGGTTCATCGTCCTCGGCCAGCGGATGCCCCGTATCTGCGCCGCTCTGCTGGTGGGAGCCGGGCTCGGGCTGGCTGGTTCCCTCTTCCAGAGCCTGTCCGGCAATCCACTGGGCAGCCCGGACATCATCGGTTTCACCACCGGTTCCACCACCGGGGCGCTGGCCGCGCTGCTCATCGGCGGGAGCACGGCCGGTCCGGGGCCGGGAGGCGGTGCCCTGCTGGGAGGTCTGGCCACCGCGGTCGCGGTGCACCTGATCACCACGATGCGCGGGGTGTCCGGCGGCAGCCGTCTCATCGTGACCGGTATCGCCGTGGGCGCCATGCTCGCGTCGGTCAACGACTTCCTCATCACCCGCGCCGACGTCGAGTCGGCAGAGAGCGCCAAGGCGTGGACGTTCGGCAGTCTCAACGCCGTCACATGGTCCCAGGTCGCCCCCATGGCAGCCGTGTTCCCCGTGCTGCTCGCGATGACGGCTGTCCTGGCCCGACCGCTGCAGATCATGGGAATGGGTGACGACACGGCCGCGGGGCTCGGGGTGAGGGTGGAGCGCGTCCGCGCCCTGACGCTCCTCGTCGGGATCACGTGGACCGCGATGGCCATCGCGGTCGCGGGACCGATCGGTTTCCTCGCCCTGGCGGCCCCACAACTCGCCCGCCGCGCCGCGCGCGTCACCGGAGTACCCGTCGCGACCGCGGCCCTGATGGGAGCGGTCCTGCTCGCATCGGCCGATTACGCGGGCCAACGCGTCCTCTCCCCCTTCCAGATCCCGGTAGGGCTGGTCACGGGGGCGCTCGGGGGCCTGTATCTGATGTGGCTGTTGTGGCAACGGGACTGAAAGCCCGTCGAGCTGTGGCCACCGCGGCGAAGCTTCTCCACCGAGCTGTGGCCACCGCGGCGAAGCTTCTCCGCGGCGGCGACCGGTCGCCCTCCGGTGTCGGGCACGCGCTGTCGCATCTGCCGGACGGCTCCCCCGGTCCCCCGTCTTCAGCCCCGTGTGATCCGGGCAGCGACCGGCAGGTGATCGCTCCCGGTGGCGGGCAGGGTCTTGATGTGGGCGACGGCCGCCGAGCGCGCCATGACCTGGTCGATGCGGGCCAGCGGGAAGGCCGCGGGGAAGCTGAAGGCGAAGCCGCTTTCCGCTGTGTTCATCTGTGTGGTCAGCGGGGCCAACCCACGTTCGTCCACCGTGCTGTTGAGGTCGCCGAGAAGGATCACCGTCCTCAGCTTCTCGGCGGCGACGGCCTGGCCCAGCAGGCCGGCACTCTCGTCGCGCCAGGAGGAGGCGAGGCCGCTCGCCCGGATGCGGACCGAGGGCAGGTGCGCGACGTACGCCGCGATTTCGCCGTGCGGCGTGTGGACCACGGCCCGCAGCCCACGGTTCCACTCCTCCGTGATGCCCCGCGGCTTGATGTCCACCAGGCGGGTGTCGGAGAGCGGATGCTTCGACCAGAGCCCGACGGTGCCCCGGACCGCGTGATGCGGGTAGTCCGAGGCGAGGGTCTTCTCGTAGAACGGCAACGCCTCGGGCACCAGTTCCTCCAGCGCGATGAGATCGGGCTCGACGCCGGCCAGGGCGCGGGCCGTCCCTGCCGGGTCGGCGTTCTCGTCGCTGACGTTGTGCTGCACCACGAGCAGGTCGTGCGCGCCGGACTTCGCGCCGGGCAGGAGCAATCCGCCGAAGAGGTACGTCCAGGCAGCGACCGGCAGGAGCAGAGTCACCAGCGCGAGGGCCGAGCGGCGCAGCAGCGCCAGTCCGAGCAGCGCCACGACCACCAGTCCGAGCCACGGCAGGAACGATTCGAGCAGACTGCCCAGGCGGCCCACGGAGTTGGGGACAGCCCGGTGGAACGCCAGCAGCCCGGCCGTCAGCACGGCGAGGGCGGCGAGCACCCGCCCCCGCGTCCACGCCGATCTCCCGCTCGCTTCCCTGTCCGGAGCCCACCGCCACGACCGGAGGCGCGCCCACCGGAGCCGCACCCACCCGGGCTCGGACGCTTTCGACGTCGACGTCGCGCCACTGTCCGTCCGTGCCTGCTCCACCATGGCTTCCCCTCCACTTGTCCTCGCCCCGAGGACGAGCGGCCGGGCGACATCAGTTGCGGTTCCTTGCAGGGGTGTCCGCGTCCTCCACCCACGCCGGAGAGACGATACGTTGCCCGCGCGGGAGCCGGTCGGGCGAAGTCGGCGACGCCCTCAGCGCCCCGCCGCTCCTTCACGAGCAGGCAGACCACGATCGGACCGCAGGAGCACGCCCGCCGCCGGAGCGGCCCGGTCCCGGAACGGTGGCAGTGCGCCCGTCAGCCAACGGAAGACGTACGGCACCTGGCGCTCCCACAGTCCGATGGTGTGCGGCCCGCTCACCTCGGCCACCACCACCCGCGTCGGGGGCACCGCCGCCGATCGCAGCGCGAGGCCATCGCGATAGCCGTCGTTGGGGCTGCCCGAGAGATAGAGCGCGACGCGCGGCGGAGTGGGGGCGTGGCGCAGGATCCACAGCGGATTGTTGACGCGCCGCAGCTGTGGATCCCGGCCGGTCAGGGAGACTCGCTCGGCTGCCGGGTCGTTGTAGCCGGAGAGGCCCACTGCGGCCCGGTACCGGTCGGGGTGGGCGAGCGCCATCTTCACGGCGCAGTGTGCCCCGGCCGAGAACCCGGCCACCGCCCAGCCGCTCGCACGACGCTGCGCACGGAAGGTGTCGGTCACCATCCGCCGGACGTCCACACTCAGCCAGGACTCGGCGTCCACGACACCCGGCATATTGGCGCACCCGGTGTCCTGGCCCGCCAGGAGATTGGTCCGCGGCTCGACGAGGATGAACGGGGCGATCTCCCCGCTCCGCATCCCGGCCTCCAGCTGCGACTGCACCCGCAGGCTGCCGAACCATGCCTTCGCCGATCCGGGGAAGCCGCCGAGGAGCTCGACCACGGGGAACCTGCGGCGCGAGAAGGCTCGCTGACGGTACTGCGGCGGCAGCCATACGTACACCTCACCGCGCACCCCCGACACCCGGCCGCTCAGCTGGGTGACGCGGACGCCCCGGCCCATCCGGGCGTCACGCGTCAGGCTGAAACCCTGGACGGCCTTCGGCTCGTCCCTCAGGCGCTCGTGATCCCCGAGTCCGTCGCGTCCGAGGTCCGGCGCGGCGACGATGTGGTGTCCGGTGCCGAGCAGGTCGGCCCAGCTGTCGTACAGGCCGTTGGTGTTGTTGACCACCACGAAGACGCTCAGCACCGCCGCCGCCTGTGCGAGGACGATCATCACCAGGCGCACCGCGCCGCGCGTCACGGCGGGGCCGCGCACCCGGCTCCACAGCAGCAGGGGCAGCAGCACAGTGACCACGGCCAGCGCGATCGTGGTCAGGAAGAAGGGTGTCCCCGTCAGGCTCGTCACGCCTGGGAGGATGCCGTACGTACTGCGACGGTTTACCCGCTTTCCCACCTTTTTACATCTGACGTGGGACAGTTCGTCCGCGGGCATCCCGTTCCGGAGGATTCCGAGCCCGCAGGAGCCCGGAAACACCGAGCGAACGGGCGGCGCGGTGGCCGGCGCAGGCCCGGCCGGACCCGTGCGGGTGGAACCGGCCCGTACGGGTCCGCGCGGTGAGACCGAGAGCAATGACGTACGTCGCCGAGGATGCCGTCGTCGCTCGTCGACCGTACCGGTCCTGACCTGACCTGACATGCCATGGGCTGGAGCAATGACCGGTACGGAGCGTTGCGGCGCAGCAGGATGGACATCTTGACCACCTCTTGTGTCAGGAGTTCCGCGTGTACGGGCTGCGTGAGTGGGGACGCCGGGAGCGCCGACCGCGTTCGAGCCGGACAGGGGCTCCGTGCTTCACCGGGGCAGCGTCCGTACTCGCGCCGCTCGCCCCGCACCGGAGGACGCGGTGAGGTGGCCGGGGCGCCCCGGCGCGGCGAGCGACTCGGCGGCGCGGCCCGACAGCGGGGCTCCGCCGGTGCCTGCCGCACCCGCATGGATGCGCTGGCTGCCGGCCTTCTACATCGCGGGCATCCTGGTGCTGGAACCCATCACGCCCGTGCAGTGGCCCGTGAGCTTCCTCCTCGTCGCCCTCCCCGTGATCGCCGCCTTCGCCCACAGCCCCGCTGCCGTCGCTGCCATCACGGCGTTCGCGATCGTCCTCGAAGGGGTTCTGGCCGGCACTCCGTGCTGCGCGGGCCGCCCGGTGAGCTACGTGTGGGAGCGGCACTACGTGACCGCCTACCTGTGCACCGCTCTGGTCGGCGTCCTCGGGACGATCCTGGCCGCCCACCGGGTGCGCCGGGAACGCACCCTCGCCAACGTGCGTTTCGTGGCCGAGATCGCACAGCGCGTCCTGCTCAGCCCGGTTCCGCACCGCGTCGGTCCCCTTCTGGTGGAGGCCCTCTACCTGTCCGCCGCCGCGGAGGCGCGCATCGGCGGTGACCTGTACGAGGCCGTCCCCACCACATACGGGCTCCGCCTCGTCATCGGCGATGTCCGTGGCAAGGGGCTCCCCGCCGTGGAGACGGCCGCCACCCTTCTCGGCGCCTTTCGCGAGGCCGCCCACGACGAACCCGACCTCGCCGCCATCGCCCGCCGGGCGGAGACGAGCATGAACCGCAGAGCCGCGCGCATGGCCGGAAGCGACATCGGCGAGCGTTTCGTCACCGCGGTCTTCGCGGAGATTCCCCGCCGTCACGTGGTCCGCATCGTCAACTGCGGCCATCCCCCGCCCCTGCTCGTCCGTTCCGACGGGGTCACGGAGCTGGAGACGGACGACCCCGCGCCGCCCCTCAACCTGGGCATGCTCCTCACTGAGGACTACCGGGTCGAGGAGTACCCCTTCGGCCCCGGCGACCAGTTGCTGCTCTACACCGACGGCGTCACCGAAGCGCGCGACCCCACCGGAGCCTTCTACCCCCTCACCCAGCGCGTCCGGTCCTGGGGCCCCCTCCCTCCCCGGGAACTCCTCGACCGCCTGCACCACGATCTCCTCGCCTACAGCGAGGACCGCCTGACCGACGACACCGCGGCGCTCGCCGTCTACCACCTCCCCGACTGAAGGCTGTCCGTCAACTGACCTTCGACATCAGTGGGTTGGTCAGGGTTGGGTCCTGTCTCCCACCGGTGGGCCGCGCCGTCGGGGCTGCGTCGTTCTCGCGGACTGTCCCGTTTCCGGCATCTGCAGCAATGCGGTGTGTGAGGTTCCTGGCCGTCGAGTTGCGTGGTGGCGATCACCGCCCGTCCCAGGTGCTCGGCGGTGGTGGTGTGGCGGGGGGGCGAGTCTGTGCAGCAGGGGGTAGAGCCATGAGGTGAGGCGGTAGGTCCAGCGGTAGACCGCGGTTTTGGAGACGGCTACCCGCGACTGGTGGACACCGGGACAGGCCCCGCAGTTCCCCCCTCTGTCTGCAGGCCTTGCTCCCGACCGGGCCCGGTCGGGAGCCGAGGGACACCATCCGGCCAATTATTTGACGTGCACCTGACATTTTTACCTGCCTGTGGGACCTTCCATTGCGCACCGGATCCGGCGCTCGTACCACGGACGTGGATCCGGGGCTTCACTCACACCCCCACAAGAACGTGGCATGAAGGAGTGACATGAGGCTCACAACGAGACTGTCGTGCGTCACCGCCCTGGTCGTCGTGGTCACCGCCGGCGCGTCCACCGCGGCAAGCGCCCTGGGCACCGCGGCCTCTCAGCAGGTCGACGGCGTGATCACGGCCGCGGGCAGCACCTGCACCTGGACCGACGCCACCGCCACCGCGGACCCGCCTTCCACCCTGACCATCGATAACGGCACCGTCAACAGCACCGTGAGCTGCAGCGGCGGCGCGAGCGCCACCCTGAACAACAGCCCGACCCTCACGTTCGACGACGCGGCGGGCACCGCCACGTCCGACCTCATCGACATCACGGTGCGGCAGAGCATCATCTCCTGCAGCTACCGTGCCACGAACGTCAGCTGGACCCGCGACGGCTCCACCCGCACCTATCTGAACCAGGCGTTCACCGCGACGAAGAGCTCCGGCAGCATCCTGTGCCCGGGCTCGATCTCCGCCGACGCGGGCTCCGCCTCCCTGAACTTCCACTGACCCGCACCCCACTGCTCCGCGCGAGCGCCGCCGCGTGAAGACCCCCGCCTGCGAGCGATCCCTCAACGGCACTGCCGTCCGGACGATCAAGCCACCGGGGCCTGATCGTCCGGGCGTCGGATCGTCCGATCCTCGGATCGTCCGGGCGCTTGATCGTCCGGGCGCCTGGCAGTCGGGAGACGGCACCCACGTCACAGTCGCACGGCCCCGAACGGCGGCCGGGTACCGAGGACCTTCACCCCTGCACGCGGGACACGGTCCCTTCCGGCCGGGACGCGGCCCGCCCGTCGCCCGGGCCGGAAGGCTCCACGGCGATCCTTGTCGGCGTTCCCCCACCGGGTGGCCGCCGGTTGTCACGCGTCCGGCGGAGGGAACTTCGCGGTCAGCCAACGGTCGGGACGGATCTCGATGTACTCCGGCTCCCCGTTGCCGTTGCCACCGCTCAACTCCCAGTCGGCCCAGGCGTCCACGTCGGCGGGGTCGATGTATCGGCGGCCGATGCCGGTGAGTTCCTCCCTGCTCGGCGGTCGTTGCGCGACAACCGCGCCTTCCACAGTGACGTACTCATAGGGCCGCTCGGCCCGCTGAACGCAGAAGGACAGCAGCCCCGCCTGCCTGATCAGCCGTGACTTGCGCTTGCCCCCTCGGGCGACGACCGCAATGTTTCCGCCCGGCTCATAGGCATACCAGGTCGGCAGCGTCGACGGCGGGCGACCGTCCTCGGCCGCCACGCTGAGCACTCCGATGTGCGGCAGCGCGAGGAACTCTTCGCGCTCCTGTCGACTCAGCTTCCGTGACTGACGCGCTTCTGCGCTCACTTCATTCCCTGCGGTGTCGGACAAGGTTTTCCCTCTCCCATTGGAGGCGAGCCGGCGATCCTCAGCATCTCAACAGCCGTGCCCCTGGGGGCATTCCCAGGCATTCATGTTTCCCCGACGCTACAAGGAATGACGCTTTATGTCTTGTTCATGACAGCCCCTCGGGATTCCTTGCCGCGCTACTCGCCGTCGGCGCATCGTCGCTCTGTGGCACCGACCCGCGTGCCGCATCCGTTTCAGGGGCGCGCTCGCACCCATGGCGTGCGCCTGATCCAGAAGGAGTTCATCTCGATGGCAGCAGTGCGCACCATCAAGCGGCGGATCGCCGCGGCAATCGCGACGACGGCCGCCGCGGCGACCGTCGTCGGCGCCCTCACGGCGCTCCCCGCCACGGCCGCACCGGCCGAAGGCACCGTGCTCGGAGCCGACTCCGCGCAAGCGGTCCCTGGCAGTTACCTCGTCACGCTCAAGGGCGACGCCGGCTTCAAGGCGAGCACAGCTCAGGGCAAGGACCTGATCTCCGAGTACGGCGGCAAGGTCAAGCGCACCTTCACCTCCGCGCTCAACGGCTACTCGGCCACGCTCACCAGCGGCGAGGCCCGCAGACTCGCGGCCGACCCCGATGTCGCCTCCGTCGAACAGGACCAGGTGGTCCACGCGCTCGGCACCCAAACCAACGCCCCCTGGGGGTTGGACAGGATCGACCAGACGAACCTTCCACTGAGCGGCACCTACACCTCTCCCGACACCGGCGGCAGCGGGGCGACCGTATACGTCCTGGACACCGGTGTGCGCATCACCCACCAGGACATCGCGGGCCGGGCCTCCTACGGCTGGGACTTCGTCGACAACGACGCGACCGCACAGGACGGTTACGGCCACGGCACCTTCGTCGCCACGGTCGCCGCCGGCACCACGTACGGGGTGGCCAAGAAGTCGAAGATCGTCGCGGTCCGGGTCCTCGGCAACGACGGCTCCGGCACCACCGCCGGCGTCATCGCGGGCGTGGACTGGATCACCGCCAACCACGTGGCCGACTCCGTCGCCAACGTCTCGCTCGGCGGCGCCGTCAGCACCACGCTGGACAACGCGGTGAAGAACTCCATCGCCTCCGGCGTGACGTACTCCATAGCCGCGGGCAACTCAGGCGCCCTGGCGTCCAACTACTCGCCGGCCCGGGTGGCAAGCGCGATCACCGTCGGCGCGACCACCAGCACCGACGCGCGGGCCAGCTACTCCAACTACGGCTCGACCGTCGACCTCTTCGCCCCCGGCTCCGGCATCACCGCGGCCTGGAACTCCTCCGACAGTGCCACCTACACCGGCAATGGCACCTCCTTCGCCGCCCCGCACGTCTCCGGAGCGGCAGCGCTCTACCTGACGGCTCACCCGGGCGCGTCCCCGGCCACCGTCGCCTCCGCACTGGTGAACGGAGCGACCAACGGCGTCCTCACGGGCGTGGGCACCGGCTCGCCGAACAAGCTGCTGAAGCTCGTTCCGTAGGACCCCTGTCCAGCGGCCCTGCCGCACCGGACAGTCCGCACGGGATACGCCCCGCCACCCGGGGCATTCCCCGCAGGCAGGCGCCGCGCTCACATCCTGAGCGCGGCGCCTGTCGCACGTCTCGCCGTCGGTCGGGCGGCGCCGACCGCGGCAGCGGCCGCCCAGTCGTGGCACCTGCCCCTCGGATGCCCCGTCACTTCTCATCACCGGTAAGGAAATGGCCGGTGTGGACGACACCGTTGTGCGGCCTTGGGCACCTCCGCCTCTCCGTTGCGTCCGGAGTATTGACGCACCATGAAACACTTCAATAGTTTGAGTATCTTCGACTCACAAGGGTGCTCCCTGGCAGCGGACCGCGTGGATCCGCCTGCCGGCCGGGGGGACGGAGGAGTTCCCACGCAGAACCAAGACGCGCACCCACCCGTTCGGCCGGAGACCGGACAACCCGGTTCCGCACTGGGCACGTTCCCGTCCGCCGCCCCCGCTCCTGGACGAGGCCACGCCGGCCCGGGCCTCCGTTCCGGAGCAGTCGTCCGCCCCGCATTCCCCATCAGGAGACCCGATGACCCACACCACGCCGGCCGCCGCACCAGGCGCCGCGGCCTTCACCACGTATTCCCCCGCGACCGGTGAGCCGATCGCCGAACACCCGGTGAACGGGCCGGAAGAGGTCTCCCGCGCCACAGTTCGGGCCCGGACCGTCCAGGCCGGCTGGGCGGCGCTGCCCGCGTCCCGGCGCCGTGACCACCTGCTGCGCTGGAAGAAGGCCCTCGCCACCGACCTGGACGCCATGGCCCGCGCCATCGCCGAGGAGACCGGCAAGCCGGTCGGCGACGCCGCGCTGGAGGTCGTGCTCACGCTGGAGCACCTGAACTGGGCCGCCCACAACGCGAAACGCGTGCTGCACCGGCGGAAGGTGGGCACAGGACTGTTCACCGTCCACCAACGGGCCTCACTGGTACACCGGCCGCTCGGCGTGGTCGGCGTGATCGGCCCCTGGAACTACCCCCTGTACACCCCGATGGGTTCGATCGGTTACGCCCTGGCGGCGGGGAACGCCGTGGTCTTCAAGCCGTCCGAACTGACCCCGGGGACCGGGGTCCTGCTGGCCGAACTGTTCGACGCCGCCGTGCCCGAGCACGCCGGGCTGCTCACCACCGTCACCGGCGCGGCGTCCACCGGGGACGCCCTGGCCCGGTCCGGGGTCGACAAGATCGCGTTCACCGGTTCGCCGGGGACGGCCCGCAAGGTGATGGCGGTGTGTGCCGAGACGCTGACGCCGTTCCTCGCCGAATGCGGCGGGAAGGACGCCGTCATCGTCACCGCGGACGCGGACCTGTCCGCTGCCGCCGACGCGATCGTGTGGGGCGCGCTGAGCAACTCGGGACAGACCTGTGCGGGCGTGGAGCGCGTCTACGCGGTGCGTGAGATCCATGCGGAGCTGTGCGAACGGGTGGTCGAGCGGGCCGAGGCACTACGCCCGGGTGCCGAGGCGGACGCCGCCTACGGCCCGATGACGCTGCCGGGCCAGGTCGCGATCGTCGAGCGGCATGTCACCGGTGCGGTCTCGGCGGGTGCGCGGGCCCTGCTGGGCGGGCCGGAGTCGATTCGCGCTCCGTACATCGCGCCGGTCGTGCTGACCGGAGTTCCGGAGGACGCGGCGGCGATGACCGAGGAGACCTTCGGACCGGTCGTGGCAATCAACCCGGTGGCCCATGTGGACGAGGCGGTGGAGCGGGCCAATGCCTCGCGTTACGCCCTGGGGGCCGCGGTGTTCTGCCGCAGCGGGCGCGAGGGAGCGGCGATCGCGGCGCGGCTGCGCGCGGGGGCGGTGTCGGTGAACTCGGTGCTGGGCTTCGCGGCGGTGCCGTCGCTGCCGTTCGGCGGTTCGCAGGACTCCGGCTTCGGGCGGATCCACGGCGAGGAGGGACTGCGCGCCTTCACCGCTGTGCAGTCGACGACGGTGCAGCGGTTCACCCCGCCGATCGCGCTGACCTCCTTCGGCGTTCCGGCCGCGACACGGGAACGCGCGGTGCGGCTGGCCCGGGCGCTGCACCGGCGCCGCTGACCGGCCGGCCGCCGCCGCCCGGGCGGTCCGGCCGGTCTAGGCGTCCAGCAGTGGGGCCAGGTAGCGGCGGGCGAAGGCCCGGGCCTGGTCCTCGTCGTCCATCTCGATGCAACTGGCGGGGTTGAGCAGGAACGACACGGCGACGCGCACCATGAGCTCGGCGACCGGCTGCGGGTTCTCGTCGGGACGCCCCTCGGCCTGCTGGGCACGGCGCAGATGGCCCGTCAGGTACGCGACGGTGGCGGAGAGCGAGAAGCCGCCCTGCACGGTCAGATAGGGAAGCACGACCTCGGGTTCGAGGCGCAGCAGGCCGCCGAAGAGCGGGTGGGCGCGGGTATGGCGCAGGGCGACCACGAAGCCCTCGACGACCCGCTCCTCCATGGTCGGCAGCGCCGCCACCGCCGAGTCAAGTCGCTGGAAGAACCGGTTGAGCTCGCGCAGCAGGGTGGCCTCGACCAGCTTGTCCTTGGTCTGGAAGCGCCGGAAGACGGTGACGCGGGAGACTCCGGCCCGTTTGGCGACGTCGTCCACGGAGGAGCGACGCAGGCCCAGGAGGGTGAACTGCTCCAGTGCGGCGTCGAGGATCCGCCGCGCCGTACCGTCCTCCGCCTCCGGCTGGGCGATGGCCCGGGCGAGTCCCGAGTCGTTCGTGTCAGTTCTCATGACGCTCACGATACCGGCGAACACCTGCCAAGATACGTTGACACTCTTATCATATCTCCGTAACACTACGCACCCCGGAGGACCTGATGGGCAGTCGCCTCACCGAAGACCAGGCCGATTTCGTCGCGGCCATCCGCGATTTCGCCAAGCGGGAGTGCGGCACCCGTGAGCAGCGCGACGCGCTGACAGCGGGCGGCCGCGAGGCCCACAACCCCGAGCTGTACGGCAGGCTCGCCGATCTGGGCTGGCTCGGGGTGTGCCTGCCCGAGGAGTACGGAGGCTCCGGCGGCGGGCTGGCCGACGCCTGTCTCGTCCTGGAGGAGACCTCGTACGGGATGGTCCCGGCCGGGGGTTTCATCACCACAGTCATCACCGCGAAGGCGTACGAGAAGTTCGGCACGGAGCAGCAGCGGCAGGAGGTGCTGTCCGGCGCCGTACGCGGTGACGTGCTCTCCATCGCCATGTCGGAGCCGGGGGCCGGGTCGGACGTCGGCGCGCTGCGCTGCCAGGCCCGGCAGGAGGCGGACGGTACGTGGGTGATCGACGGTCAGAAGACCTGGATATCCAACGCGCACTGCGCGAAGTACACCCTGCTGGTGGCCCGCACCGGCGAGGACAAGCACGGCGGCCTGACCATGTTCCATCTGCCGGCCGGCACCACGGGCGTGGACGTGCGGCGCATCGACACCATGGGAGGCCGGGAGGTCAACGACGTCTTCCTCACCGACGTACGGCTGCCCGCGGACGCGGTCGTCGGGCAGGTGGACAACGGCTGGCGACAGTTGATGGCCGGACTGAACCACGAGCGGCTCTTCCTGGCCTCGAACATGCTGGGCCTGGCGCGCCGCGCCTTCGACGACACGGTCGCCTACGTCCGCGAACGCGAGCAGTTCGGCCGGCCGGTCGGCTCCTTCCAGGCGCTGCGGCACCGGATCGCCGACCTCGCCACCGAGATCGAGTGCACCCGGCTGCTGGTGCGCGAAACAGCCCTGGACTGTGACGCGCAGCCGGACAAGCTGTTCCCGCGCGAGGCGTCGATGGCCAAGCTGAAGGCCACCGAGATCGCCAAGCGAGCCGCGCTGGAGGGCATGCAGATGATGGGAGGCTACGGCTACACCACGGAGTTCGACATGGAGCGCCACCTGCGGGCCGCTGTGGTCTCCACGGTCTACGGCGGGACCAGCGAGATCCAGCGGGACGTCATCGGCAAGACCTACGGCCTCTGAGAGGCCCGGACGCGACCGTGCGGCCATCCGCCCCGGTCGGGGGGCGGATGGCCGCACGGTCGCGGACGCGAGGGGCGAGGCGCCCGGCTCAGCCCTGGTAGAGCCCGGACAGCGAGTCGGCGTACTTGTCCCGGATGACCCGGCGCCGCATCTTCAGCGACGGCGTCAGCTCGCCGGTCGCCGGGCCCCACTCCTCGGCCAGCAGCACGTACCGCTTGACCTGCTCGCTGCGGTTGAGCCGGGAGTTGGCGGCGGCGACCGCCCGGTCCACCTCCGCCCGGACGACGGGGTGCTCCGCCAGTCCGGCCGGCCCTCCCTTCGCCTCGACTCCGTTGGCCGCGGCCCAGACGGGCGCGGCCTCCGCGTCGAGCACCAGCAGGGCGACCAGGTAGGAGCGGTTGTCGCCGTGCACCATGGCCTGGCCGATCAACGGGTGTTCCTTGAGCGCGTTCTCCACCAGCGCCGGCGAGATGTTCTTGCCGGTGGAGGTGATGATCATCTCCTTCTTCCGGTCGGTGAGCCAGAGGTAGCCGTCCTCATCGATCCGGCCGATGTCGCCGGTGGCCAGCCAGCCGTCGGCGTCCAGGGCGGACCGCACCGAGCCGTCCGGCTGGAGATAGCCGGAGAAGACGGACGAGCCCCGTACCAGGATCTCGCCGTCCTCGGCGATGCGGATCTCCACGGACTCCACCGGGCGCCCCACCGAGCCGAGCCGGAATCCGGCCCGCGGGCTGTTGCTGGTGGCCACGCCGGTGGTCTCGGTCAGCCCCCAGGCGTCCATGATGACGATGCCGAAGCCGGCCCAGAACCTCACCACGTCGACCGACATCGGCGCCGACGCACTGGCGGACCAGGTCACCCGGTCCAGACCGCCCGCGGCCAGCATGGGCAGGAGTACGTCCTCGCGGACGCGGGCGTAACGCTCCTCAAGCTCGGCGGGCGGCTTCTCGCCCCGCTCGCGGTACCCGACGTGCGCGCGGGCGGTCTCAAACGCCTGGTCGATGATCGTCCGCTGCTCGGCCGGCATCAGCGAAAGGAGGCCCCGCACGGTGGCGGACAGTTTCTCCCAGATCCTCGGCACACCGAAGAACTGCGCGGGGCGTACCTTGCGCACCACGGCGGCGACGCCCGACGGGTCGGCGCAGAGGTAGACGTGCGAGGCCCGGTGGCAGGGCAGGTAGATGCCCAGCATCCGCTCGGCGATGTGGGCGAAGGGCAGGTAGCAGATGTGCTCGACGTGCGGGGGCAGCTCCACCACGGCGTCCAGCGCCAGGGCGTTGGACATCACCTGACGGTGGGTCAGGACGACGCCCTTGGGCTCGCCGCTGGTGCCGGAGGTGTAGACGACGGTCAGCGGGTCCTCGGGGCGGGCGGCGTCCAGTTCCTCGGCGAACCGCTCCGGCACCGGTTCGCGGAGCAGGGCGGCGTACGGGAAGTGGCGGCCTTCCGCACCCGCCTCGGCCACCACCAGACGCTCCAGCGGGGTATCGGCATCGGCCAGCAGCGGCTCCCACACGGCCGCCTGGGCAGCCCCCTCCAGCACGGCGAGACGGGCCCGGCAGTTGCGGGCGATGTGGGTGATCTGCTCGGGGGCCGCGGTGCCGTAGACGCTGACGGGGACCGCGCCGAGGCGGACCAGCGCCAGGTCGGACAGCCAGTGTTCGGGCCGGTTGGACATCATCAGCAGTACGCGGTCGCCGCGGCCGACTCCGAGGGCCCGGTAGCCGGCGGCAAGGCTCCGGGTGTGCTCACGGATCTCCGCCCAGCCGAACGTCGTCCAGTCGGTGTCGGGGGCGGCCGACTGCCAGGAGATTGCGGGTAGTTGGGGATACTCACGTGCGTTGCGGGCCAGCAACTGCGGCAGGGTCCGGTCGGCCGGGGCGTGGGGCAGGTCACCGGTGGTGCGGGGTGCTGATGTCATCGGGGCCTCCACGGGGCGGAAGGGAAGATCTGGGGAGACCGGGGCGGTGGAGCCCCGGCGGGCGGGCCGGACGGAGCCGGGCGGGAGGTGGGGGCGGCCCGCGGGTCCGGGCCCCGGGGGAAGGACGGCCCTGCCCACGGGAACCGGTCGGTGCTCAGGAAGTGCCGACTCGGGCCGGGGGCGCCGCGCGTCCCCGGCCCGGATCAGGAGTCGGTGAAGGTCTCACCCCGCTCGGCGTTGCGCAGCAGCAGCTCGGGCGGGGCGAAGCGCTCGCCGTGCTTCCCGGCCAGCTCACGCGCGCGGGCCACGAAGCCGGGCAGGCCGCCCTCGTAGCCGTTGATGTACTGCAGCACGCCGCCGGTCCACTGCGGGAAGCCGATACCGAGCAGCGAGCCGATGTTGGCGTCCGCCACCGAGACCAGCACGCCCTCCTCCAGGCAGCGCACCGAGTCCAGTGCCTCGACGAAGAGCATCCGCTCCATCATCTCGGTCAGGTCGGCGGGCTGCTTCGCGGGATCGGTGAAGTGCTCGCGCAGCCCTGGCCAGAGCCCGGCGCGCTTGCCGTCCACGTAGTCGTAGAAGCCCGCGGCACCGGACCGTCCCGGGCGGCCGAACTCGTCGATCATGCGGTCCACCACGGTGTCCGCCGGGTGCGGCTCCCAGCTGCGGCCCGCCGCCTCGACCGCGCGGCGGGTCTCCTCGCGGATCTTGCGCGGCAGGGTGAGGGTGAGCTCGTCCATCAGGTTGAGGACCTTGGCCGGGTAGCCGGCCTGGGCGGCGGCCTGCTCGACGGAGGCCGGGTCGATGCCCTCGCCGACCATGGCGACGCCCTCGTCGATGAAGTGGCCGATGACCCGGGAGGTGAAGAAGCCGCGCGAGTCGTTGACCACGATCGGCGTCTTGCGGATCTGCCGCACCAGGTCGAAGGCGCGCGCCAGCGCCTCGTCCCCCGTCTTCTCGCCCTTGATGATCTCCACCAACGGCATCCTGTCGACCGGCGAGAAGAAGTGCAGGCCGATGAAGTCCTGCGGCCGCTCCACCCCCTTGGCGAGGACGGTGATGGGCAGGGTGGAGGTGTTGGAGCACAGCAGCGCATCCGGGGCGACAAGTTCCTGGACCTCCTGGAACACCTTGTGCTTGACGCCGGTGTCCTCGAAGACGGCCTCGATCACCGCGTCGCAGCCGACCAGGTCCCGGACGTCGGCGGTCGGGGTGATGCGAGCCAGCAGGGCTTCCGCGCTCTCCTGCGTCGACCTGCCGCGCGAGACGGCCTTGGCGCACAGCTTCTCGGAGTAGGCCCTGCCCTTCGCCGCCGCCTCCGCGGAGACGTCCTTCAGCACGACATCGATGCCCGCCGCTGCGCAGGAATGGGCGACACCGGCGCCCATCATGCCCGCGCCGAGCACGGCGACCTTGGTCACCCTGCGCGGCTCGATGCCCTTCGGGCGGCCGGCACCGGAGTTGACCGCCTGCAGGTCGAAGAAGAACGCCTGAATCATGTTCTTGGTGATCTGCCCGGTGACCAGTTCGGTCAGGTATCCGGCTTCCACCACGAAAGAGGTGTCCACGTCGACCTGGGAACTCTCCACGGCAGCGGCGAGGATGTTGCGCGGCGCCGGGTGGGGGGCGCCACCCGTCCTTCTCTTCAGCATCGCGGTGAAGGCGGGGAGGTGCGCGGCGAACTTCGGGTCCGAGGGGGTGCCGCCGGGGATGCGGTGGCCGGGCACATCCCAGGGCTGCGTCGACTGCGGGTGGGCGTCGACGAACGCCCGTGCCCTGGCGAGGAGTTCGTCCGGACCGGCGGCGATCTCGTCGACCAGGCCGGCCTCCAGGGCGCGCGCGGGTCCGTACTGGGTGCCCTCCAGGAGGACCTTCTGCAGGGCGTTCGCCACACCGAACATGCGGACCGTGCGGGTCACTCCACCGCCCCCGGGCAGCAGGCCGAGGGTGACTTCGGGAAGCCCGACGCGGGCGGCCGGGCTGTCCAGCACCACGCGGTGGTGGCAGGCCAGGGCGATCTCGTAACCGCCACCCAGGGCAGCGCCGTTGATCGCGGCGACGACCGGCTTGCCCAGCGTCTCCAGGATGCGCAGCGAGCGCTTGACGCGCATCCCGGCCTCGAAGGAGGCGCCGGCGGTCTCGGGAGTGACGGAGATCAGGTCGCGCAGGTCGCCGCCGGCGAAGAAGCTCTTCTTGGCGGAGGTGACGATGACGCCCCGGATGGCGTCGCGGCCATCCGCCAGCCGCGCCGCGACGGCGTCCAGCGAGTCGATGAACGTGGCGTTCATGGTGTTGGCGGACTGGTCCGGGTCGTCGAGGACGAGGGTGACGACGTGGTCGTCGGACTCTTCCCAGCGGATGGCGGAGGGCCGTGCGGTGGTGTCCATGGCTGTGGTCTCCCGTGAAGGCGGACGGCTGCGGGGCGGGACGGTCAGAGGCGTTCGACGACGGTGGCGATACCCATGCCGCCGCCGACGCACAGGGTGGCCAGCCCGTACCGCAGGTCGCGGCGCTCCAGCTCGTCCACGAGGGTGCCGAGGATCATCGCGCCGGTGGCGCCGAGGGGGTGCCCCATGGCGATGGCGCCGCCATTGACGTTGCCCCTGTCCGGACTCAGCCCCATGTCCTTGACGTAGCGCAGGACGACGGCGGCGAACGCCTCGTTGATCTCGACCAGGTCGATGTCGTCGACGGTCAGTGCGGCCTTGGCGAGCGCTTTGCGGGACGCGGGCGCGGGCCCCGTCAGCATGATGGTGGGCTCGGCTCCGGACACGGCTGCGGAGACGATCCGGGCACGCGGGGTCAGGCCGTGACGCTCGCCGGCCTCCTTGCTGCCGATGGCGACCAGGGCGGCGCCGTCGACGATGCCCGAGGAGTTGCCCGCGTGGTGGACGTGGTCGATCCTCTCCACCCAGTGGTACTTCTGCAGCGCCACGGCATCGAAGCCGGCCAGTTCGCCGGGCCCGGCGAAGGAGGGCTTGAGCGCGCCCAGGCTCTCGGCGGTGGTGCCGGGCCGGATGTGCTCGTCCCGGTCGAGGACCAGCAGCCCGTTGCGGTCCCGCACGGGGACGACGGAGCGGTCGAAGCGCCCGTCCTTCCATGCGGCGGCGGCCCGCTCCTGGGAGAGCGCCGCGTAGGAGTCCACGTCGTGCCGGGAGAAGCCCTCCAGAGTGGCGATCAGGTCGGCGCCGATGCCCTGCGGGACGAATCCGGTGGCGTGGTTGGTACGCGGGTCCAGCGCCCAGGCGCCGCCGTCACTGCCCATGGGAACACGCGACATGGACTCCACGCCGCCCGCCAGGACCAGGTCCTCCCAACCCGAACGGACCTTCATCGCGGCCATGTTGACCGCTTCCAGCCCGGACGCACAGAAGCGGTTCTCCTGCACACCGGCCACCGTCTCCGGCAGACCCGCGAGCATCGCGGCGGTGCGGGCGATGTCCGCGCCCTGGTCGCCCACCGGGCTGACCACACCGAGCACGATGTCGTCGATCGCCGTCGGGTCGAGGTCCGGGAAGCGGCGGAGGGTCTCGTGGATCAGGCCGACGACCAGGTCGATCGGCTTGGTGCCGTGCAGGGCCCCGTTGGCCTTGCCGCGACCGCGCGGGGTGCGGATCGCGTCGTACACGTATGCTTCGGTGCTCACCTTGGGGTGCCTTCCATGTCGGATCTGAAGAAAGCCTCGAACGCGGGGACAGCCCTCAGCGGAGCAGCGAGCGGCCGATGATCTCCTTCATGATCTCGGTGGTGCCGCCGTAGATGGTCTGGATGCGGCTGTCGAGGAACGCTCGGGCCACCCGGTACTCGCTCATGTAGCCGTACCCGCCGTGGAGTTGCAGACAGCGGTCGACAATCCGCTTCTGCAGTTCGGTGGCCCACCACTTGGCCATCGAGGCGTGCACGGCGTCGAGCCGGCCCTGGTTGTGCTCGGTGACGCAGCGGTCGAGGAAGGTGCGGGTGACCGCGGTCTCGGTGGCCATCTCGGCGATCTCGAAGCGGATGTGCTGGAGCTTGGCCAGCGGTCTCCCGAATGCCTCGCGCTCCTTGACGTACCGCGTGGTGACGTCCAGGAGCTCCTCGGCCGCGGCGGCGGCGCCGACCGCGATGGCCAGCCGCTCCTGAGCGAGGTTGTCCATGAGGTGGGCGAAGGCCTGGTTCTCCTCGCCCAGCAGGTTCTCCTTGGGGACGCGCACGTCGGTGAAGAACAACTCGGCGGTGTCCTGGGCCTTCTGGCCGATCTTGTCGAGGTTGCGGCCCCGTTCGAAGCCCACCATGCCGCGCTCGACGACGAGCAGGCTCTGCCCGCCGCTTCCGCCCTCGGGGGTGGTGCGGGCGACGACGACGACGAGGTCGGCGAGGATGCCGTTGGAGATGAAGGTCTTCGTGCCGTTGAGCAGGTAGTGGTCGCCCTGGTCGGTGGCGGTGGCGCGGATGCCCTGCAGGTCGGAGCCGGCTCCTGGTTCCGTCATGGCGATGCCGGTGACGAGGTCGCCGGAGACGAACCCGGGCAGCCAGCGGCGTTTCTGCTCCTCGTCGGCGAGCCGGGTCAGGTACGGGCCGACGATGTCGTTGTGCAGGCTCAGGGCCGGCCCGGACGCGCCGGCGCGGGCGAACTCCTCGATGAGGACGGCGCTGTACCGGAAGTCGCCGGTCCCGCCGCCGCCGTACTCCTCGTCGACGGCCATGCCCAGCAGGCCCTGGCGGCCCGCCGAGCGCCACACCTCGCGGTCGACGACGCCGTCCCTCTCCCAGCGTTCGTGGTGCGGGGCCACCTCTTTGGCGAGAAAGGTCCGCACGGTCTCGCGGAAGGCCTCGTGGTCGGGTCCGTACAGGTCTCGTTCCACTGTCACAACCAACTCCTCACGTGCTCGATCAGCCGAGCGGGATCGGGACCGACGGGGGTGACGTTGAGCATGGTCACGCCCGCCTCACGGAAGACCTCGACGCGGTCGCGTACATAGCCCTCGGGGCCGGCCAGGCAGAGCTGCTCCAGCAACTCGGCCGGTACGGCGGTCTCCGCCTCCTTCCTGCGGCCCGCGAGGTAGTGCTCCTGGATGGCTGCCGCGGCGGATTCGTAGCCGTAGGAACAGACCAGGTCGTGGTAGAAATTGCGGCCGGGCGCGCCCATGCCGCCGACGTAGAGGGCAACGGTCGGACGCATCAGGTCACGGACGGCCTCTGCCTCGTCGCCGATGGCGAGCAGGCCGCCCGCCACGACCGAGAGCGGGCCGAGTGCGGGGTCGCGCTCGGCGGCGCCCTCGGCCAGGGACCGGCCCCAGACCTTGGCGGCGTGCTCGGGGACGTAGAGGAACGGCAGCCATCCGTCGGCGATCTCGGCGGCCATCCGCACATTGGCCGGGCCCAGCGCCGCGACGTAGACCGGGATGGCGTCGCGGACCGGGTGGTTCAGCAGCTTCAGCGGCTTGCCGAGGGTGCCGCCCCTCTCGGCCGGCAGGGGCAGGTCGGTGATGCCGTGGTGCTCGATCACCTCACGCCGCCAGATCCGCCGGGACAGCTGGATCACCTCGCGGGTGCGCCCCAGCGGGCGGTCGTAACGGCGGCCGTGCCAGCCCTCGACGACCTGGGGTCCGGAGGCGCCTATGCCGAGGACGGCGCGCCCGCCGGTGAGGGCGTCGAGTCCGGCCGCGGTCTGGGCGATCAGTGCGGGGGTGCGCGAGTAGACGTTGAGGACGGCCGAGCCGATCCGCATCCGCTCGGTCTTCGCGGCGAGGTATCCCATGATCGTCGGGGAGTCGAAGCCGTATGCCTCGGCCACCCAGACGGCGTCGAGGCCCGCGGACTCCAGGGCGGCGGCCCGGTCCGCGGCGACGCGCGGGTCGCCCGCGTACGTCAGAGGTGAGGACAGTTCCATCAGCAGTGGTCCTTCAGCAGTTCGGGAACACCCCAGTCGCGGGCGACGTCGGGGGTGTGCGCGCCGGGGACGGCCGGGGGGAGCCGGAGGGTGCCGGGGGTGCCGGAGAAACGGGGGGCTGGAGCGGGCTGGGTGATGCCGTACGCCTCGGCGTAGGTGCCACGTCCGGTCAGGTGCCGATGACCCGCTGCCTCGTGCAACGAGAGCACGGGCGCGACGCAGGCGTCGGTGCCTTCGAAGACAGCCGTCCACTCCTCGCGGGTGGCGGACTTGAACCGGGTGGTGTACGCGGCCCGCAGCTCGTCCCAGTTGCGCGGGTCGGCACGGTCCGGCAGGTCCTCGCCGTCCAGACCCAGCAGGGTGACGAACACCGCGTAGAACTGCGGTTCCAGGGCGCCGACCGCCATCCAGCCACCGTCGGCGGTCTCGTAGACGGCGTAGTAGGGGCAGCCGCCGTCCAGCAGGTTGCGGCCGCGGGTGTCCTGCCAGGTGCCCTCGGGGAGCATGCCCCAGAACATGGCGGTGAGGTGTGCGGCGCCGTCCACGATCGCGGCGTCCACCACCTGGCCACGGCCGGTGGCGCGGGCCGTGAGCAGCGCGGCGAGGACGCCGGTGGTCAGATAGAGGGAGCCACCCGCGTAGTCGCCGAGCAGGTTGGCGGGGAAGACGGGCGGTCCGTCCGGCGCCCCGATCATCGACAGGACGCCGGCGGTGGCGATGTAGCCGATGTCGTGTCCGGCGTGGGACGCGAGGGGTCCTCGCTGGCCCCAGCCGGTCATCCGGCCGTACACCAGCGCGGGGTTGACGGCCATGCACTCCTCGGGGCCGACCCCGAGCCGCTCTGCGACACCGGGCCGGTATCCCTCCACCAGGATCTCGGCGCGCGCCGCCAACGCCCTCACCGTTTCCGGACCTTCGGGTGACTTGAGGTCGATCAGGACGGAGCGCTTGTTGCGGTTGGTCACGTCGCGGGCGGGATCGCCACCGAGCGGCGAGGGGCCGGGGCGGTCCACGCGCACCACGTCGGCGCCCAGGTCGGCAAGGAGCATCGCGGCGAACGGACCGGGACCGATCCCCGCCAGTTCGACCACGCGCACGCCGTCCAGCGGGCCCGTCACGTCACGGCCGGAAGGGCCGAAGGAGTGATGGCTCATGCGTTCCTTTCTCGGTGCACGACAGGCTCATCGCCGTCCAACCGGGTCCTTACTGAGCGTTCGCTAAAAAGTAGGAGCGCGGTGCCGGTCGGTCAACTCCCTGTGCAACACTAGTTTTTATGGATTCACATCGGGGAATTGAGAGCAGACCGGACGTCGATCGTCAGGTTTTCCTGATCGATCGCTAAGCATCACGAAGGAGATGTCTCGGACCCACGGCCGTACGATGTCGCCGACCACCGCCCGTCCCGAGGAGAGTCGTTGAACACCGAGCCGAGCCAGGACACCACGCCCCCAGCGGAGCACTGGCGCTCCTACGGACCGCTCGACCTGCACCCGATCCTGATGCACGCCATGGAAGCCTTCAACGAACACGGCTACCACGGCACTTCGGTCCGGGACATCGCCGGCCGGGTCGGCGTCACCGTACCCGCGCTGTACTACCACTACGAGAACAAGCAGGCTCTGCTGGCCACCTTGCTGGAGACGTCGATCAAGGATGTCCTGGACCGCTGCCGGGCCGCGGCCGGGGAGGCCGGGGACGATCCGCTGGCGCGCATCTGCGGCATGGTCGAGTCGATCGTGCTCTATATGGCCCACCGTCAGCAGCTGGCTTTCCTGGACACCGAGATCCGCAGCCTGGAGCCGCAGAACCGGGCGCGCTACGTCGCCCTGCGCGACTACCTCGAACACATGCTGCTGGACACGGTCGAGGCGGGACGCGCCCGGGGCGTGTTCACCACACCGATCCCGGCCGACGCGGTGCGTTCGGTGCTCATCATGTGCCAGGGGGTCGCCAACTGGTTCCGCGCGGACGGCCCGCTCACTGCGGAGGAGGTCGCGGAGCGCCACGTGCTGCTGTGCCTCGGCACCGTGGGGCACCCCGGCGCGGTCACCGGCGACCCCGCGCTCCCGTTCCTCCGGCGCGCTTCCCTCCGGCCCCCCTCCCTCGCGCGGACCTCCGCCCCCGGGGGATCCGCTCAGCGCACGTCCCGGTGACGCGGCGGGGCACCGTGCTCCGCCGCGTCGGCAGCAATCGGGGCGACCGTCTCCGGCGCGTCGCGCACCGGCGACATCCTGACGTTCCGCCTCTGTGGTTCAGCACCGACGAGAGGACACCCGCATGAACGTGCACGAAGCCCGCGCCCGGTTCCAGGAGCTCCGCGAGAGGGACGGCCAGGTCGCCCCCCTCGAACTCGACGAGATCTGGGCGGCGTTGGCCACCGTCCGTCCCGAGGAGATACTCGGTGAGTGGAAGGGCGGCGAGTTCCGCACCGGCCACCCCCTCGACGGCATGCTGGCGGAGGCCGACTGGTACGGCAAGACGTTCGCCGCCGTGCACGACGCCAAGCCGCTGATCTGCCGCAACGCGGCGGGCGAGCTGTACTCCAACCGCGAGCTCGGCCAGGGCGAGGCCAGCCTGTGGACCGTCGAGTTCCGCGGCGAGGCGACGGCCACCATGGTCTACGACGGCCGGCCGGTCTTCGACCACTTCAAGCAGGTGGACGACACCACGCTGATGGGGATCATGAACGCCAAGGGGGTTCCCGCCGAGGGCCCCTTCTACTACTTCTTCCTTGAGCGCGACCCCGGAACCCCGCATACCGGAGAGAGCTCGTGAGGCGCGTCCGCGCGGCGGTCACCGAGGCTCCGGGCGCCCCGTTCGCCGTCCGGGACGCAGACCTTGAGGATCCACGGCCGCGCGAGGCACTGATCAGGATGACCGCGGTCGGCGTCTGTCACACCGACCTGCTGATGCGGGACACCTGGCCCCGACAGCTCACACCGATGGTCTTCGGCCACGAGGGCGCCGGCCGGGTCGAGGCAGTGGGGGCGGAGGTGACGGGCGTCGCGCCGGGAGACCATGTCTGCCTCACCTTCGCCAGTTGCGGCGCCTGCGATCAGTGCGCGACGGGCCGGCCGGCCTACTGCCACGCCGCGCAGACCCTGAACTTCTCCGGTGGACGCGACGACGGCACCACTCCGCTCTCCCTCGACGGCACACCGCTGCGCGCCGGCTTCTTCGGCCAGTCCAGCTTCGCCACGTACGCCGTCGTCCACGAACGCGGCGTGGTCAAGGTGCCCTCCGGCCTGCCGGCCCCGGTCGTCGCGCCGCTCGGCTGCAGCGGCCAGACGGGCGCCGGCGCCGTGCTCAACCGGCTCCGCCCGGAACCGGGTTCCTCGCTGGTCGTCCTGGGCGCGGGCGGGGTGGGCCTGAGCGCGCTGATGGCCGCAGTGGCCGTGGGCTGCGACCCGGTGGTGGCCGTCGACCCGGTCGCCTCCCGCCGCGCCCTGGCCGTCGAACTCGGCGCCAAGGCGGCACTGCCCCCCGGGGACGGTCTGGTGGCGGCGCTGCGCGACCTCACCGGCGGTGGTGCGCACCACGTCGTGGAGACCACCGGCCGTCCGGAGATGGCCCGCCGGGCTGTCTCCGCGCTGCGCCCGCGCGGCGACCTCGCCCTCCTCGGCCTCGGCGGTGAGGTGACGTTCGACGTGATGGGCCTGCTCTCCAAGGGCGTCCGCGTCCATGGGGTGATCGAGGGAGACTCCGACCCCGGCCGCTTCATCCCTGAGCTGGTCGGCCTGCACAGGCGTGGCCACTTCCCGCTCGGTCGGCTGGTCACCACGTTCCCGTTCGAGGACATCGACGCGGCCGTGGCCGCCATGCGGGACGGCAGCGTGGTCAAGCCGGTCCTCACCTTCACCTGACCGGCCGCTCCGGCACCGGGAACGGCGGTGCCGGACGGCATGTCCCCCCCCGGAGTACGGACAGCCGCCTGCCGTCTGCCGCGTCGGCGATGGGCGCGAGCCGTTCACGTCGCGGGACGGGAAAATCACAGCGGAGGTGATGCGGGAGTGGGTCGGGAGTGAGTCGCGGGACAGGAAAATCGCAGGGGAAGTGATGGGGGAGTTACGTCCTGCGCGGTCCGCGCCGGGGGCACCCGGCCTCCTGACGACCTGTGATTGACTGATCCGCATGGCCCCCGCCTCCCCGTCCGCCCGTTCGGCCGCGACCGCCGATCCGACCACGGCCACGCGGCCTCGCAACCGCAAGCAGCTCATCGTCGACGCGGCCGGACGGGTCTTCAGCGAGCGCGGCTACCACGCGACGTCCATGGAGGAGGTCGCGGCAGGCGTGGGTATCACCGCGGCCGCCCTCTACCGGCACTTCCCGAACAAGTACGCACTGTTCGCCGAGTGCGCCGACGTCATGGTGGACGGACTGGTCGCCGCGCTCGCCGAGGTGCCGTCCGGGGCGTCCTTGACGGATCTGCTCACCGCCATCACCCGGATCACCGTCGCTCATCGCGCGTCGGGCGGCGTGTACCGATGGGAGGCCCGCTACCTCAGCCGCGAGGACCGCCGGCGGCTCGGGGTGAAGTTCGGCCGCCTCGTCGCGCGGGTCGACGAGGCGGTGCAGCGCGAGCACCCACTGCCCGACGAGCGCCTGCGGGCCATGGCGGCCCTCGGTGCGATCGGGTCCATCACGATGCATCACACGTCCATCGCCCAACGCCGGGCCGAGGACCTGCTGCTGGCGTCCGCGCTGCGCGTGGCCGCGAGTGATCCCGCCGCAGGCGGGCTGGGCGCGCACCCCGTCGAGCTGCCCGCCCAGCCGGTGCCGCGCACGCGCCGCGCGGAGATCCTCGCGGCCTCCATCCCGCTGTTCGCTCGGGACGGATTCGCCAGCGTCACGAACGGACAGATCGCGGAGGCGGTGGGACTGACCCCGTCCGCGCTCTACCGCCATTACCCCGGCAAGATCGACATCCTGACGGCGGCGTGCCTCCAGGCGGCGGGACTGCTGGCCCAGGGTGTGGAGCGGAGTCTGCACGAGGTGGCCGGCCCGCACGAGGCCATCGTCGCACTGACGGCGACATATGTGGCTTACAGCTTTGAATACACCGAACTCAACAGTGTTGCCGAGGCCGAGCTCGCCGGCCTGCCCGCCGACCTGCGGCGTCCTCTGGTCCTCGCACAGCGGGAACACATCGCCGTCTGGGAGCAGCAGTTGCGGCTGGCCCGTCCGGAGCTGGACCCACGCCAGGCCCGGGTGCTGGTGCACGCGGGCTTCGGCGTGGCGGTCGAGGCGGGACGCAGACTGCGGTGGCGGGACAGCCCTGACCACCGTGAGGCCGTGACCGTTCTGGTCGTGGCCGCCCTGGGTCTCTGAACGGCCGTCGGAACCCGGCACGCGACGAGACGCCGCGTCATGGGACGCCTCGCGCGAAAGTCCCCCTGACGCCCGCCCCTCGGCTCGTCTCCGGCGGGGCGGGCACCGATGGGAGCGGATCGGCGGCTCAGGCCGCCCTGTTCCCGGTGGGGATGGTGATGGGGGTGGTGGTCCCGGAGGAGCCCTTGTTGAGGAACAGCATGGCCAGGGCACGCACGAACTGGTCGACCGTGTAGAACGTGGCGGGCATGACGGGCGACAGCCCCTCACGGAACAGGATGTACGCCGGCCATGCGGTGCGGACCAGGGCCGCCGCCACGTAGTCGCGTTTCAGCCCCAGCCAGTCGCCGACCTCGTCGCTGAGAACGTAGCGGACGAACTCGTTCAGGAACCCGCGCGTGACGCCGAGGTCGATCTGTGCGGTCAGGCCGAGCAGTTCCTCGGCCAGCGCGATGCCCTCGGTCGACGGAGTGAGGATCGGGGTCAGCACCTGCGCCGACTGCGCTTCGGCCTCCGCCCAGGTCTGCGGAATGTACTCGTCCGGCACACCGAGCAGATGGATGGCGACCTGCCACGAGTGCAGGAACGCCTCCTGGTCCGCGGCCGGGAACGGGATCTTCCACTCGACCAGCTTCCTGTGGGCGTAGGTGCCCAGGCTGTGGAAGGTGACCAGGATGTCGGCCGCGCTGATCGGGATGGTCTCGTCGGCGACCGCCCGCCAGTGCGGCGACTGGGGCAGCAGGTGACGCACCGCAGCGTGCACCACGCGCGTCTTGTTGGCGGTGACGACGAACTGCCCCGTGGGCTCGAAGGCTCCCAACTGGGACAGGTCGTAGCCGAACGTGAACGTCTTGGCCGCCCGGTCCTGCATGTTGGCGCCACCCGCGGACCAGTAGACGCTCTTGGCCTCGCGCGGGATCACGGTGCTCATGATCCCGCTGCCCAGGCCGTACAGCATGAAGAGGTACGTGTCCCTGCGCCGGTTGAAGTCGGCGGCGCGGGCCAGCTTGACGGGGTCGGCCCAGGAGGGCAGTTGGTTGACCTGCCCCAGGTAGGCGGCGAATTCGGCCGGTACGCCGCTGGGAAGCGCGTCGTTGTTGTTCACCCACGACGCCCATGCGGTGTTGATCGTCGGCACATGGCCGTTCTCCAGCATCGAGACCATCAGCGGGTCCGCCAAGTCGTCCCAGATCCACGCCGGTCCGGTCCCCGCGGTGGCTCCAGTCACCGAGCCTGTCGACGCCCACGCCCGGGCGGGGTTCGCCACACCCACGAGGCCGAGTGCGACACCGAGGGACAGAATTTTTCGCCTGCTGAGATTTTCCATTGACTTACCTGCTTCCCTGATGGGCCAGATGGTTCGAGATGGCTTCCCAGACTTACGAGTTGCACGATCCACGCGTGATCGATCTTGTCACACAGATGTGATTTTCGATTAACATAGCGAGGTGCGTTGCCGTCGGCAATGGTGGTGACAGAGAGGTTCGTCGCCCCTGAGTGGTGCGCATCGTGACAACCGTGTGCCGGATGGTCCGGTGCACGTGGGCGTAGGGACGTCCGGCCAGGTCCGGGTAGGCAGTCCACCGGCGAGGTCATCGGCGAGCAGGCGGCTCCCCCGCTACGTACCCGGCGGCGCACCGGCAGTGGAGCCGGAAGCACCGCTCCGGTCATCGCACATGCTGCGGCTCACCCTTGTTGCACGCACCCACCGCACACCGGCGGGCACGGACGACGGTCGGCGTCCGCCACCAAAGGGGCAACAGGTGTTCGATCAGACGTGGTCTCGGGAACCTGCACCGGCATCAGCCGACCCTCCCGTGCATCGGCTCACACGACCGGCGCAGCCTGCCCCCTCACGGCGTCGGCGAGAGGACAGCGGCAAGCGGCGACGGACGCTTCCCACGCGCCAGTGCGCCAGGTCAGCGCACTCTTCCCCGAGGTTTCAGCGCCACCGGCGGCACCACCGGGGCGGGCAGCCGGTCGCCGGCGTAACCGTGCACCTCGCCGAAGCGCGAACCCTCGGTCCACTCCCGTCGAGCCTCCTCGATCTCCTCGTGCGAACGCCCGATGAAGTTCCACCACATGACGATCTCCTCCTCGAAGGGCTCGCCGCCGAGGAGCATGAGGCCCGCGTCGGTATCCGCGCGCAGGGGCAGTTCGGTGCGGCCGCAGCCCAGGTAGAGCATGGAGCCGGGCAGCACGGGTACGCCGTCGACCACGGTCCGGCCGGACATCGAGAGCACCGCGTACTCGAAGTCGGGGTCGAGCGGCAGGCGGGCCTCGGCACCGCCGGACAGGGCCAGGTCGGCGCCGACGATCGGCGTGTACGTGGTCCCGGGCGAGGTGGCGCCGTCGAGTTCGCCCAGGATCAGGGTTGCGGTGAGGCCGGGGGCGATCACGGTCGGCAGGTCGGTGTGGTGCTGGAAGTGCGGCTCGGCGTGGCGGTGGGCGTCCGGCAGGGCGACCCAGAGTTGGGCGCCGTGCAGAAACCTCGCATGCGACGCGGGGCTCTCCTCGGAGTGACTGATGGCCCGGCCGGAGGTCATCAGCCCCAGTTCCCGCGGCCGGATCGTGCGGAGACTGCCGAGGCTGTCGCGGTGCAGGACCTCGCCGTCGTGCAGCCAGCTGACCGTCTGCAGGCCCATGTGGGGATGGGGCGGTACTTGCATCCCGGGTTCGCCGGCGATGTCATCGGGGCCGTAATGATCGACAAAGGCCCATGCGCCGACCATCCGGCGACCCAGGTTGGGCAGCAGCCTGCGGACCTCGGTGGACTCACCCAGCCGGACGTGGCGCGGGCTGAGGAGTTCCCGTACGGGCTCGGCGACGACGAAGCCCCGTCCTCCACAGACGGAGAGTGCGGCCTGGCGATCGAGATTGCTCATGGCCCTCAACCTATTCCCGCACGAACGCCGGGTGCCGGTACCGACGCCGATTATTTAGTGGAATATTCAACCGATGGGGCATGTTCGTGTGAGCAGAGAACAGCTGAGCGTGCAGCCGGCTCAGCACCGGGCGGACCCGGGGACGGTCCGTGAACAAGGAGGACAAGTGAGCGACACCTACTTCGAGTTCGGTACGGCCGCCGACCGGTGGGACCGTGCGCAGATGTTCTTCGAAGCGAAGGAGTACATGACGGCCGCCCGGATTCTGGAGGGTCTGGTCGAGGAGGTACCGGAGCAGGTGTCCCCGCGGCTGCTGCTGGCCCGGACCTACTTCCACTCGGCTCGGCTCGGCAGGGCCGAGACGGAGCTCCGGGCGGTTCTGGAGCGCGACCCGGTCGAGCCGTACGCGCGGCTGATGCTCGGCCGCACGCTGGAGCGCCAGGGGCGGAGCGCGGAGGCGACCGGTCACCTGCGGATGGCGGCGGCCTTCTCCGGGGACTTCGACGGGGACTTCGACAGGGATCCGGCGCGGTCCTAGGCGCATCGCGCCGAGAGGTCGTGTCGTCGGAACTGCCGTCGTGCGGCCGAAGGCCAGGCGCAAGGCCCGGCCTTCGGCCGCACGACGGACGGTTCGCACGTCGCTCCGGCACCCACGGCCCGCTCCCCGGGGCGCGCCGTGAGCACGGAACCGTGCCGCTCGTGCCACAACGAGCCTCTCCCCCTGACGAGTTCAGCGATCGCGTTGCGCACCAGCACGTGATCCGCCGGCTTCGAACGGCTCTGCACACGCACGGTTTCCCCCCGTCCCCCGTCCGCCGTCCGCCGTCCGCCGTCCGCGCGATCAACGATCAAGGTCACCACGCGCCACCGCCACCCTGCACGTGCTGGCTAGTATCCGAGGATCACGCCGACGAATGGAGCGCACATGCCGACCGGAAGAGTCGCTTTGGTCACCGGAGGGTCGCGTGGCATCGGCCGGGCCATCGTCGAACGGCTCGGCGCCGATGGGGCGCGAGTCGTGGTGAACTACCGCTCCGACGCCGATGCGGCTGCGGAGGCCGTGGCCACCGTGCGGCGCACGGGCGGCCAGGCAACGGCGGTACGCGCGGACGTGTCCGACCCGGAGCAGTTGCGCGGTCTGTTCGAGGAGACGGAGCGGGCTTACGGCGGGCTCGACATCCTGGTCGGCAACGTGGGCATCGCGCGGTTCGCCTCCCTGGCCGACACCACCGATGAGGACTTCGAACAGGTCTTCGTGACCAACGCGCGTGCCACCTTCCTGGCCTTGCGTGAGGCCGCCCACCGGATACGCGACAAGGGCCGCATCATCGTGATCTCCAGCGGTGCGACGGTGACGGCACGGCCGGCGAGCGGCCTGTACGCGGCCAGCAAAGCGGCCGGCGAGCAGCTCGTGCTGGCGGCGGCCAAGGAACTCGGCCCGCGGGGGATCACCGTCAACAGCGTCCTGCCCGGCGCGACCCGCACCGACGCCCTGGAAGCAGGGGCGACCGCCGAAGCGCTGGCTGCGACTCGTGCGCAAACACCCCTGGGACGGCTCGGAGAACCCACCGACATCGCCGCGATTGTCGCCTTCCTCGCCTCGGAGGACGGTGCCTGGATCACCGGCCAGTCCATCCGTGCGGGAGGCGGCCTCTTCTGATCGGGACGCGGCCTGTCGTGGTCGCCCCGACCAGCGCGCGGGAACCGTGACAGGCCGCCTGAATGCTCAACCACGTGATGGGGCCGGGCCATTCGGCCTCCCCTGATGTCCTCGACGCGCCGCCGCTGCCGCATGTCACCGAGCCGGGCCACGAACCCCTGATCCTCCGGTCTCGGATGGTCGCGGTTGGTCGCGGCACGAGTCGTGTTCCCATCACACGGCCCTGATGAACGATCACGAGCTGAACGTCTCACCGCCTGGCGTGCACGAGCTCGTCAGCGATCGTGGGGGACGTTCGACAGGCGGTTCAGCCATTCCGTCAGGAGAGCGCCCTCAGCGGTGCTGAGCGCCGGGTCGGGCGACTGCCGCAGCAGTGCGTTCAGCCGGGCCGCCGCGGACGGCACCTGGGCCTCGGACACGGCAGCCCCCGTATCGTCCGCGCCTGCGGATGCGCCGGACACGTCCGGGGTGAGGACCGCGGCGAGCACGGCATCGCGCACCCGCCGCGACATGCCCGGATCATGGAAGGTGGCCGGGCGGGCGACGAGCATCAGCGCCACGCCGACACTGGCCGACATCACCATCTGCGCGGCCAGTTCGGGGGCCAGACGCAACTTGCCCACGGCTGCGGCCCGTTCCAGATCCCTGGTGAGGATCCGGTGGGATTCGAGAGCCGCGGCCGGCGGAGTGCGCATGGCCGGTGAATTCATCAGCCGGTAGAGATGGGGGTTCCGCTGGGCGAACTCGACGTGGATGTCCCAGCCGTTGCGCAGGTCCGCGATGGGGTCCGTGCTCTCGTCGCGCTGCCGCTTCGTCGCCAGGTACTGGTCGAAGCCGTGGTCCACCACCGCGGACAACAGGCCTTCCTTGTCGCCGAAGTGGCGGTAGAGCGCCGGGGCACCCACCTGCGCGGCCTCGCACACGGCCCGGGTGGAGATGTCCCCGTCCGGGGACTCCGCGATCAGCCGCGCCGCGACTTCCAGAATGCGTGCTCGTGTGCTCATCGCTCGGACGCTATCAAAGGCGCCCCAACGGATGCCGGACGACCGCACGAGGGACACAGCCCGATCCGGGTGGGCTCGACCGCACGAGGGACACAGCCCGATCCGGGTGGGCTCGACCGCGCGAGAGGAGCGCAGGCCGACGTCGGCTCCGGCGCACTCGGCCGCACAGAAAAGACGCAGGCCGGCCCCGGTGCGCCCGATCACGCAGAGGGAGCACCGGCCGCCCCCGGCGCGCTCAACTGCACACGAGACGGGGGCGCGTCCGTGACGGCCGGGACTCCGGGGCCGGAGCCCGCGCCGGTCAGCCGATGCCGCCGTTGGCACGCAGCACCTGGCCGTTGACCCAGCGGGCAGGACCGGCGAGGAAGGAGACCACCTCGGCGATGTCCTGCGGCGTGCCCAGACGTTCCAGCGGCGTCCGGTCGGCCAGACTCGCGATGGTCTGCTCGTCCTTTCCTTCCAGGAACAGGGCGGTGGCGGTCGGCCCGGGGGCGACCGCATTGACCGTGATGTCCCGCCCGCGCAGCTCCCGGGCCAGGATCAGCGTCACGGCCTCGACCGCGCCCTTCGTGGCCGCGTAGGCGCTGTAGCCCGGCAGTGCCAGCGCCAGCACGGAGCTGGAGAAGTTGATGATCGCCCCGCCCTCGCGCAGGCGGCGTGCCGCCTGCTGGTCCACGACGAACGTCCCGCGGATGTTGGTGCGGTGCATCCGGTCCAGAGCGTCCAGATCGATGTCGGCCAGGGGCGCGAGGGTCATCACGCCCGCCGCGTGCACGACGACATCGATGCCGCCGAAGGACTCCTCAGCGGCATCGAAGAGGGCCGAGACCGCGACCTCGTCGGCCACGTCGGCCCGGAAGGCGATGGCGCGCCCGCCCGCCGCGGTGATCGCCGCGATCGCCGACTCGGCCTCGGCCCGGTTTCCCGCGTAGTTGATGACGACGGCGAATCCGTCGGACGCCAGCCGCTCGGCGCTCTCACGGCCGATTCCCCGGGAACCTCCGGTGACGATCGCCACCCGGCGTGCTGTGGCGTGCTGCTCGCTCATGGCTGTACTCCCCTGTTCCGGGCGGCCGTGAATTCAGACCCGAAAGAATCAACGCTAACGCGATTACCGTAGCACTGCTACGCGCAGGTCGACCAGCGACACCGCCGCCGCCACCGCGCAATCCGGGTGCCGCGCTTCGGGGTCGCGTGATAATTCACTCGGTCATGACCGACCTTGAGACCTCCCGCCTCCTCCTCCGCCCGATGAGCGCCTCCGATGCCTTGCGGGTGATGGCGGGCGTGCCGGGAGAGGGCGCCCACTGGGCGCCCGGGTACCCGTCCCCCGGCGAGATGGCCGCGGCCGAGCGTTTCCTCGACACCTGTGCGACGACGGGTGACCCCAGCCCGTTCTGTTCGTACGAGATGCGGCGCCGCGAGGACGGGTTGGTGATCGGCGGGCTGGGTTTCCACGGCGCGCCGGACGAGAACGGGCAGGTCACGATCGGCTACGGCCTCGTCCCCTCGGCGCAGGGCATGGGTTATGCCTCCGAGGCGCTGCGCGCACTGCTTCTGTTCGCCCGCGACCAGGGCGTGCGCTGCGTGCACGGCGACACCGATCTGGACAACCTCGCGTCCCAGCGCGTCATGACGGCCGTCGGCATGCGTCTGGTGAAGGTGGACGCGCGCCTGAAGCACTACCGGATCGACTGGGATCAGCGGGCCGGGCGGTAGGCGCTCCCTCCCCGGCCGCCGGTCCGGCCACGCGGGTCACGACGACGGACCCGCCGGGCAGCTCCCGGCGGGTCCGTCGTCTTCCGGTGGTCGGTGGTGTGTCGGTCAGCCGGTCACCACGGCGGCCCGGTCCGCAGCACCGTTTCCGGCCCTGGAGGAGCCGGCTCCCGGTGCGAGAAGCCGTTCCGTCAGCCAGCCGAAGACGAGGCCGAAGGTGATCCAGAGCGTGGCCTGCACGGCAAGGGTGGCCAGGCGGAACTCCCACAGCAGGGAGGCCGGGAAGTCCTTTCCGACCTCGTTGTACGAGGGCAGGAACGCGTACGAGAGTCCGATCACGAGGACGTAGGCGGCGGATGCGGCGATGGTCGCGTTCCAGTTGCCCAGGCGGGGAGCCAGCCGCTTGCCGAGGATGACGGCGGCGACGGCCAGCAGCACACTGAGGGCGACCATCAGGAAGAACAGGGTGGTGCGTCGGCCGATCGTGTCGGGGTTGCCGACGGCCGGCGGGTTGGCCGGGTACTTCAGGAAGGGAACGACGTACACCGTCAGCAGGGCCGCGCCCGCGATCAGGGCTGCCGTGGCCCGCGGGCCGAATCTGCCGATCCGGCCGAGGGCGTAGCAGTAGACGAGAGCGGCGATGCCGCCGATCGCCACCCCGAAGACGAGCACGCCGGTGGCAAGGCCGGCGGTGGACTGCATGGTGCGGCTGACGAGTTCCTCGCCGCCGCCGTGGTCGTGGCTGTGGCTGTGTGCCTCTTCGAGGGCGATGGCCGCGTCGACGCGGGACTCGCCGAGGAAGTAGGCGACGACCAGAGCGAGCGCGCCCGCGACGAGGCCGGCCAGCATGCCGCGGACGAGCAGGGCTCTGACAGATATGGAGTTCATGAGGTTTTCCCTGGTTGGAAGTTACGTCAGTGGCAGGGGAAACCGAGGAGGTGGCGTCCGTCGTGGACCCACTCGTGGACGCTTTCGCCGGAGATGACCGCGGTGGCGCCCTGTTCGGCGCCGACGAAGTACAGCAGTACGAGCATGAGGATGCCGAAGAAGACCGCCCAAGGGGCAATGGCCTTCAGGGAGATGGGGGTGATCGCCGGTACGGCGGTGGCGGGCGCAGCACTCTGTGCCATGGCAGAACCTCCTGAGGGAACACGCGTCCCGATCGTGGTGCCTGAGACGAAGGTGCTGGGTCTGACTTCCCGTACGGGTACGGGTTCACAGTGGCGCGACCGTGCCGGATTCTCACCGGACTTCCGTCACACCTTCGCCATGTTCGTTGCGACGATACCGGCTGGGAGCGGACACGGCCATGGCCCCTTCGGGGCAGTGGCGCCCGGATGCCATGGTGGGGTGGCCAGAAGGGCCACCGTTCAGGGAGTTGACCCGGTCATGACGATCCAGGTGATGTTGATCTCACCGGCGCTCAACGCCGCGCTGCGCGAGGCCCGCTTCGACGGCGATGCTCCGCTGGACGCGGCCGGGGTCCGACAGGCCCGGGAGGCCGCGGCGGCGGTGCCTGCGGCCGACCGGTACGTGTGCGGGCCGTCGGAGCGGTGCGCCCGGTCCGCCGAGGCGTTGGGTGTGCGTGCCGCACTCGAACCGGCGCTCCGTGGCTGGGACATGGGCCGGTGGAGCGGGCAGCGGCTGGTGGACGTGAGCGCGCGCGAGCCGGAGGCGGTGTCGGCCTGGATGACCGATCCTTCGGCGGCCGGGCACGGCGGTGAGTCGTTGCTGACGTTCTGTGCACGGGTCGCCTGTTGGCTGGATTCCGTGGAGTCCGCGTACGACGGGGAGGACGGCCGGGTGCTGGGGATCGTCGAGCCCGCGGTGGTGCGGGCCGTGATCGTACGGGCACTCGGCCTGCCGACCCTGGCGTTCTGGCGGCTGGACATCGCCCCGTTGACGCTGACCGGGCTCAGCGGCCGGTCCGGGCGGTGGAATCTGCGGTGTGGGCAGCCGCTGTCCTCCGCCGCGGGGGACTGACGCGCTCTCCGCAACCCCGGCGGACAACCGACCGCTGCGGGGCGGTGAACGACGTCCCCGGCCCGCACGGCCACATGACGCCCCGTCACCGTCGGCATCGGCATCGGCATCGGCATCGGCATCGGCATCGGCGGACGCGACGTCTTCGACGAGCGCACGGTACGGGAAGGCGCGCCCCGCCCGGGGAAGCGCCGGACAGGAACGGGCCCCTTACGCGTCGCGGTACGTCTCCAGCAGGCGCAGCCAGATCTCGCTGATCGTCGGGTACGAGGGGACGGCGTGCCACAGCCGGTCGAGGGGGATCTCGCCCGCGACAGCGACCGTCGCCGAGTGCAGCAGCTCGCCGATGCCGGGTCCGACGAAGGTGACACCCAGCAGGACCTCACGGTCGAGGTCCACGATCATGCGGGCGTGGCCCTGGTAGCCGTCGGCGTACAGGCCGGAGCCCGCCACCGCGGCGAGGTCGTGGTCGACGGCGCGCACACGGTGGCCCGCCTCCTCGGCCTCAGCGAGGGTGAGGCCCACCGATGCGGCCTCGGGATCGGTGAAGACGACCTGGGGGACGGCCGCGTGGTCGGCGGAGGCCGCGTGGGCGCCCCATCGGCCGGTCTCTGTCGGTGCGCCCGCGGCACGGGCGGCGATCGCCGCGCCCGCGATGCGGGCCTGGTACTTGCCCTGGTGGGTGAGGAGTGCCCGGTGGTTGACGTCACCGACCGCGTAGAGCCAGCCGGTGCCGTCCACGCGACAGCTGTCGTCGACGCCGAGCCAGGAACCGGGCTTCAGACCCACTGTTTCGAGGCCGAGGTCGTCGGTGCGCGGGGCGCGGCCCGTGGCGAAGAGGATCTCGTCGGCCTCGATCTGCTCGCCGGTGTCCAGCTCCACGGTGACCGGGCCGTCCGGGACCGCGCGCCGTACGGCGGTCGCCGAGGTTCCGGTTCGGATGTCGGCGCCCGCCTCCGTCAGCGCGCGGGCGACCAGCTCGCCCGCGAAGGGTTCCATCTTCGGCAGGAGTCCCTTGCCGCGGACCAGCATCGTCACCCGGGCGCCGAGGGCCTGCCAGACAGTGGCCATCTCCGTCCCGACGACGCCGCCGCCGACGATGACGAGGCGGCCGGGCACCTCCTTGGCGCTCGTCGCCTCCCGGCTGGTCCACGGGCGGGCCCCGTCGACGCCGGGCAGTGCGGGGACGACCGCGCGGCTGCCGGTGCAGACGGCGACGGCGTGCCGGGCGGTGAGCCGGTGCTCCGTGCCGTCGGGAGCCGCGACGGAGACCGTCTTCTCACCGGTGAGCCGGCCCTGGCCCCGGTAGATGTCCGCCCCGATCCCCTCCAGCCAGGTGACCTGCCCGTCGTCCTTCCAGTGCGAGGCGTAGGTGTCACGGCGGGCAAGGACGGCCGTCGCGTCCAGCGGTCCCTGCACGGCCTCGCTGAGGCCCGGGATGCGGCGGGCGTCGGCGCGGGCGACCACCGGGCGCAGCAGGGCCTTGCTGGGCATGCAGGCCCAGTACGAGCACTCGCCGCCGATGAGTTCCACCTCGACGACCGCTGTGCTCAGACCGGCCGCGCGGGTACGGTCGGCGACGTTCTCGCCGACCGGGCCCGCTCCGATCACCACGACGTCGTACTCGGTGTTCAGGGAAGCATCTGTCATGGGGACAGTCTTATCGCCGGGTGTACGCGACGGCCACATGGGCAGGCGGAATAGCGCAAGCACAGACACCGTTGTGCGGAACACGTCCGAGCGGGCACAGGAAGAGGTAACACAGCATGAGCACCGTTGAGCTCACCAAGGAAAACTTCGATCAGGTCGTCAGCGACAACGACTTCGTCCTGATCGACTTCTGGGCTTCCTGGTGCGGCCCGTGTCGGCAGTTCGCGCCGGTCTACGACTCGGCGTCGGAGCGTCATGAGGACCTGGTCTTCGCCAAGGTCGACACGGAGGCGCAGCAGGAGCTGGCGGCGGCCTTCGAGATCCGCTCCATCCCCACACTGATGATCGTCCGGGACAACGTGGCGGTGTTCGCCCAGCCCGGGGCGCTGCCGGAAGCGGCGCTGGAGGACGTCATCGGGCAGGCGAGGAAGCTGGACATGGACGAGGTGCGCAAGTCCATCGAGGACCAGAAGAACGAGCAGAAGTAGCACCGGAAGGAGGCGCCCGCGCGCAGGAGCGGGGCGAGGTGCCGCAGGAGCGAGGCAAGAGGCCCGGCCGCCGGACACCGACCGGCAGCCGGGCCTCTCTGCCTGGCCGCACACGGCCGGCTCTCGCTCAGCCGGCGGAGTCGCCCTCGGTATCACTGTCGGCATCGCTGTCGGCGCTGCCCTGGGTGGGCTTCTCCTTGATCCGGACCGACAGGCCGTAGTCCAGCTCGGCACCGTCGACCAACAGGGCCTCGACCGTGCGCGTCGCCGGGTCGATGTCCGCCACGACGCCGTCACCCGAGTACCGGGGGTAGCCCGATGCCCCGGTCTCGCCGGTCGCCGCCACGACCGCCGAGCGGATGGCGCCGGCGGACTCGGCGGCGTCGGTGGAGTCCTCGGCGAATCCGGGGACCAGCAGGATCTCGTAACTCTGCGGATGGCTCATGGTCATGACGCTAAGCAAGCGGCGCGCGGTACGCATGTCGCGGCGCCGGTGCCCGGTGCGGAGGGGGCGACTCAGCTGGATTCGCGGTGGACCACCCCGACCCGCAGCAGCTCGTGGTGCTCGGGGCCGCCGCCAGGGTGCTGCACCAGCCGGTCGACGAGGTCCGCCAGCGGCTGTGCCGTGGCGAGCTCCATCCGAACGGTGCTGAGCCGGGGCCGCAGCAGTCTGCCGAGCATCAGGTCGTCGGCGCCCACCACGGCCGTCTCCTGGGGCACCTCGATGCCGGCGTCCTGGAGGGCCCGCATCAGGAGCATGGCGTATTCGTCGTTGTACGCGAACACGGCGTCCAGGCCCAGGGTGCGCCAGCGGGCAGCCAGCCGGGCGGCCGACTCCTCCTCGTAGCGCAACGGCAGAGGTTCGATACGGGCCCCGTGCCCGGACGCGGCCTGCCGGGCTCCGGCCAGCCGGGGTTCGGCGAACAGGCCGAGTCCACTCTCCTCGGGCATCACGACGCCGATGCGCCGCCGGCCGCGCTCCAGCAGATGTCCGATCGCGCAACGGCCGACCTCCCGCTGGTCCATGACCAGCGCATGGGCGCCGGCCACAGGCCGGGGCCCGAGGGTGATCACAGCCTTCGCTCCGGAGCGCCTGAGTACGGATATGCCCTGCGGCGTGAGCTCGATCGTGCCGGGCGCGATGACGGCGGCGGGCCGGAGTTCGGCCCAGGCGCGAGGCGCGTCGTCGGCGTCCAGACCGGTGCTGCCGTACTGGACCACGGTGTAGTCGAGGCGGCGCAGCCCGGATTCCAATAAGTGGAAGAAGTGGTGGTGCAGGGGGTCCGTGGGGAAGTGCACGGTGGGCAGCAGCACCGTACGGGTGTGTCCGGCACGCAGACTGCGGGCCGCCGCGTGTGGCACGTAGCCCAGCTCGGTGGCCGCTTCCCTGACCCGGCGGCGGGTGGATTCGCTGATCCGGACGGCCGCGTTGTTGTTCAGTACGTACGACACGGTGGCCCGGGAGACTCCGGCGAGCCGTGCTACGTCGGCGCTGGTCGGGACGGGGCCTTCGGTGGGCTGTTTCGGTAAGTGGCTCATGGCGTCGGGCAGTCTTCCAGACCTGTGCGGTACGGGTGCGCTCCGGGGCATGGACGACTCCTCGACGACGGGACTGCGCGGCCGGGTGGCCAGGACGGCGGGGGGTGGGCCGGTCGGCGAGGTGATCGTACGGACCCTGGGTGGCGCCGAGCACTCCCGGAGCCGGGCGAGGAACGCGCCGGGCGGAGGAACGCGTGGGGCTCGGCGCGGTGATGAGCTGATCGAGCGTCTGCGTGCTGCCTGCTGCCTGCTGCCTGCTGCCTGCTGCCTGCGTGAGAACGATGGTGTGAACCTCAACCTCCGGTACAGCGTGAGGTCGACGTCGAAGTCGAGGTCAAAGTCGAGGTCGAGGTCGAGGTCGGCTGTGCACGGAGCGGGCAGGACGCCGCGCGATCACATGCGGGAGTGCGGGGGTGACGGCGTGTCCGGTCGACGACCGGCGCAATCACCTGCGGGGAGGCGGGGGTGACGGTGTGTCCGTTGCCGGTGCTTTGGCCGGTCGTCCCGGTACGGGGCGGCTGCCCGCGCACCGGCCCCGCTCCGCAATCCGGGCCGCGCAGGTCCTACGGTGTGGGGATGAGCATTCAGCACCGTGCCGACAGCACCGACAGCCCGACGTCCTTCCCCGGCCGCACCGGCCCGACCGCCACAGCCGAGGCCGACCCGCACGACGCGGGCCCGGTCCGTACCTCGTACGCCCCCGACCGGGACGGCGACCCCGACCCCGGCGAGATCGTCTGGACGTGGGTGCCGTTCGAGGAGAACGACGGGCGCGGCAAGGACCGCCCGGTCCTGGTAGTGGCCCGGGAAGCCGCGGGCACCCTGCTCGCCGTGCAGTTGTCCAGCAAGCAGCACGACCACGACCACGAGTGGCTGGCGCTCGGAGCGGGACCGTGGGACAGCTCCGGCCGCCCGTCCTGGGTCGACCTCGACCGGGTGCTGCGGATCCATGAGGACGGGATGCGGCGTGAGGCATGCGCCCTGGACCGGGCCCGGTTCGATCTGGTCGCCGGTCGGTTGCGGGAGCGCTACGGCTGGAACTGACTGTCGAACGTCCGCGCGAAAGCAGACCGGGTAGGGGCTTCGGGGCCGCGGTCGAGAATGCCGAAGACGACCTGCTCGAAGTGGCCGGCGAACCTGCCGCCGTCCAGGAGCAGTGCCCGGAACACACCGGCCACCTGTGCCGGATCGTTGCGGAACACACCGCAGCCCCAGGCTCCCAGGACCAGCCTGCGGTACCCACGCACCGCCGCGACCTCCAGCACCCGCTCGGCCCGGGACGCGAGCGCCGCGGGTATGCGGTCCGCGTCCTCCGGATCACGGCTGCGGATCACCCCGGCGTTGGGCGCCGGGGAGGTGAGGAAGCCGGCGGTGTACGGGACGTCGAGCAGCCGCCCCCGGTCGTCACGGAACACCGGCACGCCCGGCGAGTGAATCACCCGGTCGGTGTAGAAGGCGCTGCGTTCGGCACGGTGGTGGGCGTAGTACTCGGGTGCGCGCAGCAGTGTGGCGTACAGGGCGGAGCCCCTGCACAGGGCTTCCTCCTGGGCCTGTGCGCCGTTGAGGTAGCCACCACCGGGGTTGCGGGCGGAGGCGTAGTTCAGGACGGCGACCTTGCCGGGCCCTTCGCCGGTCATCCGGCGCGCCGCCTGAAGGCTGCTCTCGTCGGTGACCTCGACCGCCGTTGAGCGGTCGGAGTCGAGCGCGGCGACGGGCACCGGCTCCGGACCGTAGAGCCTGGTGCCCGAGAGCGCGGCGCTCAGCGCCCGCTCGATGCTCACCTCGCGCCCGCCCTGGGTGCGGTAGCGCCCCGCCTCGACAATGGCCTCGGTCTCCCGCGCGATCCCGCGCAGTCGTGCGCTCATCGGTACTCCCCCGTGTGGTGCATATGGGGCATGCTCGGCGCTCCGGCGGCACGGATGCAACCGAATTTCCGACGCACAGGGGCACTCTTGTGCGATCCCCCTCAAAGGGTTTGGGTGGTAGGGACGAACCGAGACGAAGGAGGCCCGGCATGTCATCCGAGACACCCGGCGACCACCGTCCGCCCGGCCAGGCCCCGCCCCTCGACGAGGGCGGGGCCGAGGACTTACTGCGCTGCATCTGTTTCAAGACCGGACCGCCCCGCACGGTGGGCGTAGAACTCGAATGGCTGATTCACCACCGGGATCTTCCCCGCGTCCCGGTCCCCCACCACCGTCTCGACGCGGCCACCGCCGTCCTTCGGACCCTTCCTCTGAATGCGGCGCTCACCTTCGAACCCGGCGGCCAGCTGGAACTCAGCTCGCGCCCCGCCGACTCCCTGATGGCGTGCGTCGATGCCACCGCCGCCGATCTGACCGCCGTACGTGACGCCCTGGACCGGCTGGACCTCGCGCTCGTGGGCCTGGGTGTCGATCCGTGGCACCCGCCGCGTCGCCTGCTGCGCGAGCCCCGCTACGACGCCATGGAGATCTCACTGGACCGGTCGGGACCGGCCGGCCGAGCCATGATGTGCACCACCGCGTCCGTCCAGGTATGTCTGGACGCAGGAGAGGAGGAACCCGGTCCGCTCGGCTACGCGCGGCGCTGGCAGCTGTCCCATCTGCTCGGCGCGGTACTGGTGGCGGTGTTCGCGAACTCGCCGTTCCAGTCCGGCCGCCCGACGCCGTGGCGGTCCACCCGGCAGTCGCTCTGGGCCGACCTCGACCCGTGGCGGTCGCTGGCACCATCGGGCCATCTGCCGCCGCGTGACGCCTGGGCCGCCTATGTCCTCGACACCCCGGTGATGTGCATCCGGGACGACGAGGGGCCCTGGGCCGTGCCGCACGGCCTGACCTTCCGCGACTGGATCCGTACCGGCGCGCCGAGACCTCCCGTGCGTGCCGACCTGGACTACCACATCAGCACGCTGTTCCCGCCCGTACGCCCACGCGGGCACCTCGAACTGCGCATGATCGACGCACAGTACGGGGCAGACGGGTGGCTGGTGCCGCTCGCCGTCACCACTGCCCTGTTCGACGACCCGGAGGCAGCCGAGACCGTGTACCGCACCGTCAAACCACTGGCCGAGACGGCCGGGCCGTGGCCCGCGCCGCGCAATCAGCTCTGGATGGGCGCCGCCCGCGACGGACTGACCGATCCCGAGCTGCGGGCGGCAGCCGCGACCTGCTTCCGGCTCGCGCTGGAGGCGCTGCCCCGGATGGGCGCGTCCACCGCGGTGCAGGAGGCGGTGGCGGACTTCAACGACCGCTTCGTCGCCCGGGGCCGGTGCCCGGCCGACGACCTTCCCGAACTGCTCGCGTCCGGCCCGGCGGCCGATCCGGGCCAGTACTTCGAGGGGCCCCGCTCATGACCGACTCCCCCACACCCGCCACACCCGGTTCCCCCACACCCGCCACACCCGCTTCGCCCACACCCGCCGCACCAGGTTCGCACCGTCCGGCCGGTCCGGACGAGGTGGACGTCGAGGCGCTGCGGCAGCGCGCGCTCGCCGCGCTGCTCGACGCCCGTGAACGCACCACGCTCCTCACCGAGAGTGTGGACGACCACGAACTGGCCGCCCAGCACTCACCGTTGATGTCGCCTCTGGTCTGGGACCTCGCCCACATCGGCAATCAGGAGGAGCTGTGGCTGCTGCGTGCGGTGGCCGGGCGGGACGCGATGCGCCCGGAGATCGACGGCCTGTACGACGCCTTCGAGCATCCCCGGGCGGCCCGCCCCTCGCTGCCGCTGCTGGCACCCGCCGAGGCCCGCTCGTACGCCGCGGAGGTACGCGGTCGCGCCCTGGACGTACTCCAAGGGACGGCGTTGCGGGGCGACCGGCCCCTGGTCCGGGCCGGGTTCGCCTTCGGCATGATCGCCCAGCATGAGCAGCAGCACGACGAAACGATGCTGATCACTCATCAGCTCCGGTCGGGGCCCGCCGTTCTCACCGCCCCCGTGCCGCCCTCCCCCACTGACGCGGCAGCCCTGCCGGCCGAGGTCCTGGTCCCGGGCGGCCCGTTCACCATGGGTACGTCCACCGAGCCATGGGCCCTCGACAACGAACGCCCCGCCCACGAGCGCGACGTGCCCGGCTTCTTCATCGACACGACCCCGGTCACCTGCGGCGCATACCGGCGTTTCGTCGAGGACGGCGGCTACGGCGAGCGGCGCTGGTGGACCTCCGAGGGATGGGCGATGGTCCGGGAGCACGAACTGGCCGCGCCGCTGTTCTGGCACCGGGACGCCGGTCAGTGGCTGCGCCGCCGCTTCGGAGTGACCGAGACGGTCCCCGAGAACGAACCCGTGCTCCATGTCAGCTGGTACGAGGCGGACGCGTACGCCCGCTGGGCGGGACGCAGACTGCCGACCGAGGCGGAATGGGAGAAGGCCGCGCGCCACGACCCGGCGTCGGGGCGTTCGCTGCGCTATCCGTGGGGCGACGAGGACCCGACCCCCGAGCGGGCCAACCTGGGACAGCGCCATCTGCGACCGGCACCCGCGGGTGCGTATGCCGCAGGCCGTTCACCGCTCGGCGTGCGGCAGCTGATCGGTGATGTGTGGGAGTGGACGTCCAGCGACTTCCTCCCCTATCCGGGCTTCTCGGCGTTCCCGTACCGCGAGTACTCCGAGGTGTTCTTCGGACCGGCGCACAAGGTCCTGCGGGGCGGTTCGTTCGCCGTGGACCCGGTGGCGTGCCGGGGGACGTTCCGCAACTGGGACCTGCCGGTGCGGCGCCAGATCTTCTCCGGATTCCGTACCGCGAGGGATTTCTGATGTGCCGTCATATCGCTTATCTGGGACCGTCGGCAGCCCTCGGCGATGTGCTGACGCGACCGCCCCACTGCCTGGTGCGCCAGTCCTGGGCACCGAGACACCAACGGCACGGGACGGTCAACGCCGACGGCTTCGGCGTCGGCTGGTACGCGGACGGCGATCCGGTCCCCGGACGCTATCGGCGCCAGGGCCCGGTCTGGGGCGACCAGACGTTCGCCGACCTGGCCCGAGTGGTGCGCAGTCACGCGCTGCTCGCCGCGGTGCGTGACGCCACCGAGGCGAGCGCCGACGGCGAGGCGGCTGCCGCCCCCTTCGCCGACGGACCGCTGCTGTTCAGCCACAACGGCGCGGTGACGGACTGGCCGAGGTCCCTGGCACCGCTCGCCGCCGCTCTGCCCCCGGCCGAGCTGCTGACACTCACCGCCCACTGCGACTCGGCCCTGGTCTGGGCCCTCGTACGGCACCGTCTCGCCGACGGCGACGCACTGCCGCAGGCCGTCGGCGACACCGTCCTCGACGTAGCAGCCGCGGCGCCGGACTCCCGGCTCAATCTGCTGCTCGTCGACGGCACGACGATCGTGGCGACGGCCTGGGGCGACACCCTGTGGTACCTCGCCGAGCCCGGCCTGCGCACGGTCGTGGCCTCGGAGCCCTACGACGACGATCCGCACTGGCGCGCGGTCCCGGACCGGACGTTGCTCACGGCGACGCGCGCCGACGTTCTGCTGACCCCGCTCAAGGAGCCCACTGCGTGAGTCCCTTTCTGCTGACCCGCACCCTGCCGGTGGACACGACGGACGCGGCGCTGCGCGCCGATGTGCTGCACGGTCTCACCCGGCATCCGAAGACACTGCCGCCCAAGTGGTTCTACGACGCGCACGGCAGTGCGCTCTTCGAGGAGATCACCCGGCTTCCCGAGTACTATCCGACCCGCGCCGAGCGCGAGATCCTGATCGACCGCGCCGAGGACATCGCCGGGACGTCCGGCGCGCGGACCCTGATCGAGCTGGGATCGGGGTCGTCGGAGAAGACCCGGCATCTGCTGGACGCCCTGCCCGCGCTGCACAGTTACGTACCCGTCGATGTGAGCGAGAGCGCACTGCGCGGCGCGGCGGAGGCCCTCCTCGTGCAGCGGCCCGATCTCTCCGTGCACGCCCTGATCGCCGACTTCACCGGCGGTCTCACGCTGCCGGACACCCCCGGACCGCGACTGATCGCGTTCCTGGGCGGCACGATCGGCAATCTGCTGCCCGAGGAACGGTCGGTGTTCCTGAGGTCGGTACGGTCACTGCTCTCACCCGGCGACACACTGCTGCTCGGTACGGACCTGGTGAAGGACGAGAAGGTACTGGTCGCCGCCTACGACGATGCGGCCGGGGTGACGGCGGAGTTCGACAAGAACGTGCTGAGGGTCGTGAACCGGGAGCTGGGCGCGGACTTCGACCCGGACGGCTTCGACCACGTGGCGCTCTGGGATCCGGAGCGGGAATGGATCGAGATGCGGTTGCGGGCCCGGGAGGCGGTCACGGTCAAGCTCCCGGACCTGGATCTGGTGGTGGCCTTCGAGGCCGGGGAGGAGATGCGGACGGAGGTGTCGGCCAAGTTCCGTGAGGAGGGCGTCCGCGCCGAACTCGGCGCGGCCGGTATGCGCATGGATCAGTGGTGGACGGATTCCGAGGGGCGGTTCGCGCTGTCGTTGGCAACGGCGGTCTGAGCCCGGCGGGCCAGCGTGCGGCGGTCCGGCCGGTCGGCCGCCGGGATCTGCGGAAGGACGTGGATCTCCGCGGTCAGACCGGCCGCCGTCACCACCCGCCACAGTGAGGCGAGGAGCGGATCGTCTCCGACGAACGCGGCCGCGCCACCCGGTGCGGTGTGCCCCGCCGGTGCGGTGTACTCCGACGGTGCGATGTGCCCCGCCAGTGCGGTGTGCCCCGCCGGTGCGGAGCCCTCGTGGCCGGGCGGCCGACTGCCCGGACCGGCCGTGGACACGGTGGCCGCGGGGCGGCCCGTCCGGCCGACGGTGCCGATACGGCGCGGTGCTTCGGTGCGATAGCTGATGCGTACGGGACGAATGAGGGCGTCGGCATCGATCGCGGCCTGGAACACGGCGGGCCCGAACCGGCCGCCGCCCCGACCGCACCAGGTGGTGCCCTCCGGGAAGGCGACCACCCGTGAGCCGCCGCGCAGCGCAGCCGCGACGCCGTCCACGGCCGTGGGCAGTGCGCGCAGCCGGTCGCGTTCGACGAAGAGTGTGCCGCCGGCCGCGACGAGCCGGCCGAGCAGCGGCCAGTTCCGTATCTCGCACTTGGCCAGCATCCGGCCGGGGAACACGGCTGCGACGAGCGGGATGTCCAGCCAGGAGATGTGATTCGCGACGACGAGTGTGCCCGGCGCCCGCGCTGCCCCGGCAGGCGCCGCGGGCCGGCCGGTGATCCGCACGCGTACCCCGAAGGCCCGGACGACCCCGTACGCCCAGCACCGGACCAGCCGCTCCCGCCGGGCCGGGCCGAGCAGCAGGACGAACGGGGCACCGAGCACCCCGGCCAGGATGGTCGCGCATCCGGCGAGCAGCAGGGCCACCGCCACCGGGCGGCCCCGCGTGCGGCCGTCGTGGCGGGCGCAGGTGCCGGGCGTGCAGGGTGCGGTGGGCAGCCAGGCGTTCACCGCAGTGGGGCGAGCGCGAGGAAGTGGCGCAGGTAGCGGGGGTCGGTGCGGCGCAGCGACAGCAGTACGTAGAGGTCGGCGACGTTGAAGTCGGGGTCGTGGGCGGGTGCCCCGCAGACCTGGGCGCCCAGGCGCAGATAGCCGCGGAGCAGGGGCGGCAGCGTGGGCAGTCCGGTGGGCACGTCCGCCTGTTCCGCGAGAGGGGCGGCGGGCTGCCAGAGCCGATGGGGAGTGACCCAGTGGTCCTCGGGTGCCAGGTACTTCGTCCGTACGGTTTCCCACGCGCCCGCCGCTGCCAGGCCGCCGTCGGCGAGGGATATCGAGCAGCAGCCGGCCAGCCAGTTGTGCCCGGTACGCTCCATGTAGCGGGCGAGTCCGGCCCAGATCAGCGCGATGACGGCGCCGTCACGGTGGGCCGGGTGGACGCAGGACCGTCCGACCTCGACCAGGTCGTCGCGGATCGGGCCGAGCCGCCCGAGGTCGAACTCGCTCTCCGCGTAGAGGCGTCCGGCGATCCGCGCGCGGTCGGGCGGAAGTACCCGGTAGGTGGCGACGACGTCGCCGGTGGCCTCCTCCCGTACCAGCAGATGGTCGCAGTACGCGTCGAACTCATCGCTGTCCAGGCCGGGTTCGGCTCCCTCCAGTCGGGCGCCGAACTCTCCGGCGAAGACCAGATGGCGCAGGCGCTGAGCCGCGCGCACCTCTTCCCGGTCGACGGCGAGGGACACCCGGTAGCGCGACGGGGTGGGAAGGACGGGCTGCGCGGGAACGACGGGAGCAGTGGGGAGAGAGGTGGCGGGCAGCGCGGGAACGACGGGAGCGGTGGAGAGAGAGGTGGCGGGCAGCGCGGGAACGACGGGAGCGGTGGAGAGAGAGGTGGCGGGCAGCGCGTTCATGACGGTCTCCGGGGACGGATCGGCAAGGGCGGCCGCCGGACCGTCGCGCTGCTGCGACGGTCCGGCCCCTTACTTCTTCCGTGACCGGCTGGATTCGACGTGACCGGTTGGCGGAGCCGGGATGTGCGAAGGCTGAATCCCCGGGTGCGCCCGGAGTCCGGGTGCGTCTGCCGCCGGTCCGGCCGGTCCGGCCATGACCGAAGCCAGAGGGTTCCCGGTCCGGCGGTGACCGGTTCTCGGGCCTGGCCGGGTCCGGTTGCGGCCGGTCCGGGGCGTCGTCCGGCCGCGGTCCGGAGCCTTTGATGCGGGCCGGATGCCGCGTGGCTCAGCCGCCGGAGAGCAGCGTCGTGATCTTCTCCGAGGCGGTCTTCGCCGCCCGCTCGGGATCGCCGCCCTCCAGTACCGCCGTCATGTACGGCTTGATCGGGTTGACGGCCTCGACGTTCGCCCACTGGGGAGAGTTGGGCGTCGCACGGCCCTCGGTGGCGCCCTGGGCCATCGCCGCGGTGCCTTCCTGCCCCTCGATGACATGCGCGAGGCCGGGTTTGTTGGGGACGTAGCTCATGGTCTGGGCAAGTTCTTCCTGCCACTTCTGGCTCGCCAGCGCCTTGACGACCTCGATACCGGCGGCGCGCTGGCTCGCCTTCTCCGGAACGATCAGGTCGGACCCGCCGGTGAAGACGGAGCCGGGGGCTTTCGCGGTCTTGCCCGGGATCGGGAAGTAGCCCAGTTTTCCCTTGAGTTCGGGGTTCAGCTGCTCGATCTGCGCGGCGGTGCCGGGCACCGAGATGATCTGCGCGACATCTCCCTCGGCGAAGACCTCGGCCTGCGGGGGCTTCTCCTCGTCCGCGTTCTTCGGGCCGTCACCGAGCGCCTGGAGTTCCTTGTAGAAGCTCATGCCCCTGATCGCCTCGGGGCTGTCGAGGGCGCCGATCCAGTCGCCACCCCTCTCCTCGGCCAGTTCGCCGCCCTCGTCCCAGATGAACCCGGCGAGGACGTACCAGTTCTGGCCCGCGAGGTAGATGCCCTGATTGCCGTTCCTGTCCAGCTGTTCGCTGACCGCGGTCCACTCCTCCCGGGTCTTCGGCGGGGACTTGATACCGGCCTGCTCGAAGAGGTCCTTGTTGTAGATCACCACCCGGTTGGCCGCGTACCAGGGGATGCCGTACTGGACGCCGTCGATGCTGCCCGGTTCGGCGAGACCGGGCAGCCAGTCCTCGCCGCCGAGGTCGCGCATGGACTCCAGCGTGAGGTCGCGCAGTCCCCCGCTCTCCGCGTACTGGGGAACCTGGGTGTTTCCGACCTCGATGACGTCGGGCGTGTCCTTGCCCTTGAGCGCGTCGGTGACCTTCGGGCCGATGCCGGTCCAGCTCTGGATCCTGAAATCGAGCTCGACGGACGGGTGTTCCTTCTCGTACGCCTTGGTGAAGCGCTTCAGGAAATCGGCCGAGACGCTGTCCTTCATGAGCCAGATCGTGACCTTCTTGCCGCCGGACACCCCCGAGCCCGACAAAACGCCGCATCCGCCCAGCGCGAAAGTGGAAACGAGCGCAACGGCTCCGACGAGTACGCGGTTCTTCACCAGGTTCACCTTCTGCACAACGGCATGACGAGATAGAGGACCCGGTGTGGGGGACTGCGGGCGGTGCTCGCACGGGCGTGGCTGGATTTTGGTATGGACCATTGTATTGGTCAAGGCCCGTTCCTCACATATTCCCCACATCGACCCCTCGCGCACCGGCATGAGGTGAGGCACCGTGGGAGGAGCGAGAGGAGGCATACGATGTCAAATCACACCTATCGGGTCACGGAAATCGTGGGTTCCTCCCATGAGGGCGTCGACGACGCCATCCGCAGGGGCATCGCAAGAGCTTCGGAAACGTTGCACAATCTCGACTGGTTCGAGATCACGCAGGTCCGCGGAGAGATCAAGGATGGCCGAATCGAGCACTACCAGGTGGGCCTGAAAGTGGGCTTCCGGCTCGACGAGACGAGCTGATCCGCGACTGTCGCCTCAGAGTCGCAACCGCCGCTTACCTCACACCGGCCATTTCCGCCACACCGCCGTCACGTGCGGCCCTGGCGCTCCTGGGCATCCTTGAGCGCGGCCGACACCTTCGCCCAGCGGGCCCGCACCACGGCGAAGCCCGCCTGCTCCGCCGCATCGCAGACGAGTTCGTCGTCATCGACCAGCATCCGCACGTCACGCTCCCGACCGAGCCGCCTCAGGATCTCCAGCTTGGTGTGCCGGGCCGGCCTGCGGTCGTCGTCGCGGCGCATGTACAACCGCCCCTCAACCGCCGCGGTCACCACTACGGCGCTTCGCACACCTGGGCCCGGATGTGTGATCATGTTCCTTCGTTCCCCATGGATCGCAAAGAGTTGTACAGGATGCACGTGGAAACGAAAGCGTTCGTAAAGCTATATTCAGCTTTGTGGCGTCCAACGTTAACTCTGTGAAGCGAATACTCCTGCGTTCAGGGAAGAGCCCCTACGACGTCGTCCCTGTCGAGCGCGCTCTCCATGAGGACGTGTTCGCCACCAACTCGGGCAACCTGATCTTCAGTGACGCCGCTCACAAGATCCTGGAGACGCCACACTCGGAGGTGGTGTCGAACGGCAGCGCCACCAGGGTCGCCGACGCCGACCGGATCAACAGCGAGTACGACGTCTTCGTCATCCCGCTCGCCAACGCCTTCCGGCCCTCCTTCGAACGCCAGCTGGAGCGTCTGACGCAGCTCATCTCGAAGCTGAAGATCCCGGTCGTCGTCCCGGGCGTGGGTGCCCAGACCGGGATCAACTACTCCGCGGACCGGCTGAAGCCCATGCAGCCGACGGTCTACGCGTTCGTCTCGGCCGTGCTCGATCACAGCGCCTCCATCGGCGTGCGCGGAGCGTTCACCGAGCGGTACCTGCGGGACATGGGCTTCCGCGACGTGGACGTCATCGGCTGTCCCTCGATGTTCCTCCACGGCAGCAGGCTCGACATCCGGGAGACCGGCCGGGCGCTGGGGCCCGAGTCACGGATCGCCATCAACGGTTCGCACGACGCCGTGCGCAAGCACGGGCTCGGGCGCGTCATCAACCGCACCCATGCGCGCTACCCCCACCTCCGGTTCATCGGCCAGAACCTCTCCGACGCCCGTCAGCTGCACTGGCGCGACCTGTCGCATCAGAACGCCTCGGTGACCGGCATCCCCACCCACCCCGACCACCCCATGTACGAGGAGGACAAAGTCCGGGTCTACATCGACCCGGTCACCTGGATGGACGAGTTGCGGGGCTTCGACTTCTCCTTCGGCTCCCGGATCCACGGAAACATCGCCGCCCTGCTGGCCGGCACGCCCGCCACCGTGCTCTGCGGCGACTCCCGGACGCTGGAACTGTGCCGCTACTTCGAGATCCCGCACCGGATGCTCGCGAAGATCCCCGCCGACCTGGACCCCGCCGACCTCTACGCCGAGGCGGACTTCGGACCGCTGGTGCTCGGCCACCACGAGCGGTTCGACCGGTTCATGGGCTTCCTCGACAAGAACGGCCTGGAGAACACCTTCACGCACGGGGACAGCGGCGCCGCCTTCGAGGCCCGGATGAGCAAGCTGGCCTTCCCCGCGGCCGTCCGCCCCTGGACCGGCACCGACGCCCCCGCGATGAGCACCCGGCTCAACTGGCTCCAGACGCAGCTGACGGAACTCAGCGCCGAGAACACCGAGCTGCAGCGGAAGCTCTCGAAAAGCAAGAACCTGCCCGTCCAGCGCTCCACCTACCAGCGGGCCCGCAGCGCTGTGGGAAGGCCCATCAAGCGCGCTCTGCGCCCCTCGCGCCAGTAGTGCCGCGGACCGGAAAGGTTCACCGGAGCGGGATCGCCACCTGATCCGAGGCCGGTCCCGAACCCACAGGGGTGCCTAGAATCGGAGTGTTTGCCCTCGGCCGCCAGGCTTTGCCCCGATCCGTACGGAGTCCCACGCACATGTCCAGCCCCCACGATCCGTACGTCCGGGTGCGCGGCGCCCGTGAACACAATCTCCAGGACGTCTCGGTCGACATCCCGCGCGACACCCTCACCGTGTTCACCGGCGTCTCGGGCTCCGGAAAGTCCTCGCTCGCGTTCGGGACGATCTACGCCGAGGCGCAGCGCCGCTACTTCGAGTCCGTCGCCCCGTATGCCCGTCGGCTGATCCACCAGGTCGGTGCGCCCGCGGTCGGTGAGGTCACGGGGCTGCCGCCCGCCGTCTCGCTGGAGCAGCGCCGCTCGGCGCCGGGTGCGCGTTCGTCCGTCGGCACGGTGACCACGCTCTCCAACTCCCTGCGCATGCTGTTCTCACGTGCCGGGGACTACCCGGCCGGCGCCGAACAGCTGGACTCCGACGCCTTCTCGCCGAACACGGCCGCCGGAGCGTGCCCGGAGTGCCACGGTCTGGGCCGGGTCCACCGCACGAGCGAGGAACTGCTCGTCCCCGACCCGTCGCTGTCCATCCGGGACGGTGCGATCGCCGCGTGGCCGGGGGCCTGGCAGGGCAAGAACCTGCGCGATGTGCTGGACGCACTGGGCTACGACATCGACCGTCCGTGGCGCGAACTCGACGCCGGTGAACGGAAGTGGATCCTGTTCACGGAGGAGCAACCGGTGGTGACGGTCCATCCGGTGCGTGACGCGGGGCGCATCCAACGCCCCTACCAGGGCACGTACATGAGCGCCCGCCGCTATGTGATGCACACCTTCGCGGACTCCAGGAGCAGTACGCTGCGCGCGAAGGCCGAGCGCTTCCTGACGAGTGCCCCCTGCCCGGTCTGCGAGGGCAGCAGGCTGCGCCCCGAGGCACTGGCCGTCACCTTCGCCGGCCGTTCGATCGCCGGACTGGCCGGGCTCGCGCTGACCTCCCTGGCCGAGGTACTGCGCACGGCGGGCGGCACGGGCACGGCGCGGGTGCTGACGACGGATCTGCTCGCCCGGATCGAGGCGGTGACCGAGCTCGGACTCGGCTACCTGAGCCTGGACCGTACGGCTCCGTCCCTCTCCTCCGGTGAGCTGCAACGGCTGCGGCTCGCCACCCAGTTGCGGTCCGGACTCTTCGGCGTCGTCTATGTGCTGGACGAGCCGTCGGCCGGTCTGCACCCGGCGGACACCGAGTCGCTGCTGGGGGTGCTCGGCCGGCTGAAGGAGGCCGGGAACTCGGTCTTCGTCGTGGAGCATCAGATGGATGTGGTGCGCCGGGCGGACTGGCTCGTCGATGTGGGCCCGCTGGCCGGTGAGCACGGCGGCAGGGTGTTGCACAGCGGTCCCCCGGCGGGGCTGGCGGAGGTGGCGGAATCAGCGACGCGGCGCTTCCTCTTCGACGGTGGTCCCGCTCCGGCCCGGGAGGTGCGTACGCCGTCGGGATGGCTGACGCTGCACGGGGTCGACCGCCACAACGTGCGGGGCGTGGACGCCGCGTTCCCGCTCGGTGTGTTCACGGCCGTGACCGGCGTCTCGGGGTCGGGGAAGTCGACGCTGGTCGGTCAGGTGCTGGCCGGTGTCCTCGCCGACCGGCAGGCCACCACCACTGCCGGGCAGCCCGCGCGGCGTCCCGGGCCCTGGTGCGCGTCGGTGGAGGGCCTGGAGGCGGTGGACCGTCTCGTCCAGGTCGACCAGAAGCCGATCGGCCGTACCCCCCGGTCCAATCTGGCCACGTACACCGGGCTTTTCGACGTCGTGCGGAAGCTGTTCAGCGAGACGGACACCGCCCGCGAGCGCGGCTACAAGGCGGGGCGGTTCTCCTTCAACGTGACGGGCGGGCGGTGCGAGACCTGCCAGGGCGAGGGGTTCGTCTCCGTCGAACTGCTCTTCCTGCCCAGTACGTACGCCCCCTGCCCCGACTGCCACGGAGCGCGGTACAACCCGGAGACCCTGGAGGTCACGCTGCGCGGTCTCGACATCGCGCAGGTGCTGGATCTGACGGTGGAGTCGGCGGCGGCCTTCCTCGCCGGAACGCCGGCCGCCGAGCGCAGTCTGCGTACGCTGCTCGACGTCGGGCTCGGCTATCTGCGGCTCGGTCAACCCGCCACGGAGCTGTCAGGCGGTGAGGCCCAGCGGATCAAGCTCGCCACCGAACTCCAGCGCACCCGTCGGGGCCACACCGTATACCTGCTCGACGAGCCGACGACCGGGCTGCATCCCGCCGATGTCGAGGTGCTGATGCGGCAGTTGCAGGGGCTGGTCGACGCGGGCAACACGGTGGTGGTCGTGGAGCACGACATGGCGGTGGCGGCGGCTGCCGACCGGGTGATCGATCTCGGGCCGGGCGGTGGCTACGAGGGCGGCCGGATCGTGGCGGCGGGAACGCCCGCCGAGGTCGCGCGTACGGAAGGCAGTCGGACAGCGCCGTACCTCAGGGCGTCCCTGCGCATCCCCTGACAGTGAGACCCACCCCAACTCGCCTATCACCTTGCGGAGTTGCCGCAACAGGCAAGCAATGGGACATGAAAAGGCAAAGACCATTGACCCCGCGATGGTCCAGACCAATTATGGGCATGCCTCGCGGCCGCTCCATGCCGTGGGGCATGTGACCCCCGGCCGGGCTTCACAGGAACGGGCCGCGCCCTCGACGGGACGCGGCCGAGCCGCGCGATTCCGCCCGTTGTCTCACCTGCTGGGAGCACCCCATGAGACGTCCAAGAACACTCGGCGCAGTGCTGAGTGTCCTGGCGACGACCGTCGCGTCCGCCGGCCTGGTCCTCGGATCAGGTGCCGGAGCGCATGCTGCCACGACCGCCGCCACCCCCCTGCCCGCACATGTCTTCGCCCCGTACTTCGAGGCGTACAACGGAGACAGCCCGGCCGCTCTCTCCGAGCAGTCCGGTGCCAGGTATCTGACCATGGCCTTCGTCCAGACGGAGGCCCGTGGTTCCTGCACCCCGTACTGGAACGGCGATGCGGGCCAGCCCATCGCAGCGTCCGAGTTCGGCGCCGACTTCACCACCATCCGGTCACGCGGCGGTGATGTGATCCCGTCGTTCGGCGGCTACGCGGCCGACAATGGCGGCACCGAGATCGCCGACAGCTGCACCAGCGTCGACTCGATCGCCGCTGCGTACGAGAAGGTCATCACGACGTACGACGTGTCCCGCCTCGACATGGACATCGAGGACAACTCGCTGGAGAACAGCGCGGGAATCGACCGCCGCAACAAGGCGATCAAGAAGGTGCAGGACTGGGCCGCCGCCAACGGGCGCTCGGTGCAGATCTCCTACACGCTGCCCACCACCACGAGCGGCCTCGCCGACAGCGGCCTGGCGGTTCTGGAGAACGCCGTGTCCAACGGCACCCGGGTCGACGTCGTGAACCTCATGACGTTCGACTACTACGACGGTGCCTCGCACACCATGGCTCAGGACACGCGTACGGCGATCACCGGCCTCAAGGGCCAGTTGGCCGAGCTGTACCCGACGAAGACCGATGCCCAGCTGTGGGGCATGACCGGCATCATCGAGATGCCGGGCATCGACGACTACGGCCCGGCGGAGACCTTCACCACCGCCGACGCCACCCAGGTGTACGACTGGGCCGTGTCCCAGGGAGTCAGCACCCTGTCGTTCTGGGCGCTCCAGCGCGACAACGGAGGCTGCCCCGGCACCGGGGGAAGCGACACCTGCTCCGGCATCGCGCAGGACACGTGGTACTTCTCCCACACCTTCGCGCCCTTCACGAGCGGCGCCGGCCCGGTCACGGACGACTACTCGGTGGCCGTCGCACCCGGTTCGGCCACGGTCGCCCCCGGTGGCTCCACCACGGCGACCGTCAACACCGCGGTCACCTCCGGCAGCGCGAAGACCGTCGCCCTGACGGCGAGCGGGGCACCCGCCGGGGTGACGGCGTCACTCAGCCCGGCATCGGTCACCGCGGGAGGTACGTCACGGCTCACGATGAACGCCTCGGCGTCCGCGGCGCCCGGCACGTACAAGGTCGTGGTGACCGGCACCGCGGGCACACTCAGCCGGACGGCGACCTTCACCCTGACCGTGTCGGGCCCGGGTGGCGGCGGCACCGGCGCCCTCGTGAACGGCGACTTCGAAACGGGTTCGCTGAGCCCCTGGACCTGTGAGTCCGGTGGCGCGGTCGTCTCCGCCCCGGTGCACGGCGGAGCGCACGCGCTCGCGGCGTCGGCCACGGCGTCGCAGACGGGCGAGTGCACCCAGACGCTCACCCTGTCCCCCAACACCACGTACACGCTGAGCGGTTGGGTCCAGGGCAACTATGGCTACCTCGGCGTGCGGGGCGATGCCTCGGCGAGCACCTGGGGTTCGTCGAGCGGCTACGCCCAGCAGTCGGTGGCGTTCACCACCGGCTCGACCGGCACCGTGACCGTCTATCTGCACGGCTGGTACGGACAGGGCACGGTCTACGGCGACGACATCTCCCTGACGTCCTGACAGCGCGGACCTCTGACGATCTCCTGGTCCCGGGGGCGGGCGGCCCCCGGGACCAGCGCCGTCTCCCGGCAGTGGGCGCTGTGACTGAGCGCGCAGCCGGGTCGGCTCGCCCGGCCCACTGGAGGCTTCCGCGCCGCAGTCCTCAGCGATGAACCTTCCGGGTCGCCCGCAGCCACTCCTTGTTCATGGCCGAGATCGACGGCAGCGGGATGCCCTTCGGGCAGGCGGTGGCGCACTCCCCGGTGAGGGTGCAGCCGCCGAAGCCCTCGCCGTCCATCTGGGCGACCATGTCGAGCACCCGGGTCTCACGCTCGGGCGCACCCTGCGGCAGGACGTTGAGGTGGTTGATCTTCGCCGACGTGAAGAGCATCGCGGAGCCGTTGGGACAGGCCGCGACGCAGGCGCCGCAGCCGATGCACTCGGCGTGCTCGAAGGCGAAGTCGGCGTCCGGCTTGGGTACCGGCGTGGCGTGCGCCTCGGGGGCGGTGCCGGTCGGGGCGGAGATGTAGCCGCCCGCCTGGATGATCCGGTCGAAGGCCGAGCGGTCCACGACCAGGTCCTTGACGACCGGGAAGGCGGAGGCGCGCCACGGTTCGATGTCGATCGTGTCGCCGTCCTCGAAGGACCGCATGTGGAGCTGGCAGGTGGTGGTGCGCTCGGGGCCGTGGGCGTCGCCGTTGATGACGAGGCTGCAGGCGCCGCAGATGCCTTCCCGGCAGTCGTGGTCGAAGGCGACGGGGTCGTCACCTGCCAGGATGAGTTCCTCGTTGAGGGTGTCGAGCATTTCCAGGAACGACATGTCCTGCGAGATGCCGTCCACCTGGTAGGTGGACATGGCGCCGGGGGCGTCGGCGTTCTTCTGGCGCCAGACGCGCAGGGTGAGCTTCATGCGTAGCTCCGCTGAGTGGGGTGGACGTACTCGAAGACGAGGTCTTCCTTGTGCAGGACGGGGGCCTCGCCGGTGCCGGAGAACTCCCAGGCGGCGGCGTAGGTGAACTCCTCGTCCCGGCGGGCGGCTTCGCCGTCCGGGGTCTGTGACTCCTCGCGGAAGTGCCCTCCGCAGGACTCGGTGCGGTGCAGGGCGTCGAGGCACATGAGCTCGGCGAGCTCCAGGTAGTCGACGACGCGGTTGGCCTTCTCCAGCGACTGGTTGAACTCCTCGCCGGTACCGGGCACCTTGACGCGGCGCCAGAACTCCTCGCGGATCTGCGGGATCCGGTCGAGCGCCTTGCGCAGCCCCTCCTCGGTGCGGGCCATTCCGCAGTACTCCCACATGAGTTCACCGATCTCGCGGTGGAAGGAGTCGGGGGTACGGTCGCCGTCGACGGAGAGCAGCAGGTTCAGCCGGTCCTCGGTGTCCGCGACGACCTCTTCCACGGCGGGATGCGAGGCGTCGACCTCGTCGTGGTGCGGGTTGCGGGCCAGGTAGTCGTTGATGGTCGACGGCAGGACGAAGTAGCCGTCCGCCAGTCCCTGCATCAGTGCGGAGGCGCCCAGCCGGTTCGCACCGTGGTCGGAGAAGTTGGCCTCGCCGATGGCGAAGAGGCCGGGGACGGTGGTCTGGAGGTCGTAGTCGACCCAGAGTCCGCCCATCGTGTAGTGCACGGCGGGATAGATCCGCATCGGGGTCTCGTACGGGTTCTCCGCGGTGATCCGCGCGTACATGTCGAAGAGGTTGCCGTACTTCTCCTCGACCTTGGCCCGGCCCATCCGCTGGATGGCCTCGGCGAAGTCCAGGTAGACGCCCTGGCCGCCGGGGCCGACGCCGCGTCCCTCGTCGCAGACGTTCTTCGCGGCGCGGGAGGCGATGTCCCGGGGGACGAGGTTGCCGAAGGCGGGGTAGATGCGCTCCAGGTAGTAGTCGCGCTCGTCCTCGGGAATGTCGTTCGCGGGGCGGTTGTCGCCCTTGGCCTTCGGTACCCAGATCCGGCCGTCGTTGCGCAGCGACTCGCTCATCAGCGTCAGCTTGGACTGGTGGTCGCCGGTGCGCGGAATGCAGGTGGGGTGGATCTGGGTGAAGCACGGGTTGGCGAAGTGGGCGCCGCGGCGGTGTGCGCGCCAGATGGCGGTGGCGTTGGAGTTCATGGCGTTCGTCGACAGGTAGAAGACGTTGCCGTAGCCCCCGCTGGCCAGGACCACCGCGTCGGCGAAGTACGTGTCGATCTTCCCGGTGATCAGATCGCGGGCGACGATGCCGCGGGCCTTGCCGTCGACGACGATCAGGTCGAGCATCTCCGTACGCGCGTGCAGTTCGACGTTGCCCGCGGCGATCTGCCGGGAGAGCGCCTGGTAGGCACCGAGCAGGAGTTGCTGTCCTGTCTGGCCGCGGGCGTAGAACGTGCGGGAGACCTGGACGCCACCGAAGGAGCGGTTGTCGAGAAGGCCGCCGTACTCGCGGGCGAAGGGGACGCCCTGGGCGACGCACTGGTCGATGATCTCGACGGAGATCTGGGCGAGCCGGTGGACGTTGGACTCACGGGCGCGGAAGTCGCCGCCCTTGACCGTGTCGTAGAAGAGCCGGTGGATCGAGTCGCCGTCGTTGCGGTAGTTCTTCGCGGCGTTGATGCCGCCCTGCGCGGCGACGGAGTGGGCGCGGCGGGGCGAGTCCTGGAAGCAGAACTGGACGACGTGGTAGCCCTGTTCGGCGAGTGTCGCACCGGCCGAACCGCCGGCGAGGCCGGTGCCGACGACGATGACGGTGTGCTTGCGGCGGTTGGCCGGGTTGACCAGCTTGGCCTGGAAGCGGCGGGTGTCCCAGCGCTCGGCCACGGGGCCCTCGGGGGCCTTGGTGTCGGCGACGGGCGCACCCGTCTCGTAATGCGAGTAGTCGGTCATGTCAGCTCACGACTCCTGTCATGACGGCGACGGGTACGGAGACGAATCCCACCGTCAGCACCAGGGCGAGGACGTTGGCGACGGTCTTGAGGGCGCGGTCCCTGGTCGCGTTCCCCGCGCCGAGGGTCTGGGCGGCGCTCCAGAAGCCGTGCTGGACGTGGAGTCCGAGGGCGAGCATGGCGACGATGTAGATGGTGTTGCCGTACCAGGTGGAGAAGGTGTCGACGACGTTCTGGTACGGGTGACCGGACTGGAATCCGCCGGAGTGCACGGTGCCCGTCGTCAGGTCGAGGATGTGCCAGACGATGAACAGGGCGAGGATGATCCCGCCCCAGCGCATGGTGCGGGTGGCATAGCCGGCACGCGCCTTCTTGTGGACGTACTGGGCAGGACGTGCCCTGAGGTCGCGGCGGCTCAGCTGGTACGCGGAGGTGGCATGAAGCACCACGGCGGCGACGAGCACGACGCGGACGATCCACAGCGCCCACTCGTAGTGCAGGAAGGGCTCGCCCATGGTCCGCAGCCAGTGCGCGTAGTGGTTGAACTCGCCGGACCCGAAGAAGATCTTCAGGTTGCCGATCATGTGGACAACCAAGTAGAGGAGCATGATCAGGCCACTCACGGCCATGATCGTCTTCTTGCCGACGGAGGAGTCCCAGAGCGTGCGCGTCATGGACGGCCGTCGGTCCGTCCGTGTTGCCAATGCCATGGACACGACGCTAGGGCCGAAAGACCCCATCAGTCCAAGACATGGAACGCCTCATCTTCATAGGCACCGACTATCGTGGCACTATGCTGGTCGTATGCAGTTCCAGCAGCTCACATACTTCGTGGCCGTGGCCGAAACCCGTCACTTCACACGGGCCGCCGAGGAGGTGCACGTCTCGCAGCCCTCGCTCTCCCAGCAGATCAGGGCGCTGGAGAACGAGCTGGGCGCGGAGCTGTTCAGCCGGGCCCGGGGCAACATCACCCTCACCGACGCGGGCGAGGCCCTGCTGCCGCTGGCGCGCCGCATCCTCGCGGACGCCGACACCGCGCGGCACGAGGTGCAGGAGCTGGCTCAGCTGCGCCGCGGCCGCGTCCGGCTCGGCGCCACGCCCAGTCTCTGCACGGGTCTGCTCCCCGATGTACTGCGCGCCTTCCACGACCGGCACCCGGGGATCCAGCTGTTGCTGGAGGAGGGCGGCTCCCTCGACCTCGTACGGGAGTTGGCGCGCGGCGCGCTCGATCTGGCCCTGGTCGTACTGCCCCTGCCCGCGGCGTCTCCCTCACTGACCACGGTCGAGCTGCTCCAGGAGGATCTGGTGGTGGTGTCGTCGGCGCGCGCGCCGCGGCCCGGCCGCGGCGGGAGCGTACGGATCGCGGACCTTCAGGGGGAGTCCCTGGTGATGTTCCGGCACGGTTACGACCTGCGCGAACTGACGGTCGCCGCCTGCCGGGCGGAGGGTTTCGAACCCTCGTTCACGGTGGAGGGCGGGGAGATGGACGCGGTGCTCGGCTTCGTCCGGGCGGGGCTCGGGATCGCGGTGGTGCCCAGCATGGTGGCCGTCCGCGCCGGCCACGACCTGCGGACCACACCGCTGGCCCGCCCCGGTCTGCGGCGGACCATCGCCCTCGCGCACCGCAGCGATGTGGCGCCACCGCGCGCCGCACGCGAACTGCAGAAGGTGGTGCTCGCCAGCCGGACGGGCTCGTCGAGCCCGTCCGGCGGCTGAGGAGACGGCGGCCGGCCGGCCCCGCCCGCCCTCACACCCCGCTCACACCGCGTCGGCCAGCAGAAGTGAGTGGATCCGGTCCGGCGCGCCGGGCCGGGCGTAGTACCACCCCTGCGCCGTGTCGCAGCCGATCTCCCGCAGCTGCTCCGCCTGGGCCCCGGTCTCCACGCCCTCCACCGTGACCGCGAGGTCCAGGCTGTGCGCGAGCGAGACGATGCCCTCGACGATCTTCAGATCGACCGGGTCCGCCGGATGCTGCTGCATGCCCCGCGTGAAGGAACGGTCCAGTTTGAGCACGCTCACCGGCAGCCGACGCAGATTGGCCAGGTTCGAGTACCCCGTGCCGAAGTCGTCCAGCGCTATGTCGACGCCCATCTCCGACAGTTGCCGCAACGGTTTGAGCACATCGTCGTCCGCGCCGATCAGCGCGGACTCGGTGACCTCCAGGCAGAGCGCCCTCGGCTCCAGCCCCGACCGTTCCAGGACGTCGACCGTCTCGGCGACGAGCCGAGGGTGGTGCAACTGGGTCGGCGAGAGGTTGACGTTGATCCGCAGCGGGCCTCCGTCGCTGTGCCGCTCCTGCCAGACGTTGGCCTGGCGCACCGACTCCTCCAGCACCCAGCGGCCGAGCGGCACGATCAGTCCGGTGTGCTCGGCGAGCGGGATGAACCGGTCGGGACCGAGCACCCCGTGCTGCGGATGGCACCAGCGCACCAGCGCCTCCGCACCGTGCACCGTGCCGTCGCCCAGGTGCACGAGCGGCTGGTACTCGATGAAGAACTCGCCGCGCTCCAGGGCGGCGGGCAGCGCGGTGGTCAGTCCGTGCCGGGTGATGGCGCGGGCATCGGCCTCGGCGTCGGCGAGCTCGAAACGGTTGCCGCCCGCTGACTTGGCCCGGTACATCGTGATGTCGGCGCTGCGCAGCACCTCGGCGGCGTTGCGTTCGCCGGCGGGCCCCTCGACAATGCCGATGGAGCCGCGCACGGTCAGCTCGCGGCCCTCCAGCCGGATCGGCGTTCCCAGCACGCCGAGGATGCGGCAGGCCAGCTCGGCGACCTCCTTCTGGGTGTCGGGTCCGGTCGTCAGCGCGACGAATTCGTCGCCGCCGAGCCGCGCCACCATCTCACCGGGCGCGGTCGCACAGCTCTGCAGCCGGTCGGCCACCTCGACCAGCAGCCTGTCCCCCGACGCGTGGCCGAGACTGTCGTTGATCGCCTTGAAGCCGTCGAGGTCGAGATAGCACAGGCCGAAACGGCTGCCGTCGTCGGCGCCGAGTGCCTTCTCCAGCCGCTCGAAGAAGAGCGTCCGGTTGGGCAGACCGGTGAGCGCGTCGTGCGTGGCCTCGTACCGCAGCCGGAGGTTGAGCAGCCGGCGCTCCGTGGTGTCCTCCATCAGCGCCAGCTGGTACTCGGGCCTGCCCTCGGAGTCGCGCAACAGCGACACCGTCAGGTTGGTCCACAGCACCGTGCCGTCGTTGCGGTAGAACGGCTTCTCCACCCGGTAGTGCTCGCGTTCGCCGCGTACCAGCTCGTTGTAGTACTTCCAGACGTGCGGCGAGTCCTCGGGGTGGACCCACTCGTTGACCTTGTGGCTGCGCACATGGTGTTCGAGCCCGCCGAACATCCGGGTGAGGGTGTCGTTGATCTCCAGCACGTTGCCGTCCAGGTCGGCGATCCCGATGCCGATCGCCGCGTCCTTGAAGACGGCGCGGAAGCGCTGCTCGGTGGCGTGCAGAGCCTGTTCGGCGTCCGAACGGGCGCTGAGCGCCGAGCGCGCGATCGCCTCCTGTTCGGCGAGGGTCCGCTCGCGCAGTGCCTGGGTGAAGCCGCCCGCGAGGGCGTGCTGCATCCGGGCGCAGCGGGCCCGGCTCTCCTCGGTCGACAGCGCCGTCACGCCATTGCCCCCGCAGTAGAGCACGAGGTACGAGTCGATGACGCCGAGCGTGCTGCTGAGCGCATCCGGGTCCGTGCAGTGCGCGGCGACGAGGGCGACGCCCACCTGGCCCGCGGACGCCGGGTCGAAGGGCCGCGCGTGCAGGATGTCGCTCAGCTCACGGGCCAGCGGCAGCAGATGCTGTTCGAACTCCGTGCGCGTGAGGGAGGTGGCCGTCGAGGGGAAGATGGCCCGGCTCCAGATCGTGGCGAATCTCCGGAGCCGGTCCTCGGGGCCGTCGGGCTCCGTGTCGGGCGCTCCGGACGGCTGGGCGGGAATGCTCACGCCTTGCGTCCCACTCCGGCGAAGCCGGAAAAGGCGAAGGGGTCCTCGTGCTCCGCCGCGTGCGGCGTGTCGGGGCGCCAGTCGGGCATCGACACGAGTCCCGGCTCGATCATCTCGTACCCCTCGAAGAAGCGGGCGACCTCGTCGCGCGACCGCATGACGAGCGGGTTGCGGATGTTCCGGTAGACGCCGACCGTACCGCCTGCCTCCTCCCTGGTCAGCGGAATGCCCTCGTACGAGGCGTGGGTGACGACGACGAGGCTGCCGGGGGCGAGCGCGTCGCGCAGCTCGGCGACCGCGGCGTGCGGGTCGTCGGAGTCCTCGACGAAGTGCAGCACGGCGACGAGCAGCAGCGCCACCGGCCGGTCCAGGTCGAGAAGTTCGGAGACCACCGGGTTCTTCACGATCTCCAGCGGATGCCGCAGGTCCGCGGCGGCGATCGCCGCCCGGTCGTTTCCTTCGAGTACGGCCCGGCTGTGCGCGACCGCGACGGGGTCGTGATCGACGTACGCCACCCGGGCCTCGGGGTCGGCCGCCTGCGCGACTTCGTGCACATTACCGAAAGTCGGTATTCCGGAACCGATGTCCAGAAACTGGGTGATCCCCTCGCTCACCGCATGGCGCACGGCCCGGCGCATAAAGGCGCGATTCGCCTGCATGATCTTGGGGAGTCCCGGCATGAACTCCATGGCCTTGCGAGCCGCTTCCCGGTCGACCTCGAAATTGTGCGATCCGCCCAGATAGAAGTCGTACATGCGAGACACGCTCGGCACCGAAATGTCTATGCCTTGCGGTGCCCAGGCGGGACGCTCCATCAATGTCTCCAACAAGTCGCCACGGTGATCCGGCCATGTTCATGGTCAGTGATGTCCAGAGGCTACTGATCGACCGCCAGGAGAGCGAGCGGAAACGGAGATTACCCGTCCGTTATTGGTCACACACCAATGGCATGTGCAACGGATCCGTCGCTGCCTGTGACATTCAGCGTCGAACCGGCCTCGGAGGAGCGTGGCGGGGGCTGCGCGGGGCTGCCGGACAGGTCGGCGCCGGAGACCGCCGCGTACCCGGCCGCCGTCACCCGGCTGTTGGCGCCTCCGCGCTTCGCGTCCGCCGGAGAAGACAGGGACCGGCCGGCAGCCGTCCCCTTGTCGCCTGATTCCGTCCGGTCGATGAACGGTGATGAAACCCATGGTGGTAACGCCTTTGACGCCGCTCATTGCCAACGGGGCAAAGAGCGGCCGTTCCAAGAGGCAGGCAGTTGCGCGGGCCCGCTTCAGCGGCCGTGCGATGCCCTTCGTGAACCAATGGCCCGTCATGCCGCTCGTCCACGCCGATGTCCTCGGATTTCGGGTCCTTGCGGACGGAAAGCCCACGCATTCCGCCGGTTCGACGGCGGCCGGACTGTCGGCGACCACCGCGGCTTTCACCCTCCCATGAGACCACGAACCGCATGTCTCCCGACCTCTGTCGATTGAGGTCGCCAGGGTCGGTATCGGCGGCATTGCGGTACAACGACCGCCCAACAAGGGCAAGTTACCGAATAGCAGACGGCTCGGCCGTGTCGTTCCCGCCCGTGCCGAGCCGAACCCGTATCCGCTGTACGGTCCGTATCCGCCGTCCGATCCCAAGGCGCCGACCGATCCGTATCCACCCACCGATCCCGCGTCGCCGACCGGTGGTGACTCGGCGTCGCGTCACGCACGGCCCCGGGTGCAGGGCAGCCATCGCTCTTTGTGCAACGCGTGCGCAGAATTTCCCCGAGCCGCAAACACCTGACGCCCCATGTCCCCACCTTCAGGGGAATCCGGCCCGCCCCCGGCGTGCCCCGCGAGCGGCCGGAACATGCTCCCCGTCGTGTACGGATCACTCATAGCGCGGCTCACCGCGGTCGCCGCACTCCTCTGGCTGCTGACCGCCCCGGCAACCGCGATGGCGGACAACTGCGCATACGCCTCCATCGGTGAGGACAGCGGGAGTTCGGCGGTCGCCGTGTCGGGCGACGGTCACTGCCACGCGGGCCCGGCGCCCGAGCCGACCCCGCCTCCCCGGCCATCACCGCCGCCTCCACCACCACCTTCACCACCCCCTCCTCCTCCCCCTCCTCCTCCCCCTCCTCCGCCGCCGCCGCCACCGTCGCCCGCCCCGCCGCGTCCAAAGCCGGCGCCCGTGCCACCGCCCCCGTCTCCCTCGCCTTCCCCCTCACCCTCCGTACGCCCCACGCATCCCGCACCCCGGCCCGTGGCGCTCCCGGCCTACCGCAAGCCACCGCGCAAGGTCCCACGGCACGGAACCTCCCTGGTCACCCTCACCCTGCTGATCACAGCCCCCGCGGTGTTCGCCGTCGCCGTGTTGCGCCCCCGCTCCCGATGACCTCCGGAGGAACCCATGTCGGAATGGCTTGTTCTCACCCTCGCCATGACCGCGGCAAGTGCCGTCGTCCTGACCATCGCCGTACTCAGCAACCGCCGGATCGCAGAGGATGACGACCCGTCCGAGACCCCTGACGTCATCGAATACATGACGATGATGATCGGCGTGGTCTACGCGATCGTGCTGGGCCTCGCCATCGCGGGCGTCTGGGAGGGCCGCAGCGCCGCCCAGGAGTACGTACGCCAGGAGGCCCAGGCGCTGCACGAGGTGAACGCCCGCTCCTCCGTCTACCCGGCCGAGGTGCGTACGCGCATCCGCGCCGACGTCGACGCCTACGTCCAGCACGTGGTCCACGACGAGTGGCGGTCGATGACCGAGCACGGCTCGCTCACCGACGAAGGGGCCCGGCTCCTCGGCAAGGTGCGCGCCGATGTCACCGACTACCGGCCGAAGAATGATCACGAAGGACAGGCGTATCAGCCACTGGTCGACCAGGTCGCCGCAGCCGATGACGCGCGCAGCGGACGCGGACAGAGCGCCGGCGCGACCATGCCCGGCGTGGTCTGGTTCGGCCTGATCACCGGCGCACTCGTGACCATCGGGCTGATCTTCACGTTGCAGATCCGCAGAAGCTTCCGCGAACTGCTGCTGGCCGGGCTCTTCAGCGTGCTGATCGCCTTTCTGCTCTTCCTGATCTGGGACTTCGATTCCCCCTTCGGCCGGGGCCTCTCGGCCACCGCGGCACCGTTCCTCGACCTGTTCCCCGGTGGGGCGGGCGGATAGCGGCCCACCCGGGTGCCGACCGCTGCACCGCTCGGGGGAACCCGGTGCCCCGGGCGGCGCACCCCGATCGCGGGCGATATACGCGACTTCTAGCGTTCGGGGCGTCGAGGCGCATTCCTGACGCCCTGTGGAAATCCATTCCGCAACTGCTCCTCGGGAACCGGAGGATTCACCCATGCGCGCAATAGGTGTCGCACCCGTCGCCCTGCTCGGCGCCGCCGTTCTCCCGCTGACCTCTCCGGCCGCGACCGCGTGCGCCGGGACGTCGGGAGGCGCGTCCTCCGCGACCGGATACACCGTCACTCCGTCGGTGATCGCGCCGGGGAGCCAGGACGTCCTGGCCGCCCGGGGGTGCTCCACAACCACCACGACAGGCTCTGGAGGCCGCCCGCACCGAGAGCAGGGCAGTGCGGCCTGATACGCCCGTCGCCCCGAGTCCTGCGACAGGCTCGGGGCGACGGGCGTACCGGGCCCGCGCCACCCGATCGCCCTTCCCTGATCGCCGCTCGGGCTCCCTGCGCCTAGCGTTCCCTTCGTCGCGACGAAGGGAGAACCATGGACCGGGACCACTGGCGTGTCCAACGGGCCGGGCGCGTGCCGTGGGGCGCCCTCGCCCTGGTGCTGCTCACCGGTACGGCGTGGATGCAGAACGGAGCCGACTTCTCCCTCGGCCCTCCCCGGCCGGCCGCGGCGACATCGCCCGACCTCCGTCGGACAGCCCCCGAACCGCCCGGCGACAGCCCCTGCCGGGGCCTTGCGGCAGCCCGGGCAGGGCACTGCGCCGGGAGCGGATAGCCTCACTGCCGTGACAGACCAAAAGCCCCACCAGTTCGAACGTGGCACAGATGGCCCACGCGTGATTGTCGCGGGTATCGACGGGTCCGATTCCTCCATGCGTGCCGCGGCGTACGCGGCGGGACTCGCCCGCCGTCAGGGGGCCATGCTCGCCCTCGTCTACGTCCAGTCGGTGATCCCCGCCGGCGCCGCGCTCGGTGCGCCGGTCGCCGACACGACCGGAGAGGTCGCGGAGGGCCTGGTGAACGAGATCCAGGAGGCCACGGAGCGGATGAAGGACATATGGAATGTGCGCTGGGAGTTCCACACCTTCCGCGGTGATCCCTACAACGGGCTCGTGACGGCTGCGGACGAACTGAAGGCCGATGCGGTCGTGGTGGGGGCGTCGGAGTCGGCCGGCCACCGTTTCATCGGATCGGTGGCGGTCCGGCTGGTGAAGGCGGGACGCTGGCCCGTCACCGTGGTCCCGTAACCGGCGCGGAATCCTCACCTGCTCCGGGCGGCACACGTCTTTCGTACCGGCTCGACCCGGGCCGTCATGAGCGCCCGTCAGGGACAGCCGTCAGTGGAGAGGTGACTCATGGCAAGGCTCCGCGTGGGCGAGGGTGTGCTGCGCCGCAAGCCGATCGAGCAGATCGACGAGAAGGGGCCGGCGGGAGAGGGCGGCACGCAGCTCACCAGAACGCTCGGGCTGTGGCAGCTCACCGCGATCGGCGTGGGCGGCATCATCGGCGCCGGTATCTTCACCCTCGCCGGCACGGTGGCGAACGGCACCGCGGGCCCCGCGGTGCTGCTCTCCTTCCTGATCGCGGGGGTGGCGAGCGCGGCGGCCGCGTTCAGCTACGCGGAGTTCGCGGGCCTGATCCCGAAAGCCGGCTCCGCCTACACCTATGGCTACGCGGTGCTCGGAGAGCTGGTGGGCTGGTTCATCGGCTGGGACCTGCTGCTGGAGTACACGGCGATCGTGGCCGTGGTCGCGATCGGCATCTCCGGGTACTTCAGCTTCCTGCTCGGCGAGATGGGGCTCGACGTGCCGAAGTGGATGCTGGGCGCGCCCGGCACCGGGTCGGGTCACCGGGTGGACCTGTTCGCCTCGCTGCTCTGTCTGCTGGTGGCGTACCTCCTGACCCTCGGCATCAGGAACGCGGCGCGCTTCGAGACGATCGTGGTCGTGCTGAAGGTCCTGGTCGTCCTCCTGGTCATCGGCGTCGGCGTGTTCCACATCGACACCGGGAACTACCACCCCTTCTTCCCGTTCGGGGTGAGCGGCGCCTTCACCGGTGCTGCCACGGTGTTCTTCGCGGTGTTCGGATACGACGCCATGTCGACGGCGGCCGAGGAATCGAAGGATGCCCAGCGGCACATGCCGAAGGCGATCCTGTACTCCCTCGCCATCTCCATGGTGCTCTATGTGGCGGCGTGCCTGGTGCTGACAGGGATGCAGAGCTACCAGGACATCGACCCGGAGTCCGGATTCTCCACGGCCTTCAAGTCGGTCGGGCTCAGCAGACTCGCGGATGTGATCGCCGTGGGCGCGATCATCGGCATTCTCACCGTGATGTTCACCTTCATGCTCGGCGTGACCCGGGTGTGGTTCTCGATGAGCCGCGACGGGCTGCTGCCGAAGTGGTTCGCGAAGACCCACCCGACCCGGCACGTGCCGACCCGGGTGACCTGGATCGTCGGCGCCGCGTCGGCCGTCATCGCCGGTTTCCTGCCGATCGGCGAGGCGGCCGAGCTGACGAACATCGGCATTCTGCTGGCGTTCGTGGTGGTGTGCGTCGCGGTGATCGTGCTGCGTTACAAGCGGCCCGACCTGCCGCGCGTGTTCCGCACCCCGGGCATGCCGTTCGTGCCGGCCCTCGGTGTGGTGTTCTCCCTCTGGCTGATCACCTTTCTGCAGTGGCAGACGTGGGTGCGGTTCGTGGTGTGGTTCCTGGTCGGCCTGGTGATCTATTTCGGTTACTCGTACCGGAAGTCGGAGATGGCGAAGACACCGGGGACGGGCACGGCAGCGGACACGGACTGATCCGAGGGCGGTGCGGGCACCGCGGCACCGCAGCGCCCGCCGCACCGCTCCGTACGGAGAACGCCGTGTCGACCACCGTCCGCCCCGTACGAGGAACGCCCCGCAGGCCGCCGCCCGACCGTTCACCGCACCATTCGCCGCACTGAGCGACCGCTCGTCGCACGGGGCCGCCCGTCTCCTGTTCCTCCGGGCCCCGATGCGTTCGTATACGCCAGTCGGCAGCGAAGCGGCAGGGCCACTGCGGGGAAGGGCGTTCACGATGACCACCACGAGGACCGATGAGCGGGCCCTGGCGGATCTCCAGCGGGAGCACGGCCCCGCTCTGCTCCACTTCCTGCTCGGGCTGACCTTCGGCGACCAGCAGCGGGCCGAGGACCTGCTCCAGGAGACGCTGGTGCGGGCCTGGCAGCATCCGGAGGCGTTCGACGCCCCGTACGCGTCGATGAGGCCCTGGCTCTTCACCGTCGCGCGACGTCTCGCGATCGACGCGCGCCGCTCCCGGCTGGCCCGGCCGGCCGAGGTCAGTGACGTCGTGCTGGAGGCCGCGGCGGGCGAGGAGAACACCGCGGAGTCCACCGTCCTCGCGCTCGACGTACGCGATGCGGTACGCACCCTCAGCCCGGAGCACCGTGCCGTCCTCGTGCAGATCTACTTCCGCGGCCTCAGCGTGGGCGAGACGGCCCGGGCACTCGGTATTCCGGCGGGCACGGTCAAGTCCCGGTCGTACTACGCGCTGCGTCAGCTCTCCCGGCACCTGCCCGGCTATTCCAGCAGGTCCTCCTCCCTGAGCAGCGCGAGCAGCGACACCACTCCGGCAACCTCCATGTAGTCGGCGGCGCAGCGGTCGCAGGACCGCAGGTGGGCGGCGACGCGGCGGTTCTCGTCGGCCGTGAGGGCGTCGAGCACATAGGCGCCGAGCGCGTGCCGTACATGCGGGCCCTGGCCGGGATCGGCGGTCATCGCATCCTCGTGTCGTGGACGGATCCGGTGGTGACGGATCCTGCCCTTCTGGCCACGCGGGGCGCGCTCCCCCGGTTCAATGCTGCGTGAAGCCCGGTGCCGAGAAGAGAAAGAGGCGAGACGGGATGCACCCGGAACGTCAGGACGGAACCAGTGGGGGCGGGCTGCTGGTCCCGATGGCCTGGATGTACGCCGAGTACATCGCCGACGAGTTGCTGCGGACCGGCGATCTGATGGAGCCGTGCACGCTGGAGTACCGCGCGGGGCGGGACGCGCTCGCGCTCACCGTCTTCCTCTCGGACGGCACGGTGCCCGACGCGCTGCCCGCGGCCCGGATGGACGAGCTGCGGCTGCTGACGGCGTACGGTGCGGCCTGGCGCGGCTGGGTCTGCGACCGGCTCGCCGCGCTGGAGGCGGCCCCGGGGCCCGGGGCGGGCGGTACGGACTGCGATACGGCGCTGGCCCGTGCGGCCTGGCAGTGGCTGGAGGAGACCGAGCTGCTCGCGGCCGATCTCGACGCGATCGGTCCGCCGCCGTGGGAAACGATGGCCGGCGAGGCGGACACGCGGGATGCGGCCCAGGTCTGGACGCCTGCCTGGCAGTTGGGGCTGCCTCTGGGGCATCTGGCGATCCATCTGCACTGACCGCCGCTCGACGGGGTGGTGCCGCCGCGCCCGTCCGGCGCTCGGGAACCCCGCACCTCCAGGTCGGTGCCGCCGGCCCCCGTGGACTCAGGAACCGTGCACCCCCGCGCGGTACTTCGGCAGCCGTACCGTGATCTTCATCCCGGCGCCGATGCCCGTCTCGATGACGAGTCCGTAGTCGTCCCCGTACACCTGGCGCAGCCGTTCGTCGACGTTCAGCAGACCGATTCCGGTGGAGTGGCCGCCCTCGCCGCGCAGGATGTGGCGCAGTCGTTCGGGGTCCATCCCGGCGCCGTCGTCCTCGATGACGACCTCGGCCTCGGAGCCGGCGTCGAGTGCGCGGATGGTGATGCGGGTCAAGGTCTCCTCCGCCTGATCGGAGTCGGGGGCCCGGGGAGGCGTGACAGCTCCTTCGAGGCCGTGTTTGACGGCGTTCTCGACCAGCGGCTGGAGGCAGAGGAACGGCAGGGCGACGGGCAGCACCTCGGGGGCGACCTGGAGGGTGACCGCGAGCCGTTCGCCGAAGCGGGCCCGGACCAGTGCCAGGTACTGGTCGATGGAGTGGAGCTCGTCGGCGAGCGTGGTGAAGTCGCCGTGGCGGCGGAACGAGTACCGGGTGAAGTCGGCGAACTCCAGGAGGAGTTCGCGGGCCTGTTCGGGGTCGGTGCGGACGAACGAGGCGATGGCGGCCAGTGAGTTGAAGATGAAGTGCGGGGAGATCTGGGCCCGCAGCGCCCTGATCTCGGCCTCGATGAGCTGGGTGCGGGAGCGGTCGAGTTCGGCGAGTTCGAGTTGTACGCAGACCCAGCGGGCCACTTCTCCGGCCGCTCTGGCCAGCACCGCGGATTCGCGCGGGGCGTAGGCGATGAGGGTGCCGAGGACCCGGTGGTCGACGGTGAGGGGCACGGCGACGGCCCAGCGCAGGGGGCAGTCGAGGTCGTCGCACTCGCTGCGGAAGGCGGTGTCGCGGCCGTTGCCGAGGAGGCCCCGCACCTCCTCCATGACGTGCCGGCTGTGGTGTTCGCCCTCGCCGTCCCAGACGAGCACCCGGTCGCGGTCGGTGAGGCAGAGGGCGTCGGTGCCGAGCAGGGAGCGGAGCCGGCGGGCGGACCTGCGGGCGCTCTCCTCGGTGAGTCCGGCGCGCAGCGGGGGCGCGGCGAGCGAGGCGGTGTGCAGGGTCTCGAAGGTGGCGTGCTCGACGGGGGTTCCGACGTCGCTGGTGCGGACCGGGCGGGCGGTGCGGCGGCCGAGCAGGAACCCCGCGCCGAGCAGGAGGAGGACGAGCAGGACGAGTACGGCGTATCCGGCCCCGGTCATCGGTCTCTCCCCGAGGTCAGCGCTTCCGGCAGGTGGAAGCGGGTCATGGCGGCGTTGGTGCCGGGGGGTATGCGGCCCGGCGTGGCGAGTGATACCAGGACCATGGCGAGGAAGCCGACCGGCACCGACCAGACGGCGGGCCAGGCGAGCAGGGCGTGCGCCCAGCCGGGCGGGCGTACCGCGCCGCTGACGGTGATGGCGACGGACAGGAACGCGGAGCCGCCGCCGAGGAGCAGCCCGGCGATCGCCCCGGGCGGGGTGAGCCCCCGCCACCAGATGCCGAGGACCAGCAGGGGGCAGAAGGAGGACGCGGAGACGGCGAACGCCATCCCCACCGAGTCGGCCACCGGCACCCGGCTGACCAGAAGCGAACAGGCCAGCGGTACGCACATGGCGAGGACGGTGGCCAGCCGGAAGTGCCGCACCCCGCGCGACGGCAGCACGTCCTGGGTGATGACTCCGGCGACGGCCATCGTGAGGCCGGAGGCGGTCGACAGGAACGCGGCGAAGGCACCGCCCGCGATGAGGGCGCCGAGCAGATCGCCGCCGAGCCCCCCGATGACCCGCTCGGGCAGCAGGAGCACGGCGGCGTCCGCGTCGCCGCCATGGATCAGTTCGGGCACGTACAGCCTGCCCAGCGCGCCGTACACCGGTGGCAGCAGGTAGAACACGCCGATGAGGGCGAGGACGGCGACCGTCGTGCGGCGGGCGTCGCGGCCGTTGGGGCTGGTGTAGAAGCGGACGACGACATGCGGGAGCCCCATGGTGCCGAGGAACGTGGCGACGATCAGTCCGTAGGTGGCGTACAGCGGATGGTCGGCGCGGAAGACGGAGAGCTCCTCGTCGAAGGTGACGCGGGGCCGGCCGTCGCCCTGCCAGGCGAGCACCAGGAAGATCGCGGGGACGAGGAGTGCGGTCAGTTTCAGCCAGTACTGGAAGACCTGTACGAAGGTGATGGAGCGCATGCCGCCCGCCGCGACGGCGATGACGACGACGGACGAGACGAGCACGTCGCCGAGCCAGCCGGGCGCCCCGGTGAGGATCTTGAGCGTCAGTCCCGCGCCCTGGAGCTGCGGTACGAGGTAGAGCCAGCCGGCCGCGACGACGAAGACGCTCACGAGCCTGCGCACCTGCCGCGACTCCAGCCGCCCCTCGGCGAAGTCGGGCAGCGTGTACGCCCCCGAGCGGCGCAGCGGCGCGGCGACGAAGACCAGCAGCACCAGATAGCCGGCCGTGTATCCGACGGGATACCAGAGCATGTCCGGGCCGTGCACGAGCACCAGGCCCGCGATGCCGAGGAAGGAGGCTGCCGAGAGGTATTCGCCGCTGATCGCGGCGGCGTTGAGCCGGGGCCGCACGGTGCGGGACGCGACGTAGAAGTCGGAGGTGGTACGGGAGATGCGCAACCCGAAGCCGCCGACGAGGACGGTCGCGACCACGACGGCGGCGACCGCCGCCACCGCGTACGTACGGCTCACTGCGCGGGACGGCCTTCCACGAGCCGGGCGAAGTCGCGTTCGTTGCGCTCGGCCCGTCGCACGTACCACCAGGCGGCCAGGGTCAGGGGCGGATAGGCGGCGAACCCGAGGACGGCCCAGACGAGTGCGTCGCTGTGCAGGGCCTCGAAGACCAGCGGAAGCGTCCCGACGATCACGACGAGGAGAGCGAACACGGTGATTCCGGCCCGCAACTGGCTGCGCATCAGCGAACGGACGTAGGCGCCGCCCAGTGCGGTCTGCTCGTCGATCTCCGACTGGGTACGGTAGCGCGGCAGTGGGCGCACCCGCCGGGGCTCCCCCGTCACCACTTCGCGCCGGGGTGTTGGCTCTGCGGACATGGGCCCGGAGTGTACGCAGCACCGGTCCCCCGTGGGAAGGGTTCGAGCCCGGGTCGAGCCTGGTCAGCGGCCGGTCTGGCGCATCAGCAGATCACGCAGCGCGCGGGTGTGGCGACGGCTCACGGCGAGCTCCGCAACGCCGATGCGCACGCTCATGCTGCCCGCGTCGAGGCGGAGTTCGTCGATGCGCCCCAGCGCGACGAGATGGCGGCGGTGGATGCGGACGAAGCCGCGCGAGCGCCAGCGTTCCTCCAGAGTGGTGAGGGGGATGCGCACGAGATGGCTGCCGTTGTCGGTGTACAGCCGTGCGTAGTCGCCCTGCGCCTCGGCGTAGGCGATGTCGTCGACCGGGACGAACCGGGTCACGCCGCCCAGCTCCACCGGGATCTGGTCGTTCGCGGTGTCGAGTACGGGTGCGGAGCGGTCACCGACCTGTTCCGCCACGCGTCGTACCGCTTCCGCGAGGCGCTCGCGGCGGACCGGTTTGAGGACGTAGTCGACGGCCTTCAGGTCGAAGGCGTGGACGGCGAAGCCTTCGTGCGCGGTGACGAAGACGATGAGCGGGGGCGCGGCGAATCCGGCCAGGAGCTGGGCGACGTCGAGACCGGTGAGGCCGGCCATGTGGATGTCGAGGAAGACGACGTCGATGGCGGACGGATCGTCGGGGCCCGCGTCGACGGCGCCCCCGATGCGACGCAGCGCCTCGGTGGCCCCGGTGGCGCCCTCGGCGCTGCGGATACGGGGATCGGCGCGCAGAAGGTAGAGGAGTTCCTCCAGAGCGGGTTCTTCGTCGTCGACGGCGAGTACGCGCAGCATGGGCCGGAGTTTAGGGCGTCCGGGGCGGTGGGGAGCCGGGTGGTTCGCCGCTTCTTTCCGCACCGGACGACGGGCGTGCCGCGCAGGCCCGTCCCGATGCCGACACCCGTGCACGGGCGTGCTCGGCGCCCGCCGGTGCCGTCGAGCCTCCCGGCGCCCTACGGGGCCCTCCGGGGCCTTCCTCTGCGAGGAGCGGTCCGGGCGGAGTGCGCCCCCTGCCGGGCGACGGGACCGCCGTCGAGCCGGGCTATTTGAGCAGTCTGGACATCCGCCGGTCGGCCAGGGGCCTGCCACCGGTCTGGCAGGTCGGGCAGTACTGGAGCGAGGAGTCGCTGAAGGACACCTCGCGGATGGTGTCCCCGCAGACGGGACACGCCTCGCCGGTACGTCCGTGGACGCGCATCGCCCTCTTCTTCTCGGCCTTGAGCCTGCCCGCCTCCACTCCGCCGGAGCGCGCGACCGCATCGCGGAGCGTGGTGCGCAGCGCGGTGTGGAGCCGGGTGATGCCGTCGTGGTCGAGGTTCGTCGTGAGCAGGAACGGCGACATCTTCGCGACGTGCAGGATCTCGTCGCTGTACGCGTTGCCGATCCCGGCGATCAGGGACTGGTCGCGCAGGGCTCCCTTGATCCGGCGGCGTTCCCCGGCGAGCAGCGCGGCGAACGCGTCACGGTCGAAGGAGTCGTCGAGGGGGTCGGGGCCCAGGCGGGCGATGCCCGGCACCTCGGCCGGGTCGTGCACCAGGTACACGGCGAGGCGTTTGGTGGTGCCCGCCTCGGTCAGGTCGAAGCCGTCGCCGCCGGTCAGCACGGTGCGCAGGGCCAGGGGGCCCTTGCCGGGGCGCGGCGAGGCGTCGGGGAAGCTGTCCTTCCAGCGCAACCAGCCGGCGCGGGCGAGGTGGGTGATCAGATGCAGCGGGCCGACGGCGATGTCCAGGAACTTGCCGTGCCGGGCGACGCCCGTGACCACACCTTCGTGCAGGGCGCTCAGCGGTGGGTCGTACGTCTTGAGCACGCTGACCTGGAGGGGCAGGACACGGTCGATCTCCTTGCCGACCAGATGGTCGTCGAGGAAGAGCCGCAGGGCTTCGACTTCCGGTAGTTCTGGCATGACTCCAGACTGCCGAAGCTGTCGGCCGGACGCCTGTCAGAGGCCGTACACACGCTCCGCCGTCGTGGCGAAGACACGGTCCCGCTCGTCCTCGGTGAGGGAGTCGGTCAGGGTGCGGGCCGTGTCGACGACCTCCTCGTACGTCGCGGCGAGCCGGCACACCGGCCAGTCGGAGCCGAACATCAGCCGGCCGGGGCCGAAGGCGTCCAGGACGGTGTCGGCGTACGGGCGCAGATCGCTGACGGTCCAGTTGTGCACATCGGCCTCGGTGACCAGGCCGGAGAGTTTGCACACGGTGTTGGGGCGGGCGGCGAGGGCCCGGATGTCGTCGGCCCACGGGTGCGGCTCCCCCGTGGCGATGGGCGGCTTGCCGGCGTGGTCGAGCACGAAGGTCAGCCCCGGCAGCAGGGCCGCGGCCTGGACGGCCGCGGGCAGCTGGTGGGCCTGGACGACGAGGTCGTAGACGAGCCCGGCGTCGGCGACGGCACTCAGTCCGCGCCGGACGTCGGGGCGCAGCAGCCACGCCGGGTCGGGTTCGCCCTGGACCTGGTGACGGATGCCGACGAGCCGGTCACCGCCGGGAAGTTCGCGCAGCGCGGCGAGGGTGTCGGCGATGTCCGGCGCGGTGAGGTCGCACCAGCCGACGACGCCCGCGACGAGGTCGTTGTCGTGAGCCAGGGCCAGGAACTCGGGTGTCTCCTCGGGGACGGTGACGGTCTGGACGAGGACGGTGGCGTGCACCCCGGCGGCCCGGGCCTCGGGCTCCAGGTCGGCGAGGGTGAACGTACGCCGGAGCGGGGCGAGTTCCTCGCCGGTGATCCAGTCCTGGTCGCGTACCGCCAGGTCCCAGACGTGGTGGTGGGCGTCGACGATGCGGTGCCGGCCGGTCACGTCACAGCTCCCAGACGGCCGGGAGACCGGCTTCGGCGCCGTCCGACGAGTAGTCGTGCGCGACGTCGAGGAGGCCGTCCATCCGGGCCTGCCAGGCGACGTTGACGGGAAGCTTCTCCAGTGCGGCGAGGAGCGCCCCGTAGTCCGCGCAGTCGATGACGTGGAAGAGATCGGTGCCGCTGCGCCAGATCGTCCAGGATGTGGCGCCCGCCGCGCGGATGGCCGTGGTCAGTTCCGCGGGGACTTCACGGTGCGCGGCCTCGTACTCCTCGATGCGGTCGGCGCGGACCTTGGTGTGCAGGGCGATTCTCATGTCAGTGTCCGTTCTCGGTCAGCAAGCCCTCGTCGCGCAGGTCGTCCCAGAGTGCGTCCGGGATGTCGCGGCGCAGCAGGGCGGCGGCGTCCCGCACCTCGTCCGGGGAGCGGGTGCCGACGAGCACTCCGGCGACGGCCGGGTGCGTGAGCGGGTAGCGGAGCGCCGCGGCCCTGAGCGGGACGCCATGGCGCTCGGTGACGGCCTTGATGCGCAGCGCCCGGTCCAGGAGGGCCGTCGGCGCGGCCGTGTAGTCGTAGGTCGCCCCGGGACGCGGGTCGGCGAGCAGCCCGGAGTTGAAGACCCCGCCGACGACGACGCTTCGGCCGCGGGCCGCCGCCTCGGGCAGCAGTTCGATCAGGGCTGACTGGTCGAGAAGGGTGTAGCGGCCCGCGCAGAGCACGGCGTCCACATCGGTGTCGCGCAGGAAGCGGGTCAGCATCTCGGTCTGGTTCATGCCCGCGCCGATGGCGCCGATGACGCCCTGCGCGCGAAGCTCCTCCAGCGCCGGGTACGCCTCGTGGAACGCGGCCTGCGCGTGGTCGTCCGGATCGTGCAGGTACGCGATGTCGATGCGGTCGAGGCCGAGCCGTTCGAGGCTGTCCTCGATGCTGCGGCGTACGCCGTCGGCGCTGAAGTCCCAGCGGCGGCGGTGGGTGGCCGGCACGGCGAAGCCTTCGGAGAGCTGATCGGGCGTGCTCGCGTCGGCGGCGGCGCCGGCGGGCAGCGGATCAAGCACCCGCCCCACCTTCGTGGAGAGCACATACGAGTCGCGGGGCCTGGCACGCAGGGCGTCGCCGAGCCGCCTTTCGGAGAGGCCGAGTCCGTAGTGCGGCGCGGTGTCGAAATACCGGACGCCCTCGTCCCAGGCGGCATCCACGGCTGCCGCCGCGCGAGCGGGATCCACGGCGCTGAAGAGATTGCCGATGGCAGCGGCTCCGAAGGACAGCTCGGTGACCTCGACCGTGCTGTTGCCCAGCCTGTTGCGCCGCATGCTTCCGCCGCCCTCCTTGATGATCGCCTTCTGTACACAGCGAATATTCATCGGATCACTTGGGCACGTCAACTCCCTGGGTCGGACGAACTGCGGCACTTTCCCACAGATGTGTCCGACCTATGGCCGATCGGGAGCTATTCCGTTCAGTGTCGGAGGTCAGCCCGTTCCGTGGCGAAAGCCGGTGCGTCCGGAGCCGGTCCGTCCGGCGCCGAGAGCCGGCCCGCTCCGGGCCCGGGGTCAGCTCGTCAGCGCCGGAGGCCGGCCCGTTCAGTGGCCGGGCAACAGCGCCAACAGGTGCGCCACCTCGTCGTCGGCACAGCCCGCCAGCCGCTCCAGGTCGGGCAGCGCCTTGCCGTCGGCCACCAGCCCGACCCGCACCCGTCCGCCGTACGTGGACAGGGCGACGGCCAGGGACTGGCCGCGGGCCAGCGGCGCCATCGGGTAGACGGCACGCAGCGGGCAGCCGCCGAGCGAGAGCGCCGAGCGCGGCAGCGGCACACTGGTGACCAGGACGTCGAAGAGCATTCTGGCCGCGTTCCCGGCGATCGGTGCGCCGAAGCGGTGGGCCAGCGAGGGCAGTTGATCGGCGAGCACGGCGACCGCGCCGGCACCGCGGAAGGGCCCGGCGGATTTGTTGCGGTCCATGGCGGTGCGGACGCTGCGGAGCCGCTGCCAGGGGTCGGGCTCGGCGACAGGAAGCCCGAGGAGATAGGCGGACAGCTTGTTCCCTGTCGCGGCGGCCTGCCCGGGCCTGCGGCGGGAGACCGGCACCAGCGCGCGCGGGTCCGCCGCGGGCAGCGGTTCCCCGCGCTCCAGCATCCAGCGGCGCAGCGCCCCGGCGACGACCGCGAGCAGGACGTCGTTGGTGGTGCCTCCGGCGGCCCGTCGGATCCGCTGGACGGCATCGAGGTCCAGGTCCGCGGTGGCCAGCCGACGGGTGCCGCTGGAGCTCGCGGTGAGCGCGGGTGCGCCGCGCAGGTCGAGACGGCTGGCCCGCACCATCGAGGCGCCGACCCCGAACGCCCGGCCGAGATCCTCGATCCGGCCCAGGGCGAGGCCGGCGACCTGGCGTGGGCCCGGCATCCAGGAGCGGGGCGGCACGGTGCGCACCCGGAGGGGGGACACGCGTGCGGGGCGGGAAGCAGAGGCGATCTCGTCGAAGATCCCGGCCCCGATGGCGACGGCGCGCATCCCGTCGGCGAGCGCGTGGTGGAGCTTGACGAGCACGGCGAAGGGGCCGCCGTCGGCGCCGCCGATCACATACATCTGCCAGGGCGGCAGCCCCCGTTCGAGCGGCTGTTCCATCAGCTCACCGGCGAGCCGGGTGGCGCCCGCCATGAATCCCTCGTCCCCGCCCCGCGCCTCCTCCTCGGTCAGCCGCACAGGTTCGATGTGCCGGCGCACGTCGAAGTCCTTGTCGACGAACCAGGCCGCGCCGCCGACCGGCAGAAGTACGTCCCTGACCCGCATCCGCAGCCGGGGAATCGCGGCGGCACGGGCGCCCAGCAGTTCCAGGACGTCCTGCGGAACGGCTCCGCGCGCCGGGACGGGAGGGGAGAAGACGGCGAGAGCGCCGAGGTGCATGGGGTGGGCATCGGTTTCGAGGTGCCAGAAGGCCAGATCGAGAGGTGCCAGCAGCTGAGTGCCCAACGGATCCTCACGGCATCAGGGGACAAAGAAGATGGAATCGCAGTCAATCGCTCGCGGTCGGTTACGGTCAAGCACAGACATGTTACGTTCTGTTACTGTCGGGTAATGCTCAGCGTTGCTGTCATGCGCGCGGTTTCCGTCCTGCGCATGGATTCCGTCATTCGCGTTCCGGGATGACGAACTCGCACCACACGGACTTGCCGCTGCCCCTCGGCTCCACACCCCACAGGTCCGCCAGCCGGTCCACCAGCATCAGGCCTCGCCCGGACACGCCGGCCTCCCCCGCGTCCCGGCGGCGGGGCAGCGCGCTGGAACGGTCCTCGACATCGACCCGCAGCCGCCGCTCGGGGCCGGTGAGCACCCGGATCGTGACGATCGCCCCGCCATCGGTGTGCATCAGCGCGTTGGTGATCAGCTCGTCGGCGGCCAGCTCGACCTCGTCGGCCCGGCTCCTGGCGCCCCAGGCACGGACCGCCGCACGGATCATGTGCCGAGCGGAACTCAGCGCCTCCGGGTCGCTCTGGGCGACATGCTGCTGGAGCCGGCCGCCCGGCTGAGGCACGTGGGCGGCCTTCCGGCGCAGCAGCAGGAGCGCCACATCGTCCTCGCCGCCACGCCCGTCGATCTCTTCGCAGAGCCGGTCGGCCAGCCGCTGGATGTCCTGCGGACCGTTGTGCACCATGGACGTCAGGAGTTGCATGCCCTCGTCGAGATCGGCCCCGGGCAGCTCCACCAGACCGTCGGTGAACAGCACCAGCATGCGGCCGGGGTCGAGTTCGATCGTGTTGACCGGGTATTCGAGCCGCCCGAACTCGGCCGAGAGTCCCAGCGGCAGCCCTCCTTCCGCGGGCAGCCTGCGGCAGCTGCCGTCGGCGTCACGCACCAGCGGATCGACATGGCCGGCCCGGACCAGCTGCACCACCCCGGTCGTCAGGTCGACCTCGGCGTAGGAACAGGTCGCGAAGCGGTCGGTGTCCAGCTCGTGGAGGAACACGGAGGCCCGGGCCATCACGGTGGCGGGGCTGTGCCCTTCCGCCGCGTAGGCGCGCAGCACGATGCGCAGCTGGCCCATGACGGCCGCGGCATGCGTGTCATGGCCCTGGACGTCCCCGATGACGGCCCCGACCCGGCCGCCGGGCAGTGGGATGACGTCGTACCAGTCGCCTCCGATGTCCCGGCCCAGCCGGGCCGAGCGGTACCGGACGGCGACCTGCGCGCCCGGCACCTCCGGGATCCGACGCGGCAGCATGGCCTGCTGGAGGCCCTCGGCCAGGTCGTGCTCCTGCTCGTACAGCATGGCCCGCTGCAGGCTCTGGGCGATGGAGCTGCCGAGCGCGACGAGCAGATTGCGTTCGTCGCCGGCGAAGCCGCCCCTGTCGTTGTAGAGCAGTCCGATCGCCCCGATGGGCCGGGCCTGGGCGATCAGCGGCAGATAGGCGGCGGACGTGATCCCGAGGTGGCTGATATGCGGCCAGAGAATCGGGTACGAGGTGGCGAAATCCGCGGCCGAGTCGATGAAGCGGGGCGCGAGCGTACGGACGACCTCACTCATCGGGTACGGCTCGTCCGTCCGGGTGTAACGGGTGCCCGGAACGAACGAACCCTCCGGGCCGTCCGCCACCAGATGGATGCGTCCGGCCTCGATCAGCCCCACGACCAGGCTGGCCGCACCGAGATTCGCCAGACCCGAGGAGTTCTGCAGCACCTCGATGACGTCGCGGACCGTCCGGGCGTGGGCCAGCGCGGCCGTGGTGCCCTCGACCAGGCTGGTACGGCGCTGCCGTTCCAGGTCCAGTTCGCGGCGTGCGGTGGAGTCCGCCAGCTCCTGGGTGGCGTCGCGGACGATGCCGATGATGCGGTGGGGGCGACCCGTCTCGTCGCGCTGGATGAAGCCCTGGGTATGGGTCCAGCACAACGTGCCGTCACGCTTCGTGATCCGGAAATACGCGCCGTAATTGCTCTGCCCCCGCTTGAGGGCCTCCGCGATCATGGCGTCGAGCCGGGCACTCTCGTCGCGCGGCATCCGCAGGCCGAGCGACTCCGGCCGGTCGTCGTAATCCTCGGCCCGCAGGTCGAACACGTCGAGCGCGGGTCGGTCCATGTGCATCAGGCCACTGTCGAGATCCCAGTCGAAGCTGCCCATTCGGTTCAGGGCGAGGCTGAGATCCGGGTGGGCGGGCCAGTCGTCCGGGAGTGACAGGGCACCCGCTACCCGATCATCCATGTGGGTCACTCTGCCATCATTTGTCTGATTCTTCGAGCGAACCTCGTGGTCGGCGCGGGGTTCGTCTTCGGAGCATCGGGACGCCTTCACATCCGCCTGCCGGGCACCGGAGAACGGCTCCCCGGAGGGCCCGGAAAACTGCCCGCCGAAAGGCCGCAGGTCAGCAGCGGTTACCGTATGCGGTGGAGCACGGTAAGCCGAGCCTTACTTCTACCCTGCGCCGCACTGCCCGCGTCAGCCCGTTCTAAGGACCTGTACTCCATGACCCGCCCCGTCCGCGTCGCCATAGTCGGAGCCGGCCCCGCCGGAATCTACGCAGCTGACGCGCTGCTGAAATCCGAGGCCGCTCAGGACCCGGGTGTTTCGATCGACCTGTTCGAACGCATGCCCGCGCCCTTCGGCCTGATCCGCTACGGGGTGGCCCCCGACCACCCGCGGATCAAGGGCATCGTCCAGGCACTGCACCAGGTGCTCGACAAGCCGCAGCTGCGGCTGTTCGGGAATGTCGACTACCCCTCCGACATCGACCTGGACGATCTGCGGTCCTTCTACGACGCGGTGATCTTCTCCACCGGTGCGGACGCGGACCGCGCGCTCGACATTCCCGGCAGCTCCCTGGACGGCTCCCACGGCGCGGCCGACTTCGTCTCCTGGTACGACGGTCACCCCGACGTGGAGCGCACCTGGCCCCTGGACGCGGAGAAGGTCGCCGTGCTCGGGGTGGGCAACGTGGCCCTGGACGTGGCTCGCGTGCTGGCCAAGACGGCGGACGAACTGCTGCCGACCGAGATACCCGCGAACGTCTACGACGGCCTCAAGGCCAACAAGGCCCTGGAGGTGCACGTCTTCGGGCGTCGCGGCCCCGCACAGGCCAAGTTCAGCCCGATGGAGCTGCGGGAGCTGGACCACTCGCCGAACATCGAGGTCATCGTCAACCCCGAGGACATCGACTACGACGCGGGCTCGATCGAGACCCGGCGCGGCAACAAGCAGGCCAACATGGTCGCCTCCACGCTGGAGAACTGGGCCATCCGCGACGTGGGCGACCGGCCGCACAAGCTGTTCCTGCACTTCTTCGAGTCCCCGGCGGAGATCGTCGGCGAGGACGGCCGGGTCGTCGGTCTGCGCACCGAGCGGACCGAGCTGGACGGCACCGGGAACGTCAAGGGCACCGGGCGCTTCACCGACTGGGACGTACAGAGCGTCTACCGCGCGGTCGGCTACTACTCGCAGGAGCTGCCGAAGCTCCCGTTCGACGTGACCTCCGGCACCGTCCCGCACGCCGCGGGGCGGGTCGTCGACGGCGAGGAGCCCATGCCGTCGGTGTACGTCACGGGATGGATCAAGCGCGGTCCGATCGGATTGATCGGCCACACCAAGGGTGACGCCAACGAGACGGTCGCCTGCCTCCTGGAGGACCACACCTCCGGCCGGCTGCCCGCCCCGGCACGGCCGGAGCCGGAGGCCGTCACCGCCTTCCTGGAGGAGCGCGGCGTCCGCTACACCACCCGCGAGGGCTGGTACCGCCTGGACGCGCACGAGCGGGCCCTGGGTGCGGAGCAGGGACGCGAGAGGATCAAGGTCGTGGAGCGCGAGGCCATGCTGGACGCCTCCGAGCCCCGCGACTGACGGTACGCACGACCGGTCGGCCGCCGTCGGCGGCCGACCGGGTCGGCGGCCCCGGCTGTCTCGGCAGGGCCGCCCGGCTCGCGATCGGCTCAACGTCCCTGCAGCGCTCTGACGTTGTCCCCGAACGTCCACCCCTGCGACCCGTCCCAGTTGAGCGACCAGGTCATCAGCCCCTTGAGACCGTTGCCGTAGTGGTTCCACGCCTGTGCCACCTGACCGGGCGTCATGTAACCGCCTCCGGCACCCGGTTGGGCCGGAAGCCCCGGCACCTGCTTGTCGTGGGGAACCCTGATGGTGGTGCCCTGGACGACGAGGCCCTTGTCGAGGCAGTCCGTCTGCGCGGTAAATCCTTCGACTGTGCCGGCGGAGTAGGAGTCACCTGCGCATCCGTACATACTGCCGTTGTAGTACTGCATGTTCAGCCACCACAGCCGGCCGTTGTCCGCGTACTTCTTCACGATGGGCAGGTAGGCGCCCCAGATCGAGCCGTAGGTGATGCTCCCGCCGGTGACATAGGCCGTCTCCGGCGCCATCGTCAGGCCGAAGTTCGAGGGCATCCGGGCGAGCACACCGTCGATGATGCGGATGAGGTTGGCCTGCGAGGCCGAGAGGCGGCTGATGTCGCCGCTGCCGGTCAGGCCGGTCTCGATGTCGATGTCGATGCCGTCGAAGTTGTACTTCTGGAGGATCGGCACCACCGTGTCCACGAACCGGTCGGCGACGGCGCTGGAGCCGAGGTCGATTCCGGCGGTCGCGCCGCCGATGGACAACAGGGTCGTGAGTCCGGCGTCCTTGGCCTGGCACATCTCGGCCGGCGTCGGGACCTTCACGGTCGAGTCCATCCCGTCCTCCCACAGGACGGTACCGTCGGAGAGGATGACGGGGAAGGCGGCATTGATCACGTTGTAGCCGTGAGCCGCGATGCGGCTGTCGGTGACGGGAATCCAACCGAGCGGCGGATGCACGCCGTTGGACGCACCGTCCCAGTTCTCCCAGTACCCCTGGAGCACCTTCCCCGAGGGTTTCGACTTGACCGCACAGGTGTCCTCCTGCGCGGCACTCGGCGTCGCACCGACCAGCATCTGCACGACACAGACCGCCGCGACGCCCAACCCCACCAGGCGCGATGTCCGACCGATCATGTTCCGTTCCCTTCCCGCAGGAGTCGATTCATGTCATGACCCTGACAAGGCTCTCCGCGAAGCTCCGCGTGCCACGACGCGCACACCGTAGATTGGTCCAGACCTTTCGTCAAGAGGTCTGGGCCAGGCCAAACACCGACGCCTGGAGGCCGGTTGTAGCCGGAAGTTGGCTTAGCTTAGGCTTACCTAAACCTTCGCGCTCCGCGCAGGATGCCGACTGCTCCGTCCATCAACCCCTGAGGAACACCCATGTCCCGGTTCACCCACGTGCGTCGCCGCACGCTCGTCGCAACTGCGACCGCCGCAGCTTTCGCTCTCGTCCTCGGTGGCTGCTCGTCGAGCGATGACGGCAAGGAGACCTCCGACGCATCCGGGAAGAGCAGCGGAGCGTTCCCGGTCTCGATCAAGAGCGCGCTCGGCACGGCCGAGATCAAGAAGCAGCCCGAACGGATCGTCACCCTCGGTCAGGGCTCGGCGGAGACGGCCATCGCGCTCGGCCACACCCCGGTGGGCATCGAGAAGTACGAGTGGGGCAGCGACAAGACCGGCTACCTGCCCTGGATCCACGAGGCGGTGGAGAAGTCGGGCGACAAGCTGCCGACCCAGTTCACGGGTGGTGAGGACATCGACTTCGAGGCCATCACCGAGCTGGAGCCCGATGTCATCCTCGCGCCGTGGTCCGGGATCACGCAGAAGGACTACGACATCCTGAAGGACATCGCCCCCACGGTGGCCTACCCCGATCTGCCCTGGAGCACGGACTGGGACCAGCAGATCAACACCATCGGCCAGGCGCTCGGCCAGACGGACGACGCGAAGGGCCTCATCTCGAAGATCGAGAAGCAGCTGTCCGACGCGGCGGCCACCCGGCCGGACTACAAGAACTACACGTTCTCGTACATCTACAACACCGGCCCCGGCAGCCTCGGTGTGTTCAAGCCCGACGAGCAGCGCGTCAAGATGGTCTCCTCGCTCGGTCTCACCGTCGACCCGGTGGTGAACACCTTCAAGGAGACCGAGGGCACCGACTCGGCGCTCATCGGCCTGGAGAACGCCGAGAAGCTGAAGGACAGTGATCTGGTGTTCACCTTCTACACGGACGACAAGTCCCGCAAGGAGGTCGAGGCCCAGCCGCTGTACGCGGCCATCCCCGCGGTGAAGAGCGGCGCCGTGGTGTACAGCAAGGACAACTCCTTCGTCACGGCCTCCTCGATCATCAACCCGCTCACCGTGCCGTGGGTGATCGACCGCTACCTGCCGCTGATCGACAAGGCCATCACGTCCGCCGACAACGGCTGAGGTCCGTCACCACCCCCATGGCCACCACCACACGAACACCGCCGAGCGGTGCCGGAACCTCACGGACCGGCACCGCTCGGCGGGTGTATTCCCTCGTCGTCGCACTCGTCGTGCTCGTGCTCGCTGTGTTCGCGAGCGTCATGTTCGGCAGCCGGACCACCTCGTTCACCGATGTGCTGCACGTCCTGTCCGGCTCCGCCGATCCGAATGTCACCACCATCATCGAGAGCCGCTATCCGCGGACCGCGCTCGGTGTGCTCGCCGGCCTCTGTCTGGCGGTGGCGGGCACGCTCATGCAGGGCGTGACCCGCAATCCGCTGGCGGATCCCGGTCTCCTCGGCATCAACGCGGGCGCCTCCGCGAGCGTCGTCGCCGCGACGGCCTTCCTGGGGGCGTCGGGCAGTACGGCCACCATGTGGTGGGCGCTGCCCGGTGCGCTGATCGCCGGTCTGCTCGTCCACGCGATCGGTTCGGCGGGTTCGGGCGGCGGACTGGTGCGGCTCGTGCTCGCCGGCGCGGTGCTCTCCGCCGTACTGTCGGCCTTCATCCAGGCGGTGACCCTGAGCCGGCCTCAGGTGTTCGACAGCTACCGGTACTGGGTCGTCGGTGCGCTCGGCGGAAGGAACTTCGAGGTCCTCCTGTCGGTGCTGCCGTTCGCCGTGGTCGGCCTGGTGGTGGCCGCGGTACTGGGGCCCGGCCTCAACGCACTCGCACTCGGCGACTCGACCGCGGCGTCCCTCGGGTCGAATCCGGCCCTGGTCCGGGCGGGCGGGCTGCTCTCGGCCACCCTGCTGAGCGCCGCGGCGACGGCGGCGGTCGGTCCGATCGCGTTCGTCGGCCTGGCCGTTCCGCATGTGGTCCGGGCCCTGGTCGGCGTCGACTTCCGGGCCCAGATCCTCTTCTCGGCGCTGGTCGGTCCCGCGCTGCTGCTCCTCGCGGATGTCGTGGGTCGGGTCGTCATGCGCCCGCAGGAACTGATGGTCGGTGTCGTGACCGCGTTCATCGGAGCGCCCGCACTGCTCATCGCCGTACGCAGGATGAGGGGCAACGCATGACGTCGCATCAGGCCGGATTCCGCACCGCGTCGCCCAAGGGGTTCCTGACGATCGGGCGGAGCGTGGCAGTGCCACTGCGGCGGGTGTCGGTACTGACGGCGCTCGCGCTGTTCGTGCTGCTCCTGGCGGCAGCCGTCGCCACGCTGTCGCTCGGGCGGCTGGGCATCCCGCTCAACGAACTCGCCGTGGCGGTGACGGGCGGGGCCGAGGGCAAGAACGCCTTCGTCCTGGAACGCCTGCGCGGGCCGCGCCTGGTGGTCGCCATCGGCACCGGCGGGGCGCTCGGTCTCTCCGGGGCGCTGTTCCAGTCCGTCACCCGCAATCCGCTCGGCAGCCCGGACGTGATCGGGCTCGCGTCCGGCGCCGGCGCGGGGGCCTCGATCACCGCGCTGCTGTTCCCGGGCACCGTGCCGGTGGCGCTCGGCGCACTGGTCGGTGCCGTACTCGCCATGGTGCTCGTCCATGCGTCGACCGGCACCGGGTTCCGCAACCCCGCACGGCTGGTCGTCGCCGGGATCGGCGTCGCCGCGATCGGCACGGCGGTCACCCAGTACGTCGTCTACGCCATGGAACGGGACCGGGCCTCCGTCCTCTCCGCGTACGTCAACGGCAGCCTGTCGGCGCGCTCCTGGGACGACGCCACCACGATCTGGCTCGTCCTGCTGGTCGTGGCCCCGCTCACCGCCCTGATCGCGCGGCGGCTGGACGTCGGGGAGATGGGCGACGACATCGCGGGCGCGCTCGGAGCCGAGCCCCGCAGCACGAAGACGACCGCCATCGTCCTGGCCATCGTGCTCTCGGCGGGCGCGGTCAGTGTCGCCGGACCCATCGCGTTCATCTCGCTGACGGCCCCGCAGATCGCCAAGCGGATCACCCGGGTCTCGGGCCCACATCTGTCGCTGTCGGTGCTGACGGGCGCGCTGCTGCTGGTACTCGCGGATCTCTGCGCCCAACAACTGCCGCTGTTCGACAACCTGCCCGTCGGCATCTACACGATGGCCATCGGAGGGGCGTACCTCGGGTGGCTGCTGATACGGGAGTGGCGCCGGGGAGTCCTGTGACTCCCTCGGGATCCGCTGCGCACCGCTGAAGCAGCCGTCCGGCGCCACGGGCACGCCTTCACCCACGCACTGCGGCTCATCCTGTGCGGCCGTCCGGTCCGCCACTCCACCGTACGGCCTCTCTTGAACACGTTCAGAAGAGGCCGTACAGTCATCCCCGCGCGCACTTGAACGCGTTCAAGTCGGGGGGTGGCCATGTCCGTTCTGGTCGGTCTGATCGGTCTGATCGTGATGCTCGGCATGCTGGTGGTGGTCCCGACAGGGCTGCGGCTGACCGGTGCGCCCGAGCTGGACCGGATGCGCCGCCTGTGGCCGCTCTTCGCCGTGCCCGGCGCCGCCGCACTCTGGCGATCGGTCCGCGGCGCGCACGGGACAGAATCACCCGGCTGCTGCTCGCCACCTCGTGCGCCGTGCTCGTGGTCACCATGGTGCTCGCGCTGAGCTGGGCACTCGGCGAGGCCACCGGCCTCCCGCACCCCACCCTGGCATGGATGGCCGCCACCCACGGTCTCGGCAACGCGCTCGGCTTCGCACTCTGCTCCGTGCTCGCCTGGCGGAGGCTTCACGACCGCACCGGTCACGAAATAGGCACGATCACCAAGGAAGGGCCGCGTGAGCCCCTCACGCATCCCGGGGAAGGCAGGACCGCATGAGCGCCCTCACGTATCCCGAGGTCGGAGCCACCCGCCTCGGACCGCTCCCCGACGGCTACCACCACCTCCACCACCGGACCCGGATCGGCCGCGGCCGGGCCGACTTCGAGACGGCGGGTGCGGCGGTCACCGCCTGGCGCGCGCATCGCGCCGCCGGGGCCGGGGTCGACGCGTCGGCGGCCCGCGCCGAGGCCGGCGCCCTCGTCCGGGTCTCGCTGGGTATCGGCCCGTTCCGATTGACCGCACCCTGCCAGGTCGTCTGGGCGGCGTACGAGCAGGACCGCGTCGGATTCGCCTACGGGACGCTGGGCCGGCACCCCGAGCGCGGAGAGGAGTCCTTCGTGGTGGACCTGGCGGACGACGGGACGGTGTGGTTCACCGTCATGGCCTTCAGCCGCCCGGCCGTCTGGTACTCCCGGCTCGCGGGGCCCCTCGTCCCGGTGGCTCAGCGGTGGTACGCCCGTCGGCTGGGCACCGCGCTGCGCCGGATCGCCGCCGACGGCCGATGAGCGCGGGCCCGAAGGGCTGAGCCGCGCCACCGGGCCGATACTGGACACAATGGAGTGGTTCACAGCAGACGGGTACTGGCTCAGCCGGCTGATCTTCCAGCGGGCTCTGGCCGGCGTCTACCTGGTCGCGTTTCTCGCCGCCGCACTCCAGTTCCGGGCGCTGATCGGCGAACGCGGCATGCTGCCCGTGCCCGACTTCCTGCGGCGTACCGACTGGCGCAGCGCGCCCGGCCTGTTCCGGCTCCACTACTCCGACCACTTCTTCGCCCTCACCTGCTGGACCGGCTGCGCGCTCGCCGTCGCACTGATCGCGGGCCTGGACGCGTACGTTCCGCTCTGGGCGGCGATGCTCCTGTGGGCACTGCCGTGGGCGCTCTACCTGTCGATCGTGCAGGTCGGCCAGACCTGGTACGGCTTCGGCTGGGAATCGCTGCTGCTGGAGACCGGCTTCCTCGCCGTCTTTCTCGGCAACGCGCACACGGCGCCGCCCGTGCTGGTGCTGTGGTTGCTGCGCTGGGTGCTGTTCCGGGTGGAGTTCGGCGCCGGACTGATCAAGATCCGTGGCGACGCGTGCTGGCGCAGGCTGACGTGTCTGTACTTCCATCACGAGACGCAGCCGATGCCAGGACCGCTGAGCTGGTTCTTCCACCGGCTGCCGAAGCCCGTCCACCGGGCGGAGGTGGCGGCCAACCATGTCACCCAACTCCTGGTGCCGGTGCTCCTCTTCACTCCGCAGCCGGTGGCGAGCGCGGCCGCGGGACTGATGATCGTCACCCAGCTGTGGCTGGTCGTCTCGGGGAACTTCGCCTGGCTGAACTGGCTGACGATCACCCTTGCCCTGTCCGCCGTCGACTGGTCCCTGTTCTCCGAGCCGCCCGCCCAGTCCGCGCCGCCGCTCTGGTACGAGACCGTCGTCATCGCGGTCACCGCGCTGGTCGTGTTCCTCAGCTATCGCCCGGCGTGCAATCTGATCTCGCGCCGCCAGGTGATGAACCGCTCGTTCGACCCGCTGCATCTGGTCAATACCTACGGGGCGTTCGGCAGCATCAGCCGGGTCCGGCTGGAGGTCGTGGTCGAGGGCACCGACGAGCGGGTGCTCCACGAGGGCACGGTCTGGAAGGAGTACGGCTTCCGCGGCAAGCCCGGTGATCCGCGCCGGCTGCCCCGCCAGTTCGCTCCGTACCATCTGCGGCTGGACTGGCTGATGTGGTTCGCGGCCCTCTCCCCGGCGTACGCGGGCCCGTGGTTCGGCCCGTTCGTGGCGCGGCTGCTGGAGAACGACCGGGACACACTGCGGCTGCTGCGTCACAACCCGTTCCCGGGTGCGCCGCCCGCGCATGTCCGCGCCGGGCTGTACCACTACCGGTACACCACCTGGCGTGAGCTGCGGGCCACCGGTCGTTGGTGGCACCGCACCTACGTGCGGGAGTTCATGCCGCCCGTCTCGCTCGGACCCTCCCGGACCGGACCGGCCCGGCGCTGGTGAACGCCCGGACGTGCCGCCCGGTCCTGCGGGCCCCCGCCGGCCCGGCAGACGCGCCCGACCCCGAAGAGACGACCCCGAAGAGACGGCCCCGAAGAGACGACCCCGAAGAGACGGCCCCGAAGAGACGGCCCCGAGGGGACGGCCCTGAAGGGATGACGCAGAAGGGGCGCGCTATTTCGATTCCTCCCGGGCCCGCAGCAGGGTGGTGATGTGCCTGACGAGCTCGTCGTCGCTGGTCACGGCCTTGCCGGAGACCAGGGCGCCGAGACGCTCGGCGGTCTGGAAGTCGTACGCACGCTCCACCTCCGAACCGGGCACGCTGTCGTACTCGTCCTCGGCACGGAAGCCGACCGTCAGGTCGACCACCTTCGCGATGAGCCAGGTGAGGACGAAGGAGAACGCGATCACGGCGACGATCGCGACGAGTTGCCTGCCCAGCAGCCCCCAGCCGCCTCCGTAGAAGAGGCCCTTCTTGCCGCTGATGCGCGCGGTGGCGAGGAGGCCGACCATGATCAGACCGATCAGTCCTCCGACGCCGTGCACGCCGACGACGTCGAGTGTGTCGTCGATGCCGAAACGGAACTTGAGCGTGATCGCGAAGGCGCAGACCGCACCCACGACGAGGCCGGTGATGACGGCACCGAGGGTGTTGATCTCTCCGCAGGCCGGGGTGATGGCGACCATGCCGGCGACGGCCGAGGAGACGACCCCCATGGTGGTGACCCTGCCGGTGCGCCATTTCTCGACCAGCGGCCAGGTGACCATGGCGCCCGCGGCACCGAGCTGGGTGTTGATGAAGGCACCGGCCGCCGTGCCCTGGTCGCTCAGCGCGGAGCCGGAGTTGAAGCCGAACCAGCCGAACCAGAGCAGTCCGACACCGATCACGACGAGCGGGATGTTGTTGGGCCTCTCCTCGCGCCGGGCGAAGTCGCGCGGCGCGCGCAGCACGAGCGCGACAGCCAGACCCGCGACGCCGGAGTTGAGTTCCACCGGCAGACCGCCGGCGAAATCCAGCGCGCCGAGATGCTTCACGATCCAGCCGTCCTGGTCGAACACCCAGTGCGCGATCGGAATGTAGACGATCAGCAGCCACAGCACGACGAAGACGAGCCAGCCCTTCATCGTGGCACGGTCGGCGATCGAGCCGCTGACCAGCGCGACGGTGATGATCGCGAAACCCATCTGGAAGGTGCTGTAGACGTAGGTGGGGATGTGGCCGGACAGGGTGGTCAGCCCGATGTCGTGCAGGAACACGTGGTCGAGACCGCCGATGATTCCGGCGCCGCCGACATCGGGGCCGAACGCCAGGCTGTAGCCGATCACCCACCAGACGAGCGTGCCGAAGGCGAGCGCGGCAAAGCTCATCTTGATCATCATCAGGATGTGCTGGGTGCGCACCATGCCGCCGTAGAAGAACGCCAGTCCGGGCGTCATCAACAGCACCATGGCGGTGGAGGCGAGCAGCCAGGCGGTGTCACCGGAGTCGTACGCGGCCGGCATCGGCGCGGGAGCGGTATTCATCGGCGGATACCTCGTGGGGGTGTGGGGGCGGGTGGTGGGAACGGGTTACGGCTTGCGCAGGTCGGGCGCCGGACGACCGGTGAGGAGCAGGTGCACGGACCGCCAGGCGGCGGAGTGGGCGGCGGCGACCAGGCAGGGGTCGTCCTCCAGGAGCCTGACCCAGGCCCCGCAGTCGCGGGGCAGGACGCTGACTCCGTACAGGACCCCGAGTCCGGCCAGTGCCTCGTGCAGGGTGTCGGCGATCTCGTCGGCCGGGGCGCGGTCGGTGACGACGAAGAGCGACGCGACGTGGTCGTGCCCGGCGAACACGCCCGGCCCGAGGACCCCTTTGCCGGGTCCGCCCGCGCCCGGGGTCAGGCGCAGGGTGTCGATGGCGAGGAGGGTGCCGTCGGGCCGGGCGATGCGCAGGTCCGTGGCGAGGATTCGGTAGTCGTGCCGCTCGCCGCGGGCGAGCCGCCCGGCGGTGAGGATGTCGCCGGTGACCACGGTGGCACCGTTCGCCACCGTGATCTCGGTGTGCTGGTAGAACCGCGCGCCGTTGAAGGGGATCAGCGGGTCGGGAAGGTATTCGACGTAGGCGCCGGCCTCCGCAGTGAGGTGAACGCGCTGGGTCGCGTAGTCGTGTTCCATCCGGAAGACCTTGGTGGCCGCCTGGGTGGTCAGATGCACCTGGGTGCCGGGACCGCACCGGAAGTCCATCCGGTAGCGGTCGGCCTGGGCGATCCCGCCACCGGTCGCCATCAGATAGACGTGGCTCATCCCGGGCATGGCGGTGTCGATCCACAGCGGCCGCATGATCTGCAGGGGTGTCTTCTGGTAGCGCTCGACGAGTTCGGTGCGTCCGCCCCGCACGGCGAAGGCCAGATCGAGGATGCCCACCTTGGCCGGGGAGCCGGGCGCGAGCGTATCGGGTACGGATGCCAGGGCCGCCACGTCCCGCGGGACACGGACCGCGGTGTAGTAGTCGGGGGCGAGCCGGTCCGGTCCGCTGCGGGGCAGGGTGGGCCGCATGTCAGATCAGCGCCTTGCGGCGCGATTCGAGGTAGGCCGCGATGTCCTCGATGCCCACGCCGGTGAGGCAGTCGGTGAGCACCACGGGACGGTTGTCGCGGACCCGGTGGGCATCGGATTCCATGACGCCGAGATCGGTGCGCACGTACTGCGCGATATCGATCTTGTTGATGACGAGCAGGTCGGAATCGGTGATGCCCGGCCCACGCTTGCGGGGCATCTTCTCGCCCTCCGCGGTGTCCAGGACGAAGAGGAACAGATCGACGAGGGCGGGGCTGAAGGTGAGGGTGAGATTGTCACCGCCGGACTCGTAGAGCAGCGTGTCGGTGTCGGGGAAGCGCTCCAGCATCTCGGCACCCGCCGCCAGGTTCATCGTGGGGTCGTCCCGTACGGCCGTGTGCGGGCAGGCGCCGGTCTCGACCCCGACGACGCGGTCCGGTTCGAGGACTCCTTCGAGGGTGCGGCGGACGTGCTGGGCGTCCTCCTGCGTATAGATGTCGTTGGTGATGACACCGGGTCGGTGGCCGCGTTCGATGAGTAGCGGTACCAGCGCCTCGATGAGCGCGGTCTTGCCGGATCCGACCGGTCCGCCGATTCCGACCCGCAGTACCTTGTCGTCCATGGTGCTCCCTGGCTTGTGAGGTGGGTCGGGTCAGCTGGCGAAGAGCCGGGCCTCGGCGCGTTCGTGACGGCCCGACATGACGTCCGAAGCGAAGACGGTGGCGCCGACGTCGGCCGGTTCGCGCCGCAGCGCCGCCTCCGCCGCCGCCTCGATGACGGGTGCGGCCCCCCGAAGGAGGGTCTGCGCCCCGCGGTGGTCGGTCAGCCGCAACCGCAGGGCCGCACCCGCGAAACTCGCGCAGAACGCGAACAGGTCCGAGACGACGGCCTGGCGGACCGGCACACCGGTCGCCGCGTAGACGACCCCGGCGGCGACCGCCTGGGTGCCGGGCGCCTCCCGGCGTACGACCCGCTCGAAGTAGTCACCGATCTCCGGACGTTCGAAGACCTCCCGCGCGAGGTCGAGAAGTTGCCTGCCGGTGCGGGTGGCGGCCTGTCGCGTCTCCCGGCCCAGTTTGGTGGCGAACAGCTGCTCGTCGATTCCGACGACGGTCTCCGGTTCGCCCGTCCGTGTCGCCCGGTGGGCGAGCGCGAGTGCGGTGGCATCCGCCGGGCCGACCCCGTGCAGCAGCAGGTCGTCGAGCAGGAGCGGCAGGCTGTCGGAGTCGACCGCTCCGGCCTGGGCGAAGCCCTCAAGACTGTGCGACAGCGTGTAGAAGCCGCTCGGGAACGCCGAGTCGGTCAGCTGGAGGCTGACCAGCAACGGCCCGGTTCCGGGACCGGGCGGTCCGGCCCCCGCGGCGGACCTCGCCACCGGGGCCGGATCATCCGGAACGTCGCTCTGGTCGCGGTACATCGACGCCCTACACCAGGAAGAACAGGTGGTTGAGGGGCAGTTCCTGGGCCGGATCGATGGTCGCGACCTTGCCGTCGAGGGTGACCTTGAAGGTCTCGGGATCGACCTTGATGTCCGGCAGCGCGTTGTTGCGGATCATGTTGTGCTTGCCGATGGTCCGTGTGCGGCGCACCGGCAGCACCATGCGCTCCAGCCCCAGTTCGGCCGGAACTCCGGCGGCGATGCCGGCCTGGGACATGAAGGTGACATGCGTCGCCTGCAGGGCCTTGCCGTACTGGCCGAACATCGGGCGGTAGAGCACCGGCTGAGGAGTCGGCAATGAGGCGTTGGGGTCGCCCATCTGCGCCCAGGAGATGATGCCGCCCTTGATCACCATCTTCGGTTTGGCACCGAAGGAGTGGATGGGCCAGAGCACGATGTCGGCGAGTTTGCCCTTCTCGATCGATCCGATGTGATCGGAGATCCCGGTGGCGATGGCCGGGTTGATGGTGACCTTCGCGAGATAGCGCAGAACACGCTGGTTGTCGTTGCGGGCGGAGTCACCCTCCAGTGTGCCGAGCTTGTCCTTGCAGTGGTGCGCGGTCTGGAAGGCCCGGGTCACGGACTCGCCGACCCGGCCCATGGCCTGCGAGTCGGAGGAGAACATGCTGATCACGCCGAGGTCGTGCAGGACCGACTCGGCGGCGATCGTCTCGGCGCGGACGCGGCTGTCGGCGAAGGAGACGTCCTCGGGGATGTCGTGGCTGAGGTGGTGACAGACCATGACCATGTCGAGGAGCTCGTCCACCGAGTTCTTGGTGTACGGCAGCGTCGGGTTGGTGGAGGACGGCAGTACGTTCGGCTCGCCCGCGACCCGCAGGATGTCGGGGGCGTGACCGCCGCCCGCGCCCTCGCTGTGGAAGGTGTGGATGGTACGGCCGTCGATCGCGGAGCGGGTGTCCTCGAAGAAGCCGCTCTCGTTGAGGCTGTCCGTGTGGATGGCCACCTGGATGTCGTGCTGGTCCGCGACGGCCAGGGCGTTGTCGATCACGGCCGGGGTGGCGCCCCAGTCCTCGTGGACCTTCAGCGCGCAGGCTCCGGCGACGACCTGTTCGTTGAGCGCTTCCGGCAGACTGCCGTTGCCCTTGCCCATGATGCCGAGGTTGACCGGGAACGTCTCGGCCGCCTGCAGGAACCGGGCGATGTTGTACGGGCCGGGGGTGCAGGTGGTGCCGTTCGTGCCGTCGGACGGGCCGGTCCCGCCGCCGATGAGGGTGGTGATGCCGTTGGTGAGTGCCTGCTCGGCCTGTTGCGGGGAGATCAGATGGACGTGGGTGTCGATGGCGCCCGCGGTGGCGATGAGGTGCTCTCCGGCGATGGCCTCCGTGCCGGGGCCGATGACGAGGTCCGGGTGCACGTTGTTCTGGGTCTGCGGGTTGCCCGACTTGCCGATGCCCGCGATGAACCCGTCCTTGATGCCGATGTCGCATTTGACGACGCCGACGACGGGGTCGATGACCACGACGTTGGTGATGACGGTGTCGAGGGCACCCTGGGCACTGGTGGCCTGGGGGTCGGCGGCCATGCCGTCACGCATGGTCTTGCCGCCTCCGTAGAGGACCTCGTCCCCGTACTGGCCCTCGCTGAAATCCTTCTCGACCTCGACTACGAGATTGGTGTCGGCGAGGTGGAAACGGTCGCCGACCGTCGGGCCGAACATGTCGGTGTACTGCTTGCGCGGCAGGATGGGCATCAGCGCGAACCCTTCTTCTTTTCCTTGGAGTCCTTGGAGCCCTTGGCATCCCTCGGGTCCTTCGGACTCTTCGCGTCCTTGGCCTTTCCGGTGCCCTTCGCGGTGGCGGAGGGTTCGGTGCTGTCCCGAGCGCCCTGGAATCCCTGCTCGATCGCCTTGCGGACGGCCTCGACCCTGGCCGGATGCGAGGCGAGGCTGCCGTTGAGCAGCCCGCTGAAGCCGACGAGCCGCCCGGTTCCGGCGTACGCGCACAGCTCCACCTCACGCGATCCGCCGGGCTCGATGCGTACGGACGTTCCGGCGGGAATGTTGAGGTGCATACCCAGCGTCTTCTGGCGGTCGAACGACAGCGCCGAGTTGACTTCGAAGAAGTGGTAGTGCGACCCGACCTGGACGGCTCGGTCGCCGGTGTTGCTGACCGTGACCTTCACCGTGCGGCGACCGGCGTTGATCTCGATCGGATCCTTGCCGTAGAGGTACTTCTGATGGAACGTCATGCAGTGCTCCTGATCATTCGGCCCGCACCGCCGGCATGCGGGTGCGGATGCGGGTGCTGATGCTGATGCGGGTGCAGAGGTCCGTGACCACGGCCGTGGTCGTGGCCCTCGCCCGGCGGATGGGTGTGGGAGTGGCCGTGGTCGTCCGCGGCGGTCAGTCCGGCCGCGATGCCGTCGTCACCGCGTTCGCGCCACCGCCGCCGGGCGTCTTGGACGCGTTCGGCGAGCACCCGGGCCACGGCGGCGGGCGACACGAGCGGACCGGCGCCCTCGACCTGCGTACCCGGCACGTCCGGTACTTCCGGCCGTGCGAACGCCGCCGGGAGCAGCACCACGCGGGCGGCGCCGAGCAGCCGGCAGCGACGCACTCCCGCGATCGGGTCGGGATCTCCCCCGCTGAACGCGACCTCGACGAGCGGATGGCTGCCGTAGCGGCGGACGAGACTCGCCACCCGGTACAGTTCCGCGTCGTCGAAGGGATCGCCGGACGGGGCGGTGATCAGCAGCGCCGACTCGTCGGGTGTGCGGCCCGCCGCGGCCCGCAGCCAGCCGATCAGGTGCTGGGAGGTACCGAATGGCTCGGCGAGCACCGTCCCCGGGCGTTCGGCGGCGGGCAGCGCGCGCAGCGTACGGGCGGTTTCCGCGACGAGTTCCGGATCGCGGCCCAGTGTCATGGGGACGACGCACCCCTTCTCGCCACCGCGCCGGAGCCCGGCGACGCACCGGTACAACGCGCGTCCGCTCGGCACGACGGTGACGGCGGAATCCACCAGGCCCTGCAGCGCCGCGCCGTGCGCCGCCTCGTGGCCGCACACGGCGATCACCCGAAAACGGTCGGACACCGGACTCAGCCGCCGATGGGGTCGTGACAGGACACCAGCTTGGTGCCGTCCACGAACGACGCCTCGACCTGCAGCAGTCCGAGCATCTCCCGTACGCCCGGCATGGTGTCGTCCTCGCCGAGGACCTGGCGTCCGAGTTCCATGCAGTCCGCGACGCTCCTGCCGTCCCGGGCGGCTTCCAGGATCGCTTCGGTGATCAGTGCGACGGACTCGCTGTAGTTGAGCTTGAGTCCGCGGCCCTGGCGTCTGCGGGCCAGGTCGGCCACGACGTACACCAGCAGCTTGTCGATCTCGCGAGGTGCGAGGTTCATCGTCAGTACCTTCCTCAGGGCTGTACGGGGAGGGATGGGGCGGTCCAGCGGGTCACGGGCTCCGGCAGAAGCGCGGCAGCACGGGGACGGCAGCCATGAACACCCAGGTCGTGAGGATGAACGGCCAGGTGAAGGTGTGGCCGCCGAACGAGGTGAAGAACGACGTCAGCGAGGCCGTCAGGCCGGTGGTGGCAGCGGCGCCGAAGAGTGCGTACGCCCCGTTCCACACGGTGCCGGTGAGAAAGACCGCGCCGAGCGCGATCGCCACGAGAACGGCGTTGTATCCGTAGATGCCGTTCGCGATCAGCGCGGTGGGGGCGCCGAGCGCCCACGCCGCGACGATGCCCATGACGCTGCCCGCCGCCGCGTACAGCACCACACGCACTCCGGCGAAGGCCAGGCCGACGAGCATGATGAGCCCGACGTACCACTCACCGACCAGGAAGACCTGGGACACGTTGGTGAAGAAGGCATGCCACAGGTCGCCCCAGGAGATCGCGGTGTCTCCGCTGGTGGCGCTGGAGACGGCCCTCGGAGCACCGTGCCAGACCCGGTGGAAGTACGGCGCCCCGAGCACCATGACGCCGGAGACCAGGCAGAACGGCGCGGTGAGCGCGGTCAGTCCGTAGGGGGCTAGCAGGGTGGTCAGCGCCGCCATGATCAGGGTGCACATGAGCGCGCCGACGACGGTGAGCACGTAGGTGGCGGGGTGGTGCCCGAGTGAGGTGACCAGCGCGATGCCGGTGAGACAGCCGCAGTACCCCTGGAGCCCGAGGGCGATGCCCGACCGGTCGGCGCCCAGTGCACGGGCGGTCGCCGTGGAGATCAGCGTGCCGAGCGTGGCGAAGAGACCGACCTGCCAGCCCGCTGCCCAGAGCCCGGCGAGGATGAACACACCGGTCCACAGGCAGGATTGGAGGTCGACCTGGCCGACTCCGCGGACCGAGGCCAGGAGGTAGGCCATCGGCTCCCGGCTTTCGAGTCTGCGGACGACGTCCGGCTCGGCGACGGTCACGGCGGACTCCAACGGTTCGGCGGGGAGGACCGCTCCACGGGTGTGTGGAGGAGGCGGACAACCACTCACCGCCATACAGCCACAGGACGGGCTGCCTTTCCCGTTGTGGGCGGTTCCGCTGCCCCGTTCGAGTGCGGCCCGAAGCCGTTCCGCGTGCTGGGTGTCCCGTGTCCCCCGCCACTCATTACGTTCGCCGGATGGCCTCGAAGATGATGCTGCACCGTTTCACGCACCCCGATCACCATCCGGGAGTGCAGTTCACCGTCGTAGCGGTCGTCGCGATCGGCGGCGCCGCGGGGGCGGCGGCCCGCCATGGTGTCGAGCTTCTCCGGCCGACCGGCCCCGTGGCATTCCCCTGGACGATCCTGCTGATCAACGTGGTGGGCTGCTTCCTCATGGGTGTCCTGATGGTCACCGTGAAGCTGCGTTTTCCCGGCGCTCCCCGTCTGATCAGTCCGCTCCTGGGCACGGGCGTGCTCGGCGGGTTCACCTCGTTCTCGCATTACACGGACGACGTGCGCCGGCTCTTCGAGGCCGGCCGGCCCGGCTACGCGATCGGCTGCCTGCTGCTGACCGTCGTGGCCGCGCTCGCGGCGGTGACCGTCGGAGCCCTCGGCACGCACCTCGCCTTCGGCGGCGGACGCCGGACATCGGACCGCGGCTGATGGTCGACTGGCTGCTCGTACTCGCCGGCGGGCTGGTCGGCGCCCCGCTGCGCTATCTGCTCGGCGTGGACGCCAAGTTCCGTCTCCACAGCGTCTTTCCGTGGGGGACGTTCGCGGCCAATACCGGCGCGGCGCTGATCCTCGGCTTCGTCTCCGCGGCGGTGGCGGACGGGGCTCTCGGGCCCCGGCTCCAACTCCTGCTCGCCACCGGGTTCTGCGGCGCGCTGTCGACCTGGTCGACGTTCTCGTACGAGCTGTTGACCCTCACTTCGGCCCGTCGACTGGCCGTCGCCGCCGGCTATCTGGCGCTCAGCGTGGGCGCGGGGGTCGGGCTTTCGTTCGCGGGGGCGGCGGTGGCGGACGCGCTCTTCTGACCGGCGGACGGCTCAAAACCGCCGAACTCCGGTCCACCCCTCGCGGGGTGCGGACCGGAGTTCGGCTGTGAAGGTGTGAAGCCGTGAAGCGGTCAGTCGATGCCGGGCAGGATGTGCGGCTCCGCGAGGTCGTCCTCGTAGCCGGCCAGCCGGATCGGTGCGGACCTGGCCCAGACCTCGATGTTCCGGAGCTTCTCGGCCTTGGGGGCCCGTTCTCCGTCGCGCCGTTCGGCCGGTCGCTTCTCGCGCTTCGTCAGTTCTGGTGTCGTCACCGCGCACTCCTTTGTGTCGCGTAACCCCGGGCGTCGCCGACGCTCCGGCCTCATTGCCGGAAGTCGGCCACCCGCGAAGGGCAGGGAAAGGGTCGGTACGGTCGCGGTGGCGCCGGGTTACGGGGCGGGACGGCGACTTGGTTGACAAGCCTGTCCCGGGAGGGTCGAGGAGGTTTCGTGGACTCCTCGATGGCATCCGTTCGCATCAGAGTAACCAAATGAGCGCGATCCCGCTCGATGGAATGTGTGCACTGGGTCACTTTCAGCCATCCCGTACGGGAAAGACCCGGCCCGGAAACGAGTCCAGGACCGGGTCCACGGGCCACACACGGCGCGGCAGCCACACACAACCCTGCGCACGCACACACGTCCCTGCACGTACGCCTCGCACGTACGGCCTTCGGCGCCGCACGCTCGCGGCGTCGCACGTCCACGACGCCGCACGCTCACGACGCCACCGGTCGGCTACCAGTTGGCGGGCGCGTAGTCCTTGAGGAAGCAGCCGTACAGGTCCTCGCCCGCCTCGCCGCGCACGATCGGGTCGTAGACACGGGCGGCGCCGTCGACCAGGTCGAGCGGGGCGTGGAAGCCCTCTTCGGCCAGCCGGACCTTGTCGGGGTGCGGGCGTTCGTCGGTGATCCAGCCCGTGTCGACGGCGGTCATCAGGATGCTGTCCTTCTCGAACATCTCCTGGGCGCTGGTGCGGGTGAGCATGTTCAGCGCGGCCTTGGCCATGTTGGTGTGCGGGTGACCCGCACCCTTGTAGCCACGGCTGAACACCCCTTCCATCGCGGAGACGTTGACCACGTAGGCGCGCCCGGCCGCCGTCGCCGCCATCGCCGGGCGGAGCCGGCTGATCAGGATGAACGGCGCGGTGGAGTTGCAGAGCTGCACTTCCAGCAGCTCGATCGGCTCGACGTCGTCGACCGTCTGGACCCAGCTGTTGGTGTCGTGCAGGTCGGGTACGAGACCGCCCGCGTCGATCGCCGTGCCCGCTGCGATCCGCTCCAGGGACGCGGAACCGGAGACCAGGGCGAGCTCGGTGACGTCCTGCGCGCTCAGGCCCTCCTTGCGGGCGGCCGGGAGCGCCGCGACACGGTCGACGGTACCGCTGCCGAACGTGCCGATGATCTCGGCGGGAGGCAGCTCACCGGCCGGGAGCGGGGCCGACTCGGCGTTGACCAGTTCGCTGTACGCGTTCGCGGAACGGCGCACGGTCTGCGCCGCGTTGTTGATCAGGATGTCCAGCGGACCCGCGGCCGCGACCGAGTCGGCGAGGGCGACCACCTGAGCCGGGTCACGCAGATCGATGCCGACGATCTTCAGACGGTGGATCCACTCGTCGCTGTCCGGCATCGCCTTGAAGCGGCGGATCGCGTCGTTGGGGAACCGGGTGGTGATGGTGGTGTGCGCACCGTCGCGCAGCAGCCGCAGCGCGATGTACATGCCGATCTTGGCCCGGCCGCCGGTGAGGAGCGCGCGCCGGCCGGTGAGGTCGGTCCGTGCGTCGCGGCGCGCCCGGTTCTCGCGGGCGCAGGACTGGCAGAGCTGGTGGTAGAACGCGTCCACCTCGATGTACCGGGCCTTGCAGATGTAGCAGGACCGGGGGCGCTGGAGGATGCCCGCGATCTCGGCCTGGGCCGAGGACGACGGCAGGATCCCCTGCGTCTCGTCGTCGATCCGCTCGGCCGAGCCGGTCGCGGTGGCCTCGGTGACCGCCTTGTCGTGCGCGGTCTTGGCCGCGCGGCGCTCCTGACGGCGGCGCTGCTTCACGGTCCGGTAGATCCCGGCCGTGGCGCGGCGCACGGAGATCGCATCGGGGTGGTCGACCTCGATGCTGTCCAGTTCGTCGAGCACGCTCAGGCAGACGGCCAGCCGCTCCGGGTCGATTCCGGGACCGAACTGCTCAGTTCCGGGAGCGAGCTCCGGGCTGTCCTCTGTCACCGTCATTGCCGTTCCTCTGTCGCTTGTCTCTCGTGGCGGCGACCGCCGTGACCGGTCCTGCCGGGCCGAACGCCCCGGTCAAGTCTGCCATGCACCGGACGCTGCTCCGTTCGCGTGATCTCCCGGGTGTTCGCCGCGTTCCGCGGGCGTGCGTGACCAGCGTGAACCCGGCGCCCGGCTGCTCCGCCACTGCTGTGGTCTCATATGCTTCGCTGCGGCCCGTCCGTGGCTGAGATCTGCCGGGACTTTCCCGGAGTGGGACCGCTCGTCGCGGGTAGGCGAGCGTCGAGCAGCTGTCACCGAAACCCCCTGCGTCGCCCGGGCTGGAGCACATGAACGAACAGGTCACCTCGCGACCGGCCGACGGTCCCGGCGGCAACCGGCCCACAGAGGTCTTGCACAGCGCCGAGGTGTTCGACGGCGAGCCCGGCTGCATCGCACGCGCCCGGGCCCTGGCCGACCATTTCCTGGTCCGGCTGGCCGCCGAATGGCTCGCGGTGTTCGGCGAGCGCACCCGCAGCGATCTGATGCTGGCAGTGAGCGAGCTGGTCACCAATGCGGACCGGTACAGCCAGGGGCCGTACCTGCTGGAGCTGGAAGGCACCGCGGAACGCATCAGCGTCACGGTGTACGACAGCAGCTCGGCCCTGCCTCTTTTCTACGCACCCGACCCGACGCGGCCGGGCGGGCACGGCATGGAGATCGTCGTGGCGCTGTGCGACCGGCTGACGGCCGAGCGCGTACCGGTCGGCAAACGCATCCGCGCCGAGTTCGAGCTGAGCAGCTGAGCCGGGGGCGGGGATTCGCGCGCCCCCGGGCCGCGAACACCCGCAGGCCGGACGGCGGCGCTCCCCCGCCACGACCGGGCTCAACATGCCGCGGACGAGCCCGTCGCACGTCTCACGCCCTCTGTGCGCGCCTCACCCCCTCTGTGCGCGTTTCACACCTTCATATGCGCGCGCGTCTCAGGCCCCTCATATGCGCGCGTCTCAGGCCCTCATGTTCCAGTGGGATCCCGTTGGGAGTACCCCCTGTGCGCCTTGCGCCCTACCCCGTGCGGCGGGCGGCGGAAGAGCCCGGTCCTCGGTCGAGGACGCAGTCGCCGCACAGGCCGCCGTCCGGGCACCGGTAGTACAGGCAGCAACTGCGGCGGCGGAACGCCGGACCGTGCGGGGCACCGGTGTCCCGGAGATCCGGGTGGTCGAAGAGTTCGGCGACCAGGGCGCGGGCTCGCCCGGAGACGTCGGGGCGGCGGTGAGCGCGGGCCCAGGTGACCAGTTCACGCAGGGCTCCCGCCAGCGCCGACCCGGCGTTGCCCCGCAGGAGCCTCTTCGACACGGGAACGTCACGATGGATCGCCTCGGCCAGGGGCACGAGGTGGGCGTACTGGACGGCTTCCCGAATCCGGGCGGCGGTGCCGGGCACCGCGTCGTCGGTCTCCAGCCACAGGTCGTCGGGGGCGGACTGCTGGGGGTTCCAGTACAGGGCATCGGGCGGGAGATCGGGGAAACGGCCGGTCAGGGCCGCCGGGCCGAGTGCGATCGACCAGAGCCGGGAGGCCAGCCCCAGGTGCGCGACGGAAGCGGCGACTCTGCGCTCGGGGGTTCGGAGCCGGGCTGCGACCGTGTCGATACGGGCCGCGAGCGGTGCGGACTCGCCCGCGTACACCAGTGCCAGCGGGCGGTGCGCCCCGTCGGGCGGCGGAGTGGTCCGCAGGGCGAAGAATCCGCCCACCACGGCTGCTGGGAGTTCTTCCATCGCACTGCTCCTTCTCGGGCTCCCGACCACCGCCGGTGACATACCGGGCACCGGGACAACCACGACCCGCTGTATCCAAGCACCGGCTACCGCGATCGCTGTACCCGGACACCCGGCACCCGGCACCCGGCACCCGGCGTCTGGCGTTTGGGCGTCTGGGCGTCTGGGCGTCTGGACACCCGGCGTCTGGGCACCCAACGTCCAACCGCTACTCGTTGCTCACCGTAACCCTCGGGTCGATCACGCCACAGCTCTCCGGGGGAGGACCACCATCGGGAGGAGGACACTGGGAGTAGTCCCGTACTACCAAAGCAGTACGCGGGATTGCCGCCTCCAGGACGACGACGCAGCGGCTTGGAAGGGACATCGTGGTGTACATGAGTTCCCTCGCGCTCTCCGTGCTTCTGTCGCTGATCTCCGCGGTCGCCTACGCGGCCGGGGCGATTGTCCAGGAGCGCGTGGCCACGGCCGGAGGCAGCGGTTCCTTGGCGCATGTGCGCAACCGTGTGTGGTGGGCGGCCGTGGCGCTGAACGGTCTGGGCGCGGTGCTGCACGTCGTTGCGCTGGCCTACGGTCCGCTCAGTCTCGTCCAGCCGCTCGGAGCGCTGACCATCGTCTTCGCCCTGCCGATGGCGGCGCTCTTCGTACGGCGCCGGGCGGGGGCCACCGCGTGGCGCGGCGCGATCATGGCGACCGCCGGTCTGGCGGGCCTGCTCACCCTCACCGGGGACTCCGGGTCGCATGCCTTGAGCAGTCCGGATCAGCTGATGCTCGCCGGTATGACACTCGGCGCGGTCGCGGCGCTCTTCCTGATCTCCAGAGGATTTCACCGGCCGGTGGTACGGAGCGTGATGCTGGCCGGGGCTGCGGGAGTCGCGTTCGGGATAGCCTCGGTGTTCACGAAGACGGTCGCGGTGCAGTGGGCCTCCGGTGCGGCGGGAGCCGGAATGACAGCCCTGTCGGCGATCGCCGTCTTCGCCGCTGCCGGGCTGCTGCTCTCCCAGGCCGCGTACCGCGGCGCCGGGCTGACAGCGCCGCTGGCCACGGTGACGGTGGTGAACCCGGTGATAGCCGCGGCTGTCGGTATCACCCTGTTCGACGAGGAATTCCGTCACGGTACGGCGGGCACCATGCTCGCACTGGTCTGCGGGGTGATCGCGGCGGGCGGGCTGATCCTTCTCACGACGGAGCGGCTGGGCGCGGAACACCGGGCCGCACAGGCGATCGGAAGCGTGTGCCCGGACACTGCGGAAGACAGGGTGGCCGCCGAGGCCCCGGAGTCCGGCGCCGAAGTCTCCGCGGCACCGGTGGAACCTTCTCAGCCGGCCACCGGGACACAGACGGTCGTCGTTCTTGCCGAGCCCGCGCCGTCGGCACCCGGCGGGGCCGTCGAAGCCATCGCGGAAACGTTCTCGGCAGCGCCCGCGCTGCCTCTGATGATGCCGCTGGAGCGGCGACTCGGGCGCGTGGAGTTCGAGCCCGACCGGTCGTCATCGCGCGGCGGCGCGACAGGGCGGGCCGAGGCGACGGGGCGCGGCGGCGCGTCCGCCGGGACGTGCCGCGTCGGCTGAGTGCGGCCGGGTGCTCCCGGGCGACCGCTCAGACGCTGACGCCGCGGGCCCTGAGGTAGGCCAACGGGTCGATGTCCGACCCGTAGCCGGGTCCGGTCCGGATCTCGAAGTGCAGGTGCGGACCGGTGACGTTCCCGGTGGAGCCCGAGCGCGCGATCCGCTGGCCCGCGGATACATGTCGGCCCTCGCGCACATGGAGCGCGGACAGGTGCGCGTACTGGCTGTACTTGCCGTCGCTGTGCCGGATGACGATCTGGTACCCGTACGCTCCGGCCCAGCCCGCAGAGACAACGGTGCCGGAGTCGACCGCCTTCACCGACGTACCGGTCGGGACGGGGAAGTCGACACCGGTGTGATAGCCGCTGGCCCAGGAACCGGCCTGGTGGTACGCCGTACCGATGCCCGCGGCGACCGGCGCGACGAGACCGGAACGCTGCTTGGCCCGCTCCTGCTTCTGGCTCTCGGCCTTCTTCGGGGGCTGTTTCGGCTCGGTGGAGCGCTGCGCGGGTTTCGCTGCCGCTTGCTGCTCGGGCTTCTTCGTCTGCTGCTGCTTCGCCTCGGTGGCCCGGGGCTGTGGCGTCGCCTTCTGGGCCGCGGCTGTTCCCTTCGGCTTGGGAGTCGGCTTCGTACTCGGCTTCGTGCTCGTCTTCGGAGTCGTCTTCGGAGTCGTCTTCGGAGTCGTCTTCGGAGTCGCTGCCGTCGTCGAGCCCGACGGGGAACTCTTGGCCGGCGCCCTGGTCGCGTCGAGGCTCAGGCGCTGTCCCGGAAAGATGAGATCCGGGTCGTCCCCCACGACTTCACGGTTGGCCGCGTACAGATGTTGCCAGCCGCCCCTGATGTGCTTGTCCGCCGCGATCGCGGAGAGGGAGTCGCCGCCGGCCACGGTGTACGACTCACGCTTGCCCGGCACCGTGGTCGGCGTGGCGGGCGTGGACGTCCGCTTCGTCTCCGGCTTCCGGGCGGTGTCCTTCCGCGCGGTTTCCTTTTCGACCGCCTTGGCCTGACCGGTCCGCTCGGACTGCACCTCGATGTCGGGGGCTTCCCCGCCGCCGGTCAGCCCCGCCCTCGTCGAGCAGCCAGGCCAGGCGCCGGGCCCCTGCCCTTTGAGCACCTTCTCGGCGATGGCGATCTGCTCGTCCTTGGTGGCCAGATCGGCGCGCGGTGCGTAGACCGTGCCGCCGTACGCCGCCCAGGTCGACCGGGTGAACTGCAGGCCGCCGAAGTAGCCGTTGCCACTGTTGATGTGCCAGTTACCGGTGGACTCGCAGGCGGCTACCTTCTCCCACACGTCCGTCGACGCGGCACCCGCGGAGCCGGCCGCGATGAGCGGGAGGGCGATGCCCGCACCGCTGGCGGTAACCGTGAGCGAGGCGCGATTGAGCCGACTGGGCTGATATCTGCGGTGCCGTCCGTTCGCGGCCATGACTTGGCTCCCCCACTGGCAATAGGACACGTCGCAAGCGCCCAACTTATGGGCAGGCAAAGGGCGATGACAAGAGTGCCAGGAACTCTTCACCCGTCACGGGCGACCCGTCGGGCACTGCCGTGCGAAGGACGTCACCGCTGCACTCACCGGCCCTCGTCCCGCACTGCCGCGTACGAAGCTGACGACCGCGCCGGCCATCGGGGCTTGTCGGGAAGGGAGTTGTCCCCTTCAGATTCTGACGTCGCGGATGACGCACGGGTCACCGGCCAGGGTCATCACGAGGCCGAGCCCGCTCCGCATCCCGCCGGAGAAGGTGACGACCGGTTCGGCCGCCGCCCCGGTCAGCGCGGAGTGGCGCAGAAACCCGTCGGTGCGCCGTCGGCCCTCGCGGCGGTGCAGAGGGAGCGGGACCACCACGAGCGTCAGGCTCTCCCGGGCGGTGAGCGGGTTTCCCACTGCGGAGAACCGACCGGTGGCATCGATCGCCACGCGTACGGCGTGAGCTCTACCATGCACACACGCAGGTCCATACGGCCCATGCCCAACAGGCCGTCCACACGCCCCGAATCCATACTTAAGGCCCCGGCATCCCCCCTACAGATTGATGAGCACACAGATGAGCGGCACAGCGCAGATCGGCGTCACAGGACTCGCGGTCATGGGCCGCAATCTCGCTCGTAACTTCGCCCGCAACGGCTTCACGGTCGCCGTGCACAATCGCACGACCGCGAGGACGGACGCTCTGGTCGAGGAGTTCGGCGCCGAGGGTTCGTTCGTCGCCGCGCGGACGCCGCAGGAGTTCGTCGCGGCGCTGGAACGTCCGCGCCGGCTGATCATCATGGTGAAGGCGGGCGATCCGACGGACGCCGTCATCCAGGAGTTCGCGCCGCTCCTCGAAGAGGGCGACGTCATCATCGACGGTGGCAACGCGCACTTCGAGGACACCCGCCGCCGCGAGAAGGACCTGCGCGGGCGCGGCATCCACTTCGTGGGCGTCGGCATCTCGGGCGGCGAGGAGGGAGCGCTGAACGGGCCGAGCATCATGCCCGGCGGCTCGTCCCAGTCGTACGCCTCGCTCGGGCCGCTGCTGGAGAAGATCGCCGCCAAGGCGGCGGACGGCGCCCCGTGCACCACACACATCGGCCCCGACGGGGCCGGGCACTTCGTGAAGATGGTGCACAACGGCATCGAGTACGCGGACATGCAACTGATCGCGGAGGCGTACGACCTGTTGCGAGGGGTGGCGGGCTACTCCCCCGCGAAGATCGCCGAGACTTTCCGGAGCTGGAACACCGGCCGTCTGGACTCGTATCTGATCGAAATCACGGCGGAGGTCCTCGCCCACACCGACGCGGCCACCGGAAAGCCCTTCGTGGACATCGTGCAGGACCGTGCGGAGCAGAAGGGCACGGGCCGCTGGACGGTGCAGATCGCGCTGGATCTGGGGGTACCCGTCTCCGGCATCGCGGAGGCCGTCTTCGCCCGCTCGCTGTCCGGCCACGCGGATCTGCGCGAGGCGGCGAAGGGACTGGCGGGCCCGTCGCCCACGGCGCTGGGCGAGAAGGAGGCCGCAGCGTTCGCCGACCGGGTGGAGCAGGCGCTGTACGCGTCCAAGATCGTCTCGTACACGCAGGGGTTCCACCAGATCCGGACGGGCAGCGAGGCGTACGACTGGGACATCGATCTCGGCGCGGTGGCGTCGATCTGGCGGGCCGGCTGCATCATCAGGGCCGCGTTCCTGGACCGGATCCGGGCCGCGTACGACGCCCGTCCCGACCTGCTGAGCCTGCTCTCGGACGAGCAGTTCGCCGAGGAGATCGGTGCGGCGCAGGACGACTGGCGCGCGGTGGTCGCCGAGGCGGTGCGCCAGGGTGTGCCGACGCCCGGGTTCGCAGCCGCGCTCTCGTACTACGACGGGCTGCGCGCGGACCGGCTGCCCGCGGCGCTCACCCAGGGACAGCGCGACTTCTTCGGCGCGCACACCTACCGGCGCACGGACCGCGAGGGCTCCTTCCACACGCTCTGGGGCGGCGACCGGTCGGAGGTCTCCGCGGGCTGACGCGCGGAGCGCCGAAGGTCACCGCGGGCTGACGCGCAGGGCGTCGGAGGTCACCGCGGGCTGACGCGCGGAGCGCCGAAGGTCTCCTCCGCGGGCTGACGCGCGGAGCGCCGGTGGGCGCTCCGCTTCGTCGCCGCAGGGGCGATGTCGGCCAACGACCACACGGTTCCTCGGGGGCCGCTGCCCGACGGCCGGAAGCACACCGGAAGGGCACCGGAGGCCACGGAAGTGTCGCTGTGGAGGACCACGGAGGTGTCGCGGTGTTCGTGACCGTCCGCACCGCCGCCCGGTCGGGCGACCCCGGGTGCGGTGCCGCCGGACGTGTGCGTAAGTAGTCGCGGGCCCTCGTGTCGCCCCGCGCCCGCGGGCCCGCCGCCGTTCCGTACGACTGACGCCCCATGGAGCCGCCGTATGCCCGACGCCACGCCGGAACCAGCCGCGGCCCAGCCCGTCGTCGCACCGCTGACCAGCGCCGCCCTGATCCTGGTCGCCACGATCGAGCCCGACGGCGAGTCCGTCGTACGCGAGGTGCTGCCGGACGTACCGGCGATCGCCCGTTCCCTCGACTTCCGGTACCCGGGAGCGGACCTGGTGGCCGTGACCGCCTTCGGCTCCGATGCCTGGGACCGGCTGTTCGCGGGGCCGCGACCGGCGGGGCTCCACCCGTTCCAGGAGCTGCGCGGTGCGCGCCACCACGCCCCCTCCACCCCGGGAGACCTGCTGTTCCACATCCGGGCCGAGCGGATGGACGTCTGCTACGAGTGGGCGGCCCAGCTCCTCGACCGGCTCGGCGGGGCGGTGCACGTCGTCGACGAGACACAGGGATTCCGGTACTTCGACCACCGGGACCTGCTCGGCTTCGTCGACGGCACGGAGAACCCGGTGGGGGCGGACGCGCGAGCGGCGGCCCTGGTCGGCGCCGAGGACCCGGAGTTCGCCGGTGGCAGCTACGTCATCGTGCAGAAGTACCTGCACGACCTCGCGGCCTGGAACTCACTGAGCGCCGAGGCGCAGGAACGGGTCATCGGCCGTACGAAGTTCACCGACATCGAGCTCTCCGACGATGTCAAGCCCGCCGACTCGCACGTCGCCCTCAACACGATCACCGAACCGGACGGCACCTCGCGCGAGATCCTGCGCGCCAACATGCCGTTCGGCAGCTTCGAGCAGGGTGAGTTCGGCACGTACTTCATCGGTTTCGCCGCCGATCCGGGCGTGACCGAACAGATGCTCCGCAATATGTTCCTCGGCAGTCCCCCCGGCACGCACGACCGCATCCTCGACTTCTCGACTGCGGTCACCGGCACCCTCTTCTACGCCCCCAGCGCCGACTTCTTCGACGCCCCGCCACCGCCGCCCGACGCGTCCGTGTCCGTGTCCGTATCCGAGTCCGAGTCCGGCATCCTCCCGGAGCCGGCGTCCGCGCCGGCGGTGGTGAAGACCCCGGTCCCGGCCCGTGCGGCCGACGGTTCGCTGCACATCGGCAGCCTGCAAGAAAGCGCCCAGTGATGAACAACCTCCACCGCGAACTCGCCCCCGTCACGGATGCCGCCTGGGACCAGATCGAAGAAGAGGCCCGGCGCACCTTCAGCCGCCATCTGGCGGGACGCCGGGTCGTCGATGTCACCGGCCCGGACGGACCCGAGCTGGCGGCCATCGGAGACGGCCATCTGCGCGACATCGATCCGCCCACACCGGACGTGACCGCACGGGCCCGCACCTCGGTGCCCGTCATCGAGTGGCGGGTGCCGTTCACGGTGACGCGGTCGGCCGTGGACGATGTCCAGCGCGGCTCCGACGACAGCGACTGGCAGCCGGTCAAGGACGCGGCGCGCACCTGTGCGTTCGCCGAGGACATGGCGATCATCGACGGTTACGCATCGGCCGGCATCACCGGCCTCCGGGACGGCTCCTCGCACGCACCGCTGCCGTTGCCGGCCGACGCCCGCGACTATCCGGCCGCCGTCAGCCAGGCACTGACCCAGCTGCGACTGGCCGGTGTCGACGGGCCGTACCGGCTGCTGCTCGGCGCCGACGCGTTCACCGAGGCGACGGAGACCTCCGACCACGGGTACCCGGTGGCCACCCATCTGTCCCGGCTGCTCGACGACCAGATCCTCTGGGCGCCCGCCGTCACGGGCGGAGTGCTGCTGTCCACTCGCGGCGGCGACTTCGAACTGCGCCTGGGCCAGGACCTGTCGATCGGCTACCAGGACCACGACGCGAACGGCATCCGGCTCTACTTCCATCAGGCGTTCACCTTCCGGATGCTGACACCCGAGGCCGTGGTCCCGATCATCGCCTGAGGACCCACCGGCGGTGGCCGGCCACCCGCACACTCCGGGTCAGGGCGCCCGTGGACGGGGCCCGGACGGCCGGGTCGCTGGTGGCCCTGAACGGGTTCGCGGACCATGGCGCGGGCGCTCTGAGGTGACGGCGCGGGCGAACGCCGTCGTGGCCGGGGCCGAGCCACACCGGCCGAGAGGACGGAGCCCACGGAGGCACGGCCCGACGGTCATCCGGTCGAATGCGGCGGCGAGGGTTCCGGCACCGGCTCGGGGCTCGGCGGGGGCGGCTGCGGGATCGGATCGGGTGCCGGGCCGGGCGGCACGGGTCCGGGCGGCGGAGGCGGCGGCTCCGGCAGCGGCGACGGAGGCCCCGGCAGCGGTCCCGGGGTGGGCGCCGGTGGCACGGGGTCGGGGTACGGATGGGTCATCGCGGGCCTCCGAGCGGTTCGGGGTGGATCTCCTTCCACCGTCCCCCGGAGCGGCTGCCCCCGCCCGGTGAATCCACACGTACAAGCTCCGAATGATCTGCCCCGGCCCGCACCGGCTCCCGCAGGTCAGCGCGCGGCGGCGGCCGCGGCGGCGAGTCCCGGCCGGGGGCTGGAGAGCACCGGAACGCGCGTCGCCGTACGGGTGACCGCATCGGCCATGGATGCCTGCGCCAGCACGATCACCCCGGCGTCCGTCACCGCGTCGGCCGCGGCGGCGACCAGGTCCAGGTAGCCGTCGCGGTCACCGGACTCGAAGCGCGCCCAGGCACCTTCGACGACGACCGTACGGACATCGAAGGGCCGCTCCCCCGCCTCCTCGGCGAGCAGCGCCAGCGTCGGCGCGAGCGTGTCGGCGAGCGCCGCGAGGACCACCACACGTCCCCGCCCCACCGCAGCGGCCGCCATCGGGCGGTCGACGCGCAGCACAGGGACGCCGAGCGTCGCCCCGGCCGACTCCGCGACCGCACCGATCGTCGAGCAGGTGCAGAGCACGGCGGCGGCACCCTCGGCGACGACGCCCGCGAGCAGCGCCCGGATCTCGCCCGCCACCGCTTGCGGGCTCGATTTCCTTGCCCGGGTGAGCAGGTCCTCGTGCACGAGGTGGCGCAGGGCCAGTCCGGGATGATCCGTGTCCCGGAGCGCGTCGAAGACCGGGACGTGCACTGGGGAGGTGTGCAGCAGGGCGAGTGTCATCCGGCGAACGGTACAGGCCGTGTTCCGTACGGGGCAGAACTCGGGAGGGGAGGTGAGGTGAGGTGAGTTGCGGTGGTCGAGCCGGTTCAGCGAGCCGCAGGGACGGCGTGCGGGCTCCGTTCGGTGGCGGTGCCGGGCACGGGCTCGGAGGCGTCGGTGCCGAGTCCGACGATACGGTTGCCCGCGTCGACGTGCACGACGCGCGGAGTCAGCCGACGGGCCTCGGTGTCCTCGACCTGGGCGTAGCTGATCAGGATGACCAGGTCACCGGGGTGCACGAGGTGGGCGGCGGCGCCATTGATACCGATGACACCGGAGCCGCGTTCGCCCTCGATGACGTACGTCTCCAGGCGGGCACCGTTGTCGATGTCGACGATGTGCACCAGCTCTCCGGCCAGCAGGTCCGCGGCTTCCATCAACGCGGCATCGACCGTGACGGAACCGACGTAATGCAGGTCGGCCTGGGTCACGGTGGCCCGGTGGATCTTGGACTTGAACATGGTACGCATCATCGAGACACTCCTGAAGTAAGGCTCCCTGCCTGCGTTTTTGCAGGTCAAGTGCCGTTTCCCTACCTTACAACGAGTCGCATGTCCGGTCAGCTCCCACCAGGTTTTCGAGGACCGATGCCGACCCGTTGTTGACTCTGCGGGGTCCAGGTCGACGATGTGTTCCCGGCCACCGTCGGGCCGGCGGATCCGCCCCAACGGCGCCTCCTCGGGCTTCGTCCACACCGACTTCGTCAACGCCGTCGCCGACCCCGAGGCCCGCGCCGCGCTGCTGGCCCGCCGCGACGCCATGGCACTGGACCCCGCCGCGATCGCGGACGCCATCGCGTACGCCCTCGCCCAGCCGAGCCGGGTCGACGTGAACGAGATCGTGGTACGGCCCACCGCACAACAGTGACGACCGCGCCCCGTCACCGCTTCGGGCTTCAGGACGCTTCAGGACGCTTCAGGACGCTTCTTGAGGATGGTCGGGTCGGCCTGGAGGAGAGCGGCGCCCCTCAACGGCTGCCCGGTGCGGGGAACTTGTCCGGCCTTGCGGTGTTCAGGCGGCGTCGTCGTCGCCACAGCAGCGCGATCAGCGGGATGAGGAGCACGGGCAGTAGACGCAGCGCCCACGTGCGCGTGGACACGGATTCTTCGGGTGCGCCGGTACCCGCCGCCTGGCGAGGGGTCGGTGAGCCGAGCCAGATGGTGTCGTCCCCGTCGGTGGACGACGGCGCCTTCAGCGAGCGGTCGACACTCTTGGGGAGCCCGGCGAAGTCTGCGGTGAAGCGCTCGCCCGAGACCTCCTTGATGGGGATGCTGGTGAGGTCGACACCACCGTAGACATAGCTGTGCACGTAGGTGGTGTTGCCGCTGGTGGTCCTGTCGGTGATGTTGAACTCGCCCTTGGTGTACGAATCGACGTACCGGTCGAAGGTATCGGTGGGCTTCCAGTCGGCGGTGGTCCGCCATGTGCCGATGTCGCCGCTGTCGATGAGGTCGCCGTACGTCGTCTCCTTGGCCCGGCTCAGCTCGCGGTACCACTCGGCGGCAACCCGGGCGAGATAGACGCGGCGCAGGGCAGCGTACTCAGGTGCGGTGTTGATGGCGTGCTTCAGCTTCGGGAGGATCAGGCTGCGAAAGAGTTCTTCGTTGTGGTCCTCGGTGGCCTGGTCCTGCTCGGGGCACGAGCGGGCGGACGACTCCGCGTGGCGCTCCAGGTACTGGGTCTCCATCTGGACGTCGAGCGGGGCGTCGAGGATGTAGAGCTTGTCGCCGTCCTGGTGGACCGACGCGGGCGCCGGCAGGATCCAGTTGCGGAACGACATGCAGCCGCCCTGGACGCCGTCCCAGAACTTCCGGCCGAGTGCGCGGTGGGGATGGATGAGCTCACCGACGGTCTTCTTCATCCGCAGATCGGCTTCCAGCAGGACGCGTCCTGCGTCCGTGCGCCCCAGCCGGTCGTCGACGATGCGGTCCGGCTCGTCGGGGTTGAGGTTGACCCAGAAGCCCGAGGGAGCGAGGGAGAGCCAGACGAAGAACGCGTCGGAACTGAGCCGGGCCGCGTTCACACCGTCGGCCGGGGAGGTGCCGCCGGCGGTGGACGGGGCGGCCTCGAAGGAGTACTGGAGGCCGCTGCCGTCACCCGGGTCGGAGAGGTAGCGCAGTTGGAGGGAGGAGAAGTCGATGCCGCCGGGAGCCTGGGCGGCAGGCTCCGACAGCGCCCCGACCAGGCCGCTGCCGGGTACGCCGGCTGCCTTGCCCGTCGTGCTGTCGCCGCAGTCCGCCTGCACGGCGCCGGACCGGTAGGTGAACGCTGCCCGGTGCACGGGGCCGCCGGACCGTGAGAGCGACGCTGCCTGTTCGACGCCGGAGGACGCCGGGCCGGCGCCGAGCCCCAACTGGCAACTGCCGCCCGTCTTGAAGACGTTCTTCGTCTGCTTGGCCAGTCGCGCGCGGCGCTTCTGGTTCGCCACCTTGCCCTCCTGGAGCCGCTGCCGCTCCTGCGCGACCTCCTTCTTGAACTCCGCGTTGTTCTCCGTGGCGGGCTTCGCCGCCTGGATACGTTCCGTCAGCTTCCCGGTCGACCCCTTGCCGTCCTTGACGAGGTAGAAGACGTCCGCGTTCTTCGGAATCCGTGGCGCACAGCCCGGGCAGGGCGAGCGGTCGCTTCCCACGGCGAAGAGCCGGTCGGTGTCCTTGACCCCGAGGTAGGCCAGCTCCCGCACGATCATGAGGATTTCGGAGTGGTTGGCCGCAACGTCGCTGGAGGCGTCGTTGGACTGCCGGACCATGGCGAACTTCTGGATCTGCGGGCGTCCGGCGAGGCGGAGCTGTTGGTAGAGCGCGGGGTCGGTCTGTTTCAACTCGGCGGCGTCGACGATCTCGTAGCCCGCGGTGTCCAGACCCTCCAGGCCGGTGATGTCCACGAAGCCGACGGCCATGTTCCGAAACGGCTTGTCGTCCAGGCGCCTCGCTTCCCGCGCGACATACAGCATCCGGCCGATGGGGGTGGCGAAGAAGTCGTCGAGAAGCGTCATCGACCGGCCGGACGGAGTCGGCTTCTTGTCCTCGGCGACGGCGGCCCGCGCCCCCGCTGCGGGCTGGGCCGCGGCGCCTCCCGACAGCAGCACGGGAGTCAGCGTCAGCAGGCCGGCAGTCGCCCAGGCGGACCACCTCAGCAGGACACGTTGTTGCCTCGGACCTCGGCATACGACAGCAGGCAGCATCGGCTGCGGCTCCTTCCCCCGTTCCCCCACGGGTGCCCCGGACAGCGCCTGGGGCATGGCGCAGGTCGCCTGGCATGGCGCTCCTGGCAGTATGCGTCCGGGCCTCGATCTCACAAGGCATCACACCGAGTTGCTCACGCCCGCTTCCCATGTTCCTCACACGGGACGCCGGAACCCAGCGCTCCGTGTGCGGCCGAGTATGCGACCGGCGTCCTGCCTTGGGCCGGCCCTGCCGGTCAGCGGGCGATGCGTTCGATCAGCGCTTGCCAGCCGTCACCGAGGAAGCGATCGACTTCGGGATCCGGGGGCGCGCTCGTCTCCGGCATGGACAGGTACAACAGCAGCGGTCCCTCCAGCGCTGCTGTGAGCTGGACCGTGACGCCATTCATGCTGGGCATCCTCACCCCGGCCTGACCGAGCAGCATGCGGATGTGGAGCTGCGAGACCGATGCATCGCCTGCCGGGACAGGCTGGCTGCGGTCGAACGCCGCCCTGGCAACGGCGTGGTGGTCCACGAGGAAGGTGATACGCGCGCGACCGTAGGCGACGAGACGTGTCACCGGATCGGCGCCCGGCCCCAAGGGGGGAGGTCCGGAGAGGACCCGCTCCTGAAAATCACGCTCGTCTGCGTCCAGCAGTGCCCTGAAGATGCCGGCCCGGGTGCCGAAGCGGCGGAAGACGGTGCCCTTGCCCAGACCGGCGCGCTCGGCCAGGCCATCCATCGTCACCTTTTCCGCGCCGTGCTCCGCGAGCATCTCGCGAGCCGCCTCCAGCAGACGCTCGCGATTGCGCGCGGCGTCGGCGCGCTCGCCGCGCGGCTTCCCGAAGGGCACTACTGACCGGTCCATGCGGTCAATCTATCCCGCTCCCAGAATAAGCGGGGTAAAGTCCGGTTACGCTGATGGAGTCGGCAGGGCGGTACCGGAGCCGCCTCCGTGCTCGCCGTCGGCACACCGCGACCATCCCCTGTGAGGAATCACGCCATGAACCTGTTCCGCCTGGACGCCAGCATCCTGCCCAGCGTCTCCACCAGCGCCGAGATCGCCGATACGGCCGAGGCCGAGTGGAAGGCAGTGCACCCGGACGGCTCGGTCACCCGCCGCAACCTCGGTACCGACTTCTTCCCGTCCGACGCATGGGCCGTCGCGACCATGGCCGCCTTCACCCCCGAGGCCGACCGGACCCCGGCGCAGAAGGAGGCCCTGGCGCTGACCGCGACCCTGGCCGAGGAACTGCAGAACGCCGACGCCGCGATTCTGGCCGTGCCGCTGTACAACTACGGCGTCTCGCAGCACTTCAAGATCTGGGTGGACCTTGTCATCGCGGGCGGCGGCCCCACCACCCCGCTGCTGAAGGGCACCCCCACCGTGCTCGTCGCCACCCTGGGCGGCGGCTACAGCCCTGGCACTCCCCGCGAGGGCTGGGACCACTCCACTCCGTACCTGGAGCGCGTCGTCGCCGATATCTGGCAGGCCGACCTCACCGTGATCAAGCGGGAACTCACCCTCGCCGCCACCACCCCCGGCATGGAGAGCCTGAGGGACCTGGCCGGGCAGCAGCACTCCCAGGCGCTTGCCGCCGCCCGTCAGGCCGGCCGGGGACTCGCCGGGAAGTGACGGCTCACCAGGCGGTCGGACAGGCCCGCACCCCGTGTCCGACCGCCCCCGGGTCCGACCGGAGAGCCGTCCGGCCCTGACCTGCGCCGCTCTCACCGGTCGCTGAAGGTCACCTCCTTCGCGTCCTCGGCGTAGTCGAAGTTGCCGGTGAATCCCCAGTTCTTCCAGCCGCCGTCCCCCTTGTTGGTGATGGTTCCCGCGTCGATGGCGAACACGTCGACACCGTCCACCACCGCAAGGTGCTCCAGGCCGGACACGCCGGAGAAGGAGAGGTCGTCGAACGATTTCACCGCGATGATGTTCTTGCCGGGGAAGCTGCGGCTGTACTCGTCGAGCAGCGAATGGGTCAACTCGGCGTCGTCACCCGGCACCTTGCCGGAGTAGTCCGTACCGGGGTACGGCCCGCCGTCCGTGTACTTCGGCGCCCCGTCGTTGAAGTTGACCGTGCCCGATCCGGTGGGAGTGGAATCGGCCTCCAGGTCGGCGGGGTCCGGCTGGTCGAAGGCCACTTCCGAGCCGTCGCGGGTGAAGTTGCCGTACAGGGCCCAGTTGATGTAGCCACCGTCGCCGTCGTTGCTGAACCTGCCCTTGTCGAAGACGTAGAGGTCGAACACGCCCCGGCCCGAGGCAATGTCATCTCCGCTTTCGCCGCCATGGTATTCGTTGGAGTTCAGCCGGTACCTGCCCTCGTGGACGAACGAATCCGGCTCCTCCACCCAGTGCGACGCCTGTTCCGAGTGCATCGCGACCACGTTGTAGTCGGGGTAGCAGCGGCGCATGTCGTTCACGAGCATCCGCACCGCCTGGGTCGAACCCTCGTTGTCCAGCGGGGAGTACGTGTCGTAGTACCGGCTCCGGTCAGGCGGTTCCTGCCCCTCGATCTGGCACCCCTCGTCGCCGGGCTTCCAGCCTTCCTTCCGCTCGGGACGGGGCGGCTCCTCGAACGTGACGGTGCGGCGGTCCTCGCTGACGTCGAACACGCCCTGGAACGCACGGTTCTTCCATCCGAGGTCGGCGTCGTCCGCCCAGGTGAACCTGCCCGTCTTGAAGGCGTAGACGCGGTACGTCGTGCCACTGATCTCCACGGTCTCGATCAGCACCGTACCGTCCATCTGCTGCAGATTTCCCTCATGCGGCTGCGCGATGACGACGTTGTAGTCAGGGAGGCAGTAGGCGAGGTCGGCAAGGGCCAGTTTGACCCGCTTCTCCTTGTTCTTCTCATTGTCGATCTTGTCGATGACGAGGTTGACCAGCCAGGAGAACCCCCAGGCGGCGGCCTTGCCGAGAACGCCGCTGCCCGGAACGGATACCGACGATTGCGATTCCCGCGGCTCGAAGCACAGATCGGGAAGTGCGTTCACCGTCTTGCCGGGGGACGTGCCGGCGGACTTGCCGACGGTCTCCCCGGCCAGGCCGCGGCGGACCGTGCCGGGCTTGACGGGGTCGCCGGGGCCGATCTGCCGGCCCTCGTCCTTGACATCGTTGTCTTCTGGGCAGTCACTGCCGCCGCCCGTCATCGGACCGATGCGGCAGACCTGTTGGTGTGCGGAGCGGGAGACGCCGCCCCCGATACCGGTGGCGACGATCGCGCCGACCACGACGGCGACGATCCCCAGCAAAGCCAGGTACTCGATTGCCGTCTGTCCCGTGCTCGCGCGTAGGCCCAGGCGTATCCGGTCACTGCGTTTCACGCGTCACCTCGTCGTCGATCGCTCGTGCCACCGGAGGCCGTCTGCCTGCCGTGGACCGAACTGTAACGACGACACCTGGGCCCACGAGTAGGGTCCGAGGGCCTGTCACCAGGGCCCAACTCGGCAGGTGGGGAGCCCAGGAGCCGCAGCCCGGGGCTCAGGCACCGTCGCGTGCAGCGCCTGCCTCCCCCGGTGCGGAACGCATCGTCAGCGACGCTCGCCCACCGGGGCGGCGCGGCCCGGAGGGGGCTCGAAAGCAGTCGGGAGGGAGCCGGGGGTGACCGGGGTCCGCTGTCCCGAACCGGTGACCGGGAGGCGGGCGCCGTCCTGGGCCGGGTCCACGTACTCGGCGAACCAGGCATCCAACCGGGCGGCCAGTTCGATGCGTTCGGCCGAGTGCGTCGGCTCGTCGACCAGGTTGCGCTTCTCGCCGGGGTCGGCGGTCAGGTCGTAGAGCTCGTGCGGGCCGTGCGGGTAGCGGTGGACGTACTTCCGGTCCTTGGTGCGAATCATCCGTACCGGCCCGTACTCGTCGTAGACGACGACCCGTTCCCGCTCCCCGCCCGTGCCGTCGTCCGTCCCCGTCAGGATGTCCGCGAAGGAGCGGCCCGGCAGGCGGGGATCGTGCTGGTGGTCGAGGCCGAGGTGGTCGACCAGCGTGGGCAGCACGTCGTACTGGGAGAGCAGGGCGTCGCAGTGGCGGCCGGACAGGATGCGACCGGGCTGCGAGATCAGGCAAGGCACCAGGACGGAACTGTCGTACATGTTCTGCGGGAACGTCCCGTTGCCCTTGCCCCAGATGCCGTGGTGTCCGGCGTTGAAGCCGTTGTCGCTGGTGAAGACCACGAGCGTGGATTCGGTGAGGCCGAGCGCGTCGAGCCGGTCCAGGACCCGGCCGATGGCGGCGTCCATCGCGGTCGTGGCGGCGAAGTAGCCGATGAGGGCCTGCCGGGTGTCGCTCTCGCCGCCCACGGGAGAGCCGTCCTCGTCCAGGGGCTGCCACGGATGGGCGGGCTCCTGCGGGCAGGTGTCGAAGGCACAGTCCTGGTACAACGCCGTGTATTCGCCCGGGTGTTGTCCCCTCCATGGCTTGTGCGGCGCGGTGAAGTGCAGGGACAGGTGGAAGGGTTCGGGACGCCCGGACTCGGCGGTGAGGAAGTCCTCCGCGTCGGCGGCGAGTGCGTCGGTGAGGTAGGCCGGTTCCTCGGTCCGCGTGCCGTCGCGGTACATGGGCGCTCCGTAATACGGACCGCCCCCGCTCTCGTGGGCGTACCAGTGGACGAAGCCCCTGCGCGGGCGGTCGTTGGCGCCCAGGTGCCACTTGCCGCTGAGGCCGAGCCGGTATCCCGCGTCCGCCAGCAGGTCGGTGAAGAGCGTCCGCCCGGAGAGGAAGTCGATGCCCGTCCGTCCGGCGTGATGGTACGAGAGCCAGTCGTGCACCCCGTGCTGGGACGGCAGTTCGCCGGTGAAGAGCGATGCGCGGGCGGGCGAACAGACCGGTGAGGTGCAGAAGAAGCGGCTGAAGCGAATGCCCCGGTCCGCGAGGCCGTCGAGGTGCGGGGTGCGGATCTCGTCGTTGCCGGCGCATCCCATCGCCCACTGCCCCTGGTCGTCGGAGAGGATCAGCAGGACGTTGGGGCGGTTCGGGTCGCGGCTGGCCAATGGGTTCCTCCTCGAACGGCGGCCGGTGAGGGCCGTCAGCGGCGGAGCGCGCGGATGACGTGCTCGGTGCGGGTACGGGTGCCGCCCTGAAGGGCGGGGACGGCAGGGGCGGCGACCGGCCGTCGGCGGCAGGGGAGTCCGCGCCCGAGCGACAGCGAGCGCACCGTGGACTGCTGAGCCTGCGTGCAGACGGCACATCAAGTCAACTGTTGCAAGATGATGAATAACGTATGACTCGAACTTTCGCGATCAGTGACCCTACGGAGTCGCATCGCAGAATGCACCTGATTCTGGTGATTCTCCCTCTACGTGAGCGAAATTCATTGCTTATTCATATCGTCGATTGACGATTGACTGCTCTATGAATGGCTGGGAATGATTGGCCCACTCCCCCAGCCCCGCCTCAGACCGCAGCCTCCGAGGAGAGCTATGTCTACCGACCGATCCGCCCACGTCTCGCGCCGAACGGTTCTCGCCGCCGCCTTGGCTGCCTCCTTCGGCCTCACTTCGGCCGCCTGTTCGCCCGGCGCGTCGTCCGCAGGTGGTGGCGGTGACTCGTTCACGTACTGGTCGATGTGGAAGCAGAACGAGCCGCAGGCCAAGGTGCTGCAGTCGGCGATCGCCCAGTTCACCAAGGACACCGGCGTCAAGGTGAGTGTCCAGTGGAAGGGCCGGCAGGTCGTCCAGCAACTGGCGCCCACCCTGAACACCGCCCAGGTGCCCGCCGATCTCGTCGACTCCGCGGACCGCTTCGCCTACGCGCAGCTCCAGGCCACCGGCCAGGCGCTCGACCTCACCCCGGTGCTGGCCGAGGCGATACCCGGCGAGAGCGGCAACACCGTGGGCGGCGTCGTCCCGGCCGCCTACCGCGATCTGAACACGGCCGACGGCACGCTCTGGCAGATCCCCTACGAGGTGCTGACGACCCAGATCTGGTACGACGGGAAGGCACTGCCCGACGTGGCCGCCAACCCGCCCGCGACCTGGGAGGAGTTCACCGCGCTGCTCGCGCAGCGGAAGAAGGCCCGCGGTGACGGCTCGCTCGCCCTGGACGCGGACATCGCGGACTACGCCGCTTACTGGACCTACTACGCGGTCCTGCGCGGACTCGGCCCCGGGGCCTTCGGGAAAGCGGCCACGGACAGGACCGGCGCCGCGTTCGAGGCCGACGGGTTCGTCGACGCGCTCCGGCACGTCGAGAAGCTGGTCGACGCAGGCCACTTCACAGCCGGGTACGACGGCTCCAAGTGGCCTGCCGTGCAGCAGAAATGGGCCAAGGGCAAGTCCGACTTCCTGCTGCTGGGCACCTTCGCGCCGAGCGAGACCGCCGAGTTCGCCACGCCCGGGTTCCGCTACCGGTCCTTCCCCTTCCCGGCGTTCGCCGCCGACGGCGGGAAGACCGCCCAGGACATCTCACTGATCGGCTTCTCCATCCCGAAGAAGGCCAGGAACAGCGCGGCCGCGCAGAAGTTCATCGCGTACTTCTTCGCCAAGCAGCACCTCTCGGGGATCTCCACCCAGGCCAAGAACATCACCCCGCGCGCCGACATCGCCGCCCCCGCCGAACTGGCCGACGCCCAGAAGGCGCTCGCCTCCGGCACCATCGTGAAGACACTGGACGGTGTGAAGGAGACCGCCGCGGAGTGGTACACCAAGGTCTTCCAGCCGCTCAACACGAGCTTCATCACGGGCCACCTGAGCGCTGCATCGTTCGCCGGCAAGCTGAAGTCCGCGTCCGCCGCCTACTGGAAGGCCGCCTCGTGACGGCCGCCGGGACCACCGCGAGGCCAGTGAGCGGCCGGCGTGAGTCCACGTCGCGTGCGGGCGCCCGCCCCAGCCCGCTCGCCGCCCGGCGCCGCCGGCTCTTCTGGCCGCTCCTCGTCCCCGCGGTCCTCGTCTACGTCGTCTTCTTCGCCGGCCCCTCGCTGTACACGGTGTGGCTCAGCTTCAACAAGTGGGGCGGTGCCGGACCCATGAGCTTCGTGGGGATCGACAACTACCGCCACCTGCTGGAGGATCCGACCTTCCGGCAGTCCTTCACCAACACGTTGTGGATCATTCTCGGCGTCGGCGGGCTGACCTTCCTGATCTCCTTCGGGCTGACGATGGTGCTCCGCGACATGAAGGGCCGCAAGGCCGCGCGCTCCATCCTGTTCTTCCCCAACATCGTGCCCAGCGTGGCCCTGTCGATCCTGTGGGGTTTCCTCTTCCAGCACGACGGACTCGCCGACGCCGTCATGGGCGCTCTGGGCATGGAGCATCCGCCGAACTGGCTGGGCCAGAGCACCATCTTCCGGGTGATCATGATCGGCCTGGTGTGGACCTCGACCGGCTTCTACACCACGATCCTGATGGCTGCCGTCGACCAGATCCCGCCGGAGCTGTACGAGGACTGCGACCTCGCCGGAGCCAACGCCCTCCAGAAGTTCCGCCACGTGACTCTGCCGCTGATGTGGGAGGTCGTCGGCGTGTGCGCCGTGCTGTGGACCATCAGCGCCGTCAAGGTCTTCGAGTTCATCTACGCCTTCGCCGGAGCAGCGGGACAGATGCCCGACACCGGTGTGTGGAACACCGCTCTCTACACCTATGGCGAGGCCTTCGCCTCCGGCGGCGTACCGCGCTACGGCTCCGCCGCGGCGAGTGCCGTGGTCATGGTGGCCCTGGTCGGTGTCCTCGTCGTCCTGATCCGGCGCGTCATGAGGCGCGACACCGTGCAGTTCTGAGCCGCTCGCCCGGCCGTCCGGGCGTCTGCCGCACACCCCGTCGTATCCCGAGAACCCAGGAGGCCCCGCCGCCATGGCCGTCACCACGTCCGGTCGTCCACCCGGCCGCCTCGCCCGCATGAGGGGCCGGCTCACCACCGCCCACGTCCTCGGCGTCCCCCTGGTGTGGGTCCTCGCCGGCTTCAACATCCTCACCGGGCTGTGGCTGCTGCTGTCCTCGCTGAAGAGCGCCGACGAGATCTTCAGCTCCCCGTGGCAGCTGCCGCGCGCCCTGCACTGGGACAACTACGCCCGGGCCTGGACGGAGGGGCTCTTCGGTCAGGCCGCCCTCAACACCGTCATCGTCGTGGCCGGAACCGCGGTGGGCACCCTCGTCCTCGCCGCGCCCGCCGCCTACGTCCTCAGCCGGGTCGCGACGCGCCTCAACGGCAGCTTCGTCCTCTTCTTCGCACTGGGCCTCGGCATCCCCGCCCAGGTGGTGATGCTGCCGCTGTTCGTCGTCATGAACAGACTGTTCCTCGTCGACAGCCTCTTCGGCCTGATCGTGGTCTATGTGGCGACCTCGCTGCCCTTCGCCGTCTTCTTCCTCACCGGATTCTTCTCGACCCTGCCGGTGGAGCTGGAGGAAGCCGCCGCGCTGGACGGGGCCTCCGCCTTCCGCACGTTCTGGCAGGTCATGCTGCCGCTGGCCCGCGGCGGACTGGTCACCGTCCTGATCCTCAACATCATCCAGCACTGGGGCGAGACCGTGTTCGCCCTGGTCTTCATCCAGAACACCGACCACCAGACCCTTTCGCTCGCGCTCCTCGGCTTCCTCCAGCAGATGCAGTACAACGGAGCCGACTGGGGCGGCTTGTTCGCGGGCGTGGCCGTTGTCGTCCTTCCCGTCCTCACCTGCTACGTATGGCTCGGCCGCCGGATCATCGAAGGCATGACCGTCGGCTCCGTCAAGTGACCGGCAGAGGAGACACCATGGCCGACCGGCCGCACCCTTCCGCGATGCGCATCGCGGAAGGTTCCAAGGAACTGAAATTCCGTCAACTGGCCCAGGAACTGCGGCAACAGGTGCGCGACGGCGTCTGGCCCGTCGGCGGCCGACTGCCCACGGAGAAGCATCTCGCCCTCAGCAGCGGCACATCGGTCAGCACCGTGCGGCGCGCCGTCGACGAGCTCATCGCCGAGGGGCTCGTCGTACGGCGTCAGGGATCGGGCACCTTCGTCCTGGCACCCGACGCCTCCGGCACCGGACGCGCCCTGATCGGCGTCCTCGTCCCCGACACCACCTTCTACTACCCCCGAATCCTCCAGGGCATCGAGGAAGGGCTGTCCGCCGCCGGGGCGCGGCTGCTGCTCACCTGCTCCGGATACGACCAGGAGCGCGAGGCCAGGGATGTGCGGGATCTGCTCGACGCGGGCGCCGACGGGCTGCTGCTCGTCCCCACGTTCACCGGCCCCGAGCAGCCGGACCGCTACCTGGCGCGGATCGCCGCACTGCCCGTGCCGACCGTTCTGATCGAGCGGCGCGGCACCTCTCTGGGCGACACCAACGAGTACGTCTGCACACACCACGAGGCAGGGGCCTACGACGCCGTCCGGCACCTCGCCGGCCTCGGCCACCGGTCCATCGGCCTCGTACTGCGCGCCCCGAGCCCGACCGCGCCGCCGGTGATCGACGGGTACCGGCAGGCGACGGCCGAACTGGACTGCGCCACAGTGGAGTTCCGGGCCAACCGGCAGGAGTGGAGCCCGGCAACGGCCGACCGCTGCCTCGCGGTCCTACGGGAGGCGGGAGCCACTGCGGCCGTGTGCTTCGGCGACCGGCAGGCCGCGCTCCTGGAGGGCGCCGCCCGCCGGGCCCGTCTCACCGTCCCCGACGATCTCGCCCTGGTCGCGTACGACGACGAGATCGCCGACCTCGCCGACATCCCCCTGACCGCTGTGGCACCCCCCAAACACCTGCTGGGCCGGACGGCGGCCGAGACGCTGCTGCGGCGGCTCCGCGAACCGGGACTGGCCCGCCACCGCGTCCTGCTGCGCCCCAGCATCACCGTCCGCCAGTCCTGCGGCGCGCGGACGACCGACATCAGCTCCACGTCCACGCAACGGGAGAGCACCTCGTGACGAACATACGGCTTGGCCTGATCGGCGCCGGCGCGGTCGGCGTCCTGCACGCGCGGGCCGCCCGGGCCACCCCCGGCGTGCGCGTGACGGCCGTCTGCGACCTCGTCGAAGCGACGGCGCACGGTGTCGCCGAGCCTCTCGGGGCAGCGGTGTTCACCGACCACCACGCGCTGATCGCCTCCGGGACCGTCGACGCGGTCGTGGTCAACACGCCGCACGCCCTGCACACCGCGATCGTGACCGACTGTGCCGAGGCGGGCCTCCACGTCCTGATCGAGAAGCCCATGGCCACCACTTCCGCGGAGTGCACCGTCATGGAGACGGCCTGTCAGGAAGCCGGGGTGGTGCTCTTCGTGGGGCACATCCAGCACTTCCTGCCGCCCATGGCGGCGGCAAGGGCCGCACTCGACACGGGTGCCATCGGCGCTCTGCTCGCCGTCAGCGACTGGCGCTCCACGGACTACCGGCACGGCAGCCGCCCCGCCTGGTTCTTCGACCCCGCCGTCTCCGGCGGTGGCGTCTTCATCAACATCGGCACGCACTGTGTGGACCGGCTGCTGTGGCTGGCCGGACGCAGGGTCCTCGCGGTCAGCGCCAGCGCCGTGCACCGGGCCGGCGCGCTCCCGGGCATCGAGACCGACGTGCTGGCCCGCCTGGAGCTGGAGGACGGCCTCGTCGGGCACATCGGCGTCACCAGCACCGGGCTGCCTGCCCGGGACGAGCTCATGCTGATCGGCGAGCGCGGAGCCATCCGCGTCGCCCGCGGCTCCGGCGCGACCCTGCACACGGAGGACGCCCCGGGCGCCGACGCCACCGTCCTGGCCGCGGAGTCCGACGACGACGTGCCCCGGGCGTTCGCGGACCAGCTCGCCGCGTTCGCCTCCGCGGTGCGCGACGGGCGGCCCCCGGCCGTGCCGGCGGACCACGGCAGGCAGGTCATCGAGGTCATCGAGGCCGTCTACCGCTCCAGCGCCACCGGCGAACGCGTCGAGCTGCGGGCCGGTCTCGGAGCGTCCGCCGCCTGAGCGAGACCCTGCCCGTTCGTCCGGCCGAACCGTTCCCCACGGCGCCCACGGCCGGGGCGATCCGCCGCACCGCAGCACCCCGAAGCCCGCCCCCCCAGAGGAGGATTTCAGTGCACGAGACCACTGCCGCACGGTTCGGCCGCCGTGGATTCCTGTCCACGGTCGCCCTGGTCCTCGCCGGTGCCACCGGCGGGCTCCAGTTGCTCCCCGGCGCGACCCCGGCCACCGCAGCCGAGGACGACGCCTTCGACCTTCTGCGAAAGACGTGGGCCGCCCTGCAGACGGGCGGCACCATCGACGCCGCCGACCCGGACTACGCCCCCGCGCTGGCCGCCCTGTCGGCGACCGCGACGGGCCTGTGGAACACCATGGCGGCGGACGCCCCGGCCCACTCGCTGTGGCCCGGTCTGACGCTGACCACCCCCGCCGACATGACCACCAGCTACAAGCAGCTCGCCACCCTGGCCACCGCGTACGCCACCGAAGGCACCACGGCCACCGACGGCAGCGGTCGGACCCTGTACGGCGACAGCGCGCTGGGCGCCGCCGTCGTGGCAGGGCTGGACTTCCTGCACGCCCAGGTCTACAACGCCGGCACGGAGGAGACCGGCAACTGGTGGGAGTGGGAGATCGGCTGCCCCGTCGCCCTCACCAACGCCATGACGCTCGTCCATCCTCTGCTCACGGCCGCCCACATCGCCAACTGGACCGCGGCGATCGACCACTTCGTCCCCGACCCCACCCAGAACCGCTACGGCACCGCCCGCACCACCTCCACCGGCGCCAACCGCGTCGACCTGTGCCAGGTCGTCGCCCTGCGCGGCATTCTCGGCAAGAGCGACGAGCGTCTGACAGCAGCGGTCGCCGCCCTGTCGGACGTCTTCCCGTACGTGACCTCCGGCGACGGGTTCTACGCCGACGGCTCGTTCATCCAGCACACCTTCATTCCCTACACCGGCACCTACGGAATGGTGCTGCTGCGCGGCCTCACCAACCTCTTCCAGTTGCTGCACGGCTCGGACCACGACGTCACCGACCCCGGCGCGGCGAACATCCACACCTCGATCGACACGGCCTTCGCCCCGTGGGTCTGGAACGGACTCGTCATGGACGCCGTCCGCGGGCGGGCGATCAGCCGCTCCTCCGAGACCGACTTCTACGACGGGAACCTCACCGCGCAGGCCGTCCTCCGCGCGGCCCTGTCCGCGCCCACCACCGCGCAGGCCACCCGTTTCAACCGTCTCGCCAAGGGCTGGATCACCCGGGGCGACGCGTACGCCCCCTACACCGGCACCGCGGGCATCGCCGGTATGGCCCTGGCCGGTCCCGTCCTGCACGACCCTCTCCTGACACCCGCTCCCGAGCCCACCGGACACGTCCAGTTCCCGAACATGGACCGGGCTGTGCACCGGGGTCAGGGCTGGGCCCTGGCCCTGGCTCTGTCCTCCGCCCGCGTCGCCCGTTACGAGTCCATCAACGGCGAGAACCTGCACGGCTGGCACACCGGCGACGGCATGGCCTACCTGTACCTCGCCCAGGACCTCGGCCACTGGACCGACGACTACTGGCCCACCGTCGACCCCCGGCGGCTGCCCGGCACCACCGTGGACACCCTCGCCCTCGCCGACTCGGCAGGAACGGGCACCCGCCCCGCCGCCACCTGGGCCGGCGGGGCGAGCCTGGCCGGCACGTACGGCAGTGTGGGCATGGACTTCCGGCAGTACGGATCGACCCTGACCGCGAAGAAGTCGTGGTTCTGCCTCGACGACTCCGTCGTCTGCCTGGGCGCGGGCATCAGCGGCGGCAGCGGCGCCGACGTCGTCACCACCGTGGAGAACCGCAACCTCCACACCGGCGGCGGCCACGTCCTCACCGTGGACGGGACCGCGCAGCCCTCCGCCGTCGGCTGGTCGGACACCCTCGACGTGTCGGACTGGGCGCACCTGCAGGACGTCGGCGGCTACCTGTTCCCCGGCGGCGCCACCGTGCAGGCCGCCCGCACCGACCGTACGGGCGCCTGGCGCGACATCAACACCGGCGGCACGACCGCCCCGACCACCCGGCGCTTCCTCTCACTTCACCTCCCCCACGGCACCGCCCCGGCGGGTGACTCCTACGCCTACGTGCTGCTGCCGGGCTTCACCGCCGCGCGGACGGCCTCCCGCGCGGCGGCGCCGACCGTACAGATCCTGGCCAACACCCCGGCCGTCCAAGCGATCCGCGACCACTCCACCGGTGTGATCGCCGCCAACTTCTTCGCGCCGGGTTCCGCGGGCGGCATCACCGTCAGCGCCCCCTGCTCGGTCATCACCCGTCAAGTCGGCGGTGCCCTGACCGTGGGCGTGTCCGACCCCACCCACTCCGCCTCGGCGATCACGGTGCAGCTCGTCCACGCGGGCACGGCGGCCGACGCGGATCCGCGAATCACCGTGACGCGGACCTCGCCCACCCTCTCCTTCACGGCGAACGTCTCGGGTGCGGCCGGGGCCACCCTTGAGGCCACGTTCGCCGTCACGTCCGCCACCCTCCCCGCCCTCGCCGACGGCTACGTCCGCGACGGGTCGTACGCGGACACGGCGTACGGCACGGGCACCACCCTCGTCGTCAAGAACGCCACCGGGGCCGGCTACACCCGCCAGGCGTACCTGACCTTCGACACCTCGGCCGTCGTCGGGGAGGTCAGCTCCGCCACACTCTCCGTGCACGGCTTCGTGTCGGACTCCGGGGGTACGGAGACGACCATCGGCGCCTACGGCACGGACCACGCGTCCTGGACCGAGTCCGACCTGACCTGGAACCGCCGGCCCGCTCTCGGCGCCGTTCAGGCGGATGCCCAGGTCTCCGCGACCCCGTCGTGGCTGACCTTCGACGTCACCTCCCATGTCACCGCCGCGAGCCCTGGACCGGTCTCCGTCGCCCTGGGCCAGGCTGCGTCGGGGCTGGCCGTCGTCCTCAACTCCCGTGAGAACAGTGCCTTCCCACCGGCGCTCCGGCTGGTGATCGGCTGAGCCACTGACCAACCGCTGCTCCGGTTGGTGATCGGCTGATCCGGTGCCCGGAGCCGCCGCGGTGGCGGCGAGGTTCGGATGGCAGGGTCTCGCCCCTCGCGGCACAGGCGGTGCTCATGGATCAGCGCCTCTTCCGATGTCTCAGGCCGCCGGCACAGCCGTCGTCATGGTGCTCCGGGAAAGGGGAGGGGCGGCGACCTGGCCGGTGGGGCCGACGGCCGCCCGTGTGTCGGGCCAGGGGCTCAGGCGCCGATGAGGTGTTCGGCCCGGTCGCGGCTGACGTGGAGGTTCCAGTAGTCCAGGGCGATCTCGTCGGGTGAACGGTGGGGGACGCCCTCGGGAGCTTCCGTGCCGATCAGGAGGTTGATGGCCACGTTCACGGCGTAAATGCCCTGGCTGCCAAGGGTGTTGTGCAGGTTGAGTGCCCAGTTGCGCTGGCCCGCCTGGGCGATGTTGGTGTCGGCGAGCATCGGGTACGGGCTGAGCGCGCCGCCTCCGGTGGTGAACAGCAGGGTGCCGGAACCGGCTTCGAGCATTCGGGGCAGCACCGTCTGTACGGCGGTGACGGCGCCGTAGAGGAGGCTGTCGATCTGCGGGCGCAGGACGTCGATGGTGACGTCCTTGGGCGCGGTCATGGTCAGCCCGGCGTGCGGCGAGAACTCCAGGACGTCGATCCTCCCGAACCGGGAGATCGCGCTCTGCAGCGCGGCGGCGAGCTGGGCGGAATCGGCCGCGTCGGCAGGGAAGCCTTCCGCGGTGATCCCGTTCTGGGCGAGTTCGGCGGCCAGCGCGTCGAGCTTGTCCTTGCTGCGGGATATCAGGGCGACGTCGAAGCCGTGGCCGCCGAAGACCTTGGCGATGGACAGGCCGAGACCGCGTCCGGCTCCGACGATGGCGATGGTGGGCATGCGTGCTCCTTGATACGGGGGTACGGACCGGCCCGGATGACCGGGCGCAAGCGGACTGAACGCGGACCGGCGTCAGTCGCGGTCGGCCGGTGAAGGCGCACCGGGCATCGGCCAGTCGGTGGGGCACGGCGCTTCGAGTGCGCCAAGGATCCGCTGGGAGGCGGTGCCGAGCTGGCGCTGCTGCGCTTTGGTGAGCGGGTCGAAGACCCAGCGGCGCACCGCCTCGACGTGCACGGGCGCGGCGTCCTCGACCTTGGCGAAGCCCTCGTCGGTGAGTGTGGCCAGTGTCGAGCGCCCGTCGGACGGATCGGGGTGACGGCGCACCCAGCCGCGCTTCTCCAGCCTGATGATCACGTTGGACAGGCGGGAAAGGGTGCTGCCCGCGTACTGGGCGACCTCACTCATCCGCAGGGTGCGCTCGGCCGCCATCGACAGTGCGGACATCACCACGTAGTCGAAGTGCGCGATACCGGCCTGCCGCTGCATCTGTGCTTCCAGCGCGGCCGGAAGCTGCGTCAGCACGTAGGCGAACGCGTACCAGTGCCCCTGCTCATCGGCGTCGAGCCAGCGTGGCACGTCGTTGTCCGGTGCATCTTCCATGACCTCAATGTACTCCAAGCGTGAAGTTAACACCACCGTTGATCACTTCAAGCATGGAGTAATGAGCTCGCTGCACTCATTCCAACCTTGAAGTTAATCGGTGAGGTGCCGGCACTCGCCGCTCCATGCGACGACCTCAAGGGTGCTGCGGCGGTCGGCCCACCGTCGCCCACGGATCGGATCGGCCGGCATCGGTGGCTCGATGCGACCCCGCATTGCATCAGTGATCACTCATCGGACCGACACATCCGGTCAACCGACCGACCCACCAGAAAGAGACGCTCTATGCGTCTTTCTCAACGGCTGCCTCGTGAAAGGCAACGACCGCCTCACCGTTGGCCCTTGCCCATTCGGTGAGCCTTCTGATGGGCTCCTCCAGGGTGCGCCCGAGCTCGGTCAGGCTGTACTCCACGCGTGGTGGCGCTTCGGCGTACGCGCGCCGCTCGATGAGCCCGTTGTCCTGGAGGCGGCGCAGCGTCTGCGTCAGTACTTTGCGCGAGACGCCTCCGATGAGTTCGACCAACTCGCCGTGGCGCAGGGGGCCGTCGCTCAGAGCGAACAGCGTCACCACGGCCCATTTGCCGGCGACGATCTCAAGGGCCATGCGGGCGGGGCAGTCGGCGAGGAACACGGTTCCGGGACGGAGGCTCACAAGCCGAAGGGTACCTTTAGGTAACTAACGGATGCCTAACGTCGAGGGTATGCAGCGCACACACACGGGACACCGGCCACGACGCCATGATCACCAGGCCGCGGAACTCGGCTCCCTGCTGCACGAAAACGCCTGACCGGCGCAGCACAGCGCGGCCAGGTCAGCGAAGGTCCAGCTACTCGACCCCGTCCAACAGTTGAGGTCTCATCATGTTCATCACTTATGCCATCGTCGCTGCGCTCATGTCGGCGGTGCTCCTGGCTTCGGCCGGTGCCAAGTTCACCCGCCCGAAGCGGCTTGTCGACCAGATGTCCACCCTTGGCCTGCCCTATGGAGTGCTGCCGTTCCTGGGTGTCGCTCAGATAGCCGGCGCCGGCGGCCTCGTCGTCGGACTCTGGTGGGGGCCCCTCGGCATCGCCGCCGCCATCGGTCTGACGCTCTACTTCATCGGCGCGGTCGCCGCACACCTGCGCGCCAGTGACTACAAGGGAGCACCCCCGGCAGTCGTCCTCACAGCTGTCGCCATCGCCCTCATCGCACTGCGCTCCTCAACCCTGTGACAGCCCTCCACCACCCGGCTCGGCGTCAACGCGCCTCCGCGCAGCCGACCACCGCAGACGGCGGGCAGCTCGCGCTGCTCTGCGGCGCGAGGGCGAGCCGCGCTCCGCTCCACTCCGGTGGCTGCGGGAGCCTCGACGGACGTCCGCCACTCACACGAAGCGCCCGACCAGCGGAACTGGTCGGGCGCCCGTGCGGCCGCCACATCCTGATCGGTGTCGTAGGAGGTGGGCGGCCGGCCGACCCGTAGCTTGCCCGGGCCGCCATGCAGGTCCTACCGTCCGGACTTCTTCAGCCGCTCAGCCGCCTTTGCCGCGGTCTCCTGGGCCTTGCCCGTCAGCTGCTCGCCGCGGCCTCTTGCCTCCATGTCCTTGTCGCGCATGGCACCGCCGGCGGATTCCTTCAGCTTGCCCTTGACCTGCTTGGCCTTCGCCTTCGCCTTACCCATGACGGTTCTGTCCTTCACTGTGGGGGTTGACGTATCCACCTTGCGTCGATGGCTCCGAGGCCGCAATCGGTGAGGTGTCGCGCTCCCGAGCAACGGGAAGGAACGGCCGCGGGCCGGGTGAGCCGGTGAGCGTCCGGCGCCGGGGCGGAGGGTTCAGGTGCGCCGACCGGATGCTCGCACAGTGCCGGGCAGGAGCGACGGGGCGACCCGCCGCTCCTGCCCGGCATGGGTCAGCCCTCGGCCTGTCGGCAGTTGCCGCGGCGTCCCACGGGAGACACAGTGAAAGGAACACACACGAGATCGGAGCGTGTCGTGATCATTCTCGGAGTCATCCTGCTTGTCGTCGGTTTCGTGACCGGCATTTCCATCCTGTGGACGATCGGGATCATTCTCGCCGTGGTGGGTCTGATTCTGTGGGTCCTGGGAGGGATGGGACACGCGGTCGCCGGTCGAAAGCACTACTGGTAGGAGTACCGGGCCATCCATGCCTGAGGGGATGCCCGAGGACCGGGTGGAGCGAGCGGCTGCCGAAGAGCCGGTTCTCCCGGAACTTCCCTCCTGGGCCATGGATGCGGGCGCCGATGTCTGCGTCACCAGCATCCACAAGACGCTCGGCATACCGTTGACCTGCTCGACCACCCACCGCTTCGGCTGCGCGAGAAATGTGAACCCGGCCCCGCCGGGCGCGTGGCCGTGCGTCACGGCATCAGCGCAGGGTGTATCCACCGTCGGGGTACAGCGTCGACCCGGTCGTGTAACCGTTGGTGAAGAGGAAGAGCACCGCGTGCGCCACCTCATCCTCGGTACCGAGCCGATGCAGCACGGTGTCATGGCGATACTGTGCGAACGCGGCCTCCCGGTCCGGCGCCGGCCGGTGTGCCCATAGGTTTCCGTCGATGGTGCCGGGCGAGACGACATTGACGCGCACCGGCGCGAGTTCCACGGCGAGCCCGCGGCCCAGTCCCTCGATCGCCGCGTTGCAGGCCGCGTAGGCGGGGGCCGGGCCGGGCGGTCGCGCCCCGGCAGCCCCCGCCATGAGCACGACCGACCCGTCGGGCGACAGCTTCGGCGCCGCGTGCCGCACCGCGTGGTACTGACCCCAGAACTTGGAAACGAAGGGGCTTTCGGCGTCCTGTGTATTGAGCTCCCGCAGTGCACCGACGCGGTAGGACGCCGCAGAGGTGAACAAGTGATCCACCTGGTCGAGTTCACCGAAGAACGCTGCGAGCGACGCGTCATCGGTCACGTCGACGGTCTGCCACCGCGTGCCGCTGCCCACCTCCTGTGCCGCCGCTGCAAGACGCTCTGCCGTACGTCCGCCCAGCATCACGCGTGCTCCGGCGGCGACGGCCTGGTGAGCCACGCGCAACCCGATGCCCGAACCTCCACCGATCAGGACGACGGTGCGGCCTGTGAGCGGACCTTCCTGCAATGGGCGATCAGACGGTGCCGACATGCAGCACACTCCTTGGATTGTTCCTGATGGGTGGACGGATCGGCGCGGTGAACGCTGTTGATCCACTTACTCTCAATCCAGGAGCGGACGCGCGCATTCCCATGCTGTGGACGTGCTGGCTCCGATCATCGCCGTTGTCGTCCTGGCCGCGTCGGCACACGCCGGCGCCGCCGAGCGTCGCGTGGTGGTGCTGTCCCACAGCCAGTACGGATCGCCCTGGTCCGACCCGGCGCGCTTCGCGGGGGTCGCGCCGCATCACCCCGGCTGTTCGATCCTGAGGGGGTACCCGGGCCCGCGGCCCGGGGAGCCAGGTACCCCGTTCAGTGCGGTGACGGTTTCGGGTCCAGGGCGTTGCCGACGGTGCAGCCGCCCTCTCCGGGCATCCGCTGGATCCGGGGCGGCACCCACACGTCAGTGGCGCCGGGGGCCACGCGAGCAAGAAGGCAGTCCTGCGCGTCGAAGCCGTTGCCCTTCACCGACAGGAGAACGCCGACCCGGCCGCCGTCCGCCTTCACCTCGGTACGGATCGCCGGATGCAGGTCCAGGGCGGCAAGCGTACGGCGCACCTCGGCCTCGTTCACCCGGCCGCCCTTCGGCACCCGGGGAAGCTTCGCGCGGAGCTCCTCGTACGGCAGCCGGGGCGGTTCGGGTGGCGGGGCGAAGGTCATCGGGAGGCCATCCGGACAGCCGACGTCACGGGGATCCTCACGCCACTCCGACTTGGGCGAAACCCGCACCGCGAAACAGCGCTGCACGGTGACCTCCTCGGGGTCGAACCATCCGTTGTACGCCGAGCCGGACGTGCGGACGACCACGTCGACGCCGTCCCCGTCGTGTGTCGAGGTACCCGTCACCCGCAGTACCTCCACCCCGTCGATGCCCGAGGCAGAGCGCCCGACCTCCTCCGCCGTGCGCGGACGCTGGCCGTGGAGCCGCTCACCCGCCTTCCTGGCCACCTCCCGTGCCGCGTCCGTCGCCTCGCCCTCGGAGGACTGCAGCACCCCGCAGCCGACGGTGAACAGCAACAGCGGGACGAGCAGCAGCAGTCGACGCATGTGTCCACCCTTTCGGCGCCGCGCGCGGCGGGCAACCACTCATGTACTCAGACCGGCACAGGTGATCGTACTCAGCCGGCGCGGCGATCAATCGTGGGCGCACGGGCTCGCATGATGAGGTGTCGCGTATTCCATGCCTGTGAATGGAGTTCAGCCACTCAGTGCGTGGCCTCGCTCGCCGCCCACCGCGCGCAGCAGGTCGGCCCGCAGCGGCATGAAGACCCGAGGGGGTTGATGTCAGTGCACCCACGTACGGTCTGCCCATGGATGATCAGCGGTCACCTTCTTTCCCGGTGGACGATGTCAGAACCTTGGGGCCCGTTCTGCGGTTCCTGGAGGTCGGCAACGTGAGCGGGCGTGCTCGTTCCGTCGGAGATCGGGCATGAGCGAAATGCCGACGCACGAGGCCAAGGACGTGCGAGCGGCGTGGGGCCGGGTCACCAGGTGGCTCGAACAGCATGCTCCCGGCGTTTTCGCCGGTCTTGGCGACCCAGGCAGCCCGAAAGCCATCAGTGATGCTGAAGAGCGCATGGGCCTGAAGTTGCCGCGGGAGATGCGACAGTGGCTCCTGGCGAACGACATCGGTGCTGGGAGGCAACCCGATGCAGGCTCGTGCCTGGTGGCGCTGGGATGTGAGGGAGTCATTCCCAACGGCGGTCTCCTTCTGGGGCTCACGGACATCGAGCATGTCTACCTCCACAAGATGGGCATGGAGGAGAGGGAACCGTCCGGAGACCCGGACTATCCGTCCTGGCACCGCGAGTGGGTGCCGATCGCCGCGGAGAGCGACGGCTTCTACGGCAGGTTCCTGAACACACGCACCGGAAGCATCGGGTCCTGGACCGAGGGATCCGACCCTGAAGAGGGAGAGTTCACCTCGCTGTTCGCCTTCTTTCAGGATGTGGCGGACCATCTGGAAGGGGTCTCCTCGGGCGATGCGAGGGAGACCGCCGGGGGCCGTAGGCCCGATCGCGGTCCGGAGGGCGAGGCGATACGGCTATGGGCCCGCGCGAACGGCTATCTCGTCAATGACAAGGGACGCATCCCTGCTTCCATCCGCGAGGCGTACGAAGCGTCACTGTGAGTGCCGTGAGGGGCCGTTGAGACCAACGCGGCGGCTGCCCTCGGCACCGGTTTTCGTTCCGAGCCGGTGACCGCTCGGGCGGGGGCTGGACCTTTGCCGATCCGTACCTGCTGACCAATGAAGGCCGCCAGGCGTCCACTTGGTTGCGCGCGGTGGCCGCGGGGACGGTTCGCTGATCAGCGGTGGCCCCGTCTCCAAGGCGTCGGTCGGGGCGTCGGTCGGGCCGTCGAGCGGCCGGCCGAGGCCGGTCAGCAGCTTCGCCATGCGACTGGCCGTGCAGTGGTGGTGTTCGACCTCGCGGGCACAGCCGGAGACTGGGCCACCTAATCCGCCGACGTCAGCCGCCGCACTGCACCGCAACAACCGACCCACGCATCAGGAGTGGCACCATGAGATTCGACAACCACCGCGTCGTCATCACCGCAGCCGGCCGCGGCTTCGGGCGCACCCTGGCCATCCGGCTCGCGGATCTCGGCGCCGAGGTCTTCCTCTCCGCGCGCAGTGTCGCTGCCGCAGAGCGTGTCCGCGACGAGATGCGCGAGCGAGGCCATGAGCGGGTCCACGCCTTTGCCTGCGATCTGACAGATCCCGCCTCCATCCGCGACTTCGCTTCCGGCGTTGCCCGGCACACCGACCGCGTCGACATCCTGGTCAACAACGGCTCCCGCTACCTCGAAGGACCGGACCTCCAGTCGGCCTCCGATGCCGATGTCGTCGACACCATCGCATCTGGCGCCACCGGCACGGTCCTGACCGTGAAGAACTTTCTCCCTCTCCTGCTCAACTCGGACAAGCCGGACGTCGTGACGATGGTCTCCGCCTGCGGAACGGCCGGCCATCACCGCTCGGACGCCCACGACGCCTTCTACGCAGCCAAGAGCGCACAAGCGGGGTTCACCGAGATCCTCTCCAAGCGCCTACGCCCCCAAGGAGTCCGGGTGATTTCGCTGTACCCGCCTGACTTCGACAACGCCGACCCGCTCTCCGAGGAGTGGGAGACCACCCCGCGCGAGCCCAAGGACGCCCTCACAGCACAGTCGCTCGTGGACTGCATCCTCTTCGCAGTCGCTCAGCCCCGTGACTGCTTCATCAAGGCGTTCCATTTCGAACAGGTCTGAAAATCCGCCCTTCGAGGGAATCCGCTCTTCGGCGGACTCCGTTCTGCGGCGGACTCCGTTCTGCGGCGGACTCCGGAGGGGTCAGGTCGCGGAGGCGGGGCCGGGCGGCAGGTGGACGGTCATGATCAGGTGGCAGGTGGCGGTGCCGGACCCGCGGTAGGTGTGGGGGAGGTCGCCGTCGAAGGTGGCGGTCTGCCCGGCGTCGACGGGGTGTTCCGTGCCGTCGACGATCAGGGTCATCCGGCCTGAGGTGACGCTGACGGTTTCGACGACTCCGGCCTGGTGGGGGTGGCTGGGGTACTCCTCGCCCGGTTCCAGCCGCCAGCGCCAGACCTCGACCGGGGCCGGGCCCGAGGTCGTCAGCATGAGCCGGGCCTCACTGCCCTGCGCTCCGGTCCACAGCGGCGCCACGGCATCGGCGCTCATGACGCGGACACGGCCTTCGGCCGGGCCCTCCAACAGGGCGGAGACCGAGACACCGAGGGTGTCGGCCAACCGGACCAGGGTGGCGAAGTTCGGGTTGCCCTGGGCTTTCTCCAGCCCCACCAGGGCACCCTTGCTCACCTGTGCGCGTCGGCCGAGTTCGTCCAGGGACAGGCCGGCGCGCGTGCGGGCCGCCCTGACGTTGCGTGCGAGCGTCCGCAAGGCTGCCTCTGTCTCGGCCATCCGATCACCATCCTCGCGTGGGGACCGCTGCAATGCACCGTCCGGTCGTTTGGTTGACACAACCCGGTCGATCCGTTGTACGGTTTAGTCGTTCCATTGACATAGTAAGGGATGCACCGTGATCGCTCTGCTGCTGGCCCTGGGCAGTTCGCTCGCCTACGGGTGCGCCGACTTCCTCGGCGGGCTGGGAGCCCGCAAGGCGCATGTGCTGCGCACGGTGATGATCGCGGCCCCGGCCTCTCTCGCGGTCGAACTGCTGCTGTGGCCGGTGCTCGGTGCCTCGTTCAGTGCCGGCGCTCTTGGCTGGGGCGCCGCATCCGGAGTCGCCTCGGCCGTCGCGTTCACCCTGCTCTACCGGACCTTGGCGATCGGTCCGATGAACGTGCTCTCGCCCGTGACCGCGCTGGTGTCCGCCACGCTGCCCGTCGGGGTGGGCCTGCTGCAGGGCGAGCACCTGGGCGCCGCCGGACTGGTCGGACTGCCGCTCACGCTGGTGGCGGTGGTGCTGGTCAGCGCCGGACAGGGGGCCGGGTCGGCGCGTCCCGCTCGTACCGCTCTGCTGCTGGCTTCCGGCGCGGGCGCCGCCATCGCCCTTCAGCTGGTCTTCCTGCACCAGGCGCCGTCCGGCAGCGGCGTGGCCCCGCTGATCGTGGGCCGGGCGGTCTCCTCGGCCGTCACTCTGGCCGCGGCCGGGGTGATGTTCCGCACCCTGGGCTCCGAGCGGCCGGCCTACGCGATGTCGGCAGCCGCCGGTGTGCTGGATTCAGTGGCGAACCTGATGTTCCTGCTCGCCGCCCGCAGCGGGGATCTCGCCGTCGTCGCCGTGATCACCGCCCTCTACCCGGCCGGGACCGTGCTGCTCGCCCGCGGCGTCCTCGCCGAACGTGTCCACCGCGGACAGCTCGTGGGCCTGGGCACCGCTGCCATCGCCGTCAGCCTCCTCGCCCTCACCTGAGCCCCGCCCCCTGGAAGCCCTGACCCGTCACGCCGCCCGCGCACGAACCCACGAAACGGAAACCCCGCTCATGCCCGCCTTCCGCATCTCCCCCGCCGTCGCAGAAGCCTTCCCCGACACGCTCATCGCCCTGGTCACCGCCACCGGCCTGCGCGGCCACGAACCGTGGCCCGATACCGCCGCCACCGTCGAGGAACTGGAGCAGCAGCTCGCCGACGGCACCTGGCACCCCGCCGACGAGACCGACCCCCGTATCGAGGCATGGCACACCGCCTACCGCTCCTTCGGCACCAACCCCCGCCGCATCCGCCCCAGCGTCGACGCGCTCGGCCGCCGCCTGGCGAAGAAGGGCTCCCTGCCGCGCATCAACCCGGCCGTCGACTCCTACAACTCCGTCTCCGTACGACACGGACTGCCCGCCGGCGCCTTCGACGTGGACCGGATCACCGGCGACGTCGACATCCGCCACGCGGACGGCACCGAGTCCTTCACCCCGCTCGGCGAACCCGACACCGTCGAGAACCCCAGGCCCGGCGAGATCGTCTACGCGGACACCACCGGCGTCCTGACCCGGCACTGGAACCACCGCGACGCCCACCGCACCCGCGTCACCGAGGATTCCGCCCATGTCGCCTTCGTTCTCGAAACTCTGCACGCCGACCGCGACGGCGACCTCCTCAAGGCCGCAGCGCACGAGTTGCAGGGCCTGCTCATCCCGCACGCCGAACAGACCGCCCTCTACTGCCTCGGCCCGCTGCAGCCCCAGGCCACCATGTGAAGCGTGCGAGGCTCCGGGGCCGAACGCCGACCGGGTATCCAGTTCCTGTTCCTGGGCGCCGGACCGAGCGCCGACCGGGTGTCCGGTGCGGCGAGTCGGTTGTCGCACGCCCGCCGTACCGCGATCCTTCGTTTGAGGAGCACACGGCGCGGGTTCGAGGAGGCCACGGATGGGCGGGAGGATGTCGGGGAGCAGCGGGCACCGTCGTCGCCCGCGGCGTCCGTACCGTGCGCTGACGGCGGTCATCGCACTCTGCGCCCTGCTGGGCTCCGCCTGCTCCGCCGAGCCGGGCCCGTCCCCCGACTCCGGCGCGGCGGCCACCTCGTACCAGGACCCGCCCCGATGCCGTCGCACCCTGGTGGGTGTGGCGCACCCCGACGACGACCTGTTCTTCTTCAACCCGGAGATCACGCGGACCATCCGGGCGAGGTGCCCTGTCGACATCGTCTACCTGACCGCGGGCGACGATGCCCTGAAGGTCCGTCTGAAGGCGCTGGAGTACGTGGACCGCAGGGAGTACGGGGTGCGGTCGGCCTATGCCGTCATGGCGGACGCGGCCGACGTGTGGAAGCAGTCCGACCTGCAGGCCGACGGCGTCCGGGTGCGGTCGTTCCTGCTTGCCGGCCGAGCCTCGGGCGCAGCCGTCCGGCTGACTTTCCTCGACCTGCACGACGGGCTTCCGCGGGGCCAGGAAGCCGACAGCGTGCTCAAGCTGTTCGACGGCAGCAAGCGGAGCGTCAACGGGTTCCTGGGCGGCGTGAGCTACAGCGAAGAACGTCTGCTCGGTGTGCTCTCCGCCCTGGTCCGGAGCAGCCGTGCGGAACGTCTCCTGACCATGGACTACGACAACGCGTCGTTCGCGTTCGGTCTCGGCGGTGGCGTCGACCACAGTGACCACGGCATCGCGGCCCGGTACTTCAGGTGGACGGGCTACGCCCTCGGGGTTCCCGTGACGTCGTACCTCGCGTACACGATGTCGACGTTGAAGGTGAACCTCACGCCCGGACAGGCGGCCGAGAAGACCGACGTGGCGCGTTGGTACATCGCGAAACGAACGTGTCGTGCCACCGGGCGGTGCGCGAATGTCCCGCCCTATCGCGGCCCGCTGCACAAGGACTGGGACCTGTGGGTCCATCGGCAGTACACCCAGGTTCATCGGACGCCCCGGCCCGGCGAGGTCCTCGGGGACATCGGCCGGACGACGTACGCCACCGGTAGGGATCCGGCCCAGTGCCTCGACGCGGCCGAGGGTTCGTCTGCGGGCCGGAAGGTCCGTATCCACAGATGTGACGGATCGGCCGCACAGCAATGGGCGATGAGGCACAACGGCACGATCGGGCTGCGGCACGAGCCGGACTCCTGTCTCACGGCCATCGGCCAGGAGGTCGGGCTCGAACCCTGCCACGGGGACGGTCCTAGCCAGAAGTGGACCCGCGTGCCGTGGCGGAGCCCGACGTGGAAACGCACGGCATGGCGAATCGAGGACAGCGGGCACCGCTGCCTGTACCAGGACGATCGTGAACTCCCCGCCCGTTGGGACGACCGGGACCGCCCCAGCCCCCGGCTGACCCTTTCCGACTGCTCGGGACCGGTCCGGCCCGAACAGTACTGGGAGTGGGGCGAGTGACGGGTCCGCGGTAGTCCGCGAGGCCCTCGGTCAGGCGCCGACGTAGTCCGCGAGGTGCTCGCCGGTGAGTGTGGAGCGGGCTGCGACGAGGTCGGCGGGGGTGCCCTCGAAGACGACCTTGCCGCCGTCGTGTCCGGCACCGGGGCCGAGGTCGATGATCCAGTCGGCGTGCGCCATGACCGCCTGGTGGTGCTCGACGACGATGACCGACTTGCCGGAGTCGACCAGCCGGTCGAGCAGGCCGAGCAACTGCTCGACGTCGGCGAGGTGCAGGCCGGTGGTCGGCTCGTCGAGGACGTAGGTGCCGCCCTTCTCGGACATGTGAGTGGCCAGCTTGAGCCGCTGCCGCTCGCCGCCGGACAGGGTGGTGAGCGGCTGGCCCAGGCTGAGGTAGCCGAGCCCGACGTCGGCGAGCCGGCCGAGGACGCGGTGCGCGGCGGGTGTCTGCGCCTCGCCGGTGCCGAAGAACTCCGCGGCCTCGGTCACGGACATCGCCAGCACCTCGCTGATGTCGCGGCCTCCGAGGTGGTAGTCGAGGACCGACGCCTGGTACCGCTTGCCCTCGCACTCCTCGCAGGTGCTGGCGACTCCGGCCATCACCGCCAGGTCGGTGTAGATGACGCCCGCGCCGTTGCAAGTGGGACAGGCGCCCTCGGAGTTGGCGCTGAACAGTGCCGGCTTCACGCCGTTGGCCTTCGCGAACGCCTTGCGGATCGGGTCGAGCAGTCCGGTGTACGTCGCCGGATTGCTGCGTCGCGAACCGCGGATCGGGCTCTGGTCGATCGACACCACACCCTCGCCTGTGGGGATCGATCCGTGCACGAGTGAGCTCTTGCCGGAACCGGCGACGCCGGTGACGACGGCGAGCACCCCGAGCGGTATGTCCACGTCGACGTCACGCAGATTGTTCGCCGTCGCGCCGCGGATCTCCAGCGCGCCGGTGGGCTTGCGTACCGTCTCCTTGACGGCGGCCCGGTCGTCGAGATGGCGGCCGGTGAGGGTGCCGCCGGCCCGCAGCCCCTCGACGGTCCCCTCGAAGCAGACGGCGCCGCCCGCCGTGCCCGCGCCGGGGCCGAGGTCGACGACATGGTCGGCGATCGCGATCGTCTCCGGCTTGTGTTCCACGACGAGCACCGTGTTGCCCTTGTCCCGCAGCCGCAGCAGCAGCAGATCGTTCATCCGCTGGATGTCATGGGGGTGCAGGCCCGCGGTGGGCTCGTCGAAGACATAGGTGGTGTCGGTCAGCGAGGAGCCGAGGTGACGGATCATCTTGACGCGCTGCGCCTCGCCGCCCGACAGCGTGCCCGAGGGCCGGTCGAGCGCGAGGTAGCCGAGTCCGATCTCCACGAACGAGTCGAGGGTGTGCTGCACCGCGGTGAGCAGCGGCGCCACCGACGGCTCGTCCAGGCCGCGGACCCATGCGGCCAGGTCGCTGATCTGCATCGCGCAGGCGTCCGCGATGTTGATGTTCTTGATCTTCGATGACCGGGCTTCCTCGCTGAGCCGGGTGCCGTCGCACTCGGGGCAGGTGGTGAAGGTGACCGCCCGCTCAACGAATGCGCGGATGTGCGGCTGCATCGCCTCCTTGTCCTTCGACAGGAACGACTTCTGGATCTTGGGGATCAGTCCCTCGTAGGTGAGGTTGACGCCCTCGACCTTCACCTTGGTCGGCTCCCGCTGGAGGAAGTCCTGCATCTCCTTCTTGGTGAACTCGCGGATCGGCTTGTTCGGGTCGAGGAGTCCCGACTCGGCGTACACGCGCACGGTCCAGAAGCTGTCGGACTTCCAGCCGGGGATGGTGAACGCACCCTCGGCGAGCGACTTGGAGTCGTCGTAGAGCTGGGTGAGGTCGATGTCCGACACGGTGCCCCGGCCGTCGCAGTGGACACACATGCCGCCGGTGCGGTTGAAGGTCGCCTTCACCGTCTTCTTGGTACCGCGCTCGACCGTGATCGCTCCGCTCGCGCGGACCGAGGCGACGTTGAAGGAGTAGGCGCTGGGCGGACCGATGTGGGGTGTACCGAGCCGGCTGAAGAGGATGCGCAGCATCGCGTTGGCGTCGGTCACGGTGCCGACCGTGGAGCGGGGGTCGGCGCCCATGCGCTGCTGGTCGACGATGATCGCGGTCGTCAGCCCTTCGAGCACGTCGACCTCGGGCCGGGCCAGTGTCGGCATGAAGCCCTGCACGAAGGCGCTGTAGGTCTCGTTGATCAGCCGCTGCGACTCCGCGGCGATGGTGTTGAACACCAACGAACTCTTGCCCGAGCCGGAGACCCCGGTGAACACCGTCAGCCTGCGCTTCGGGATCTCGATACTGACGTCCTTGAGATTGTTCTCGCGTGCTCCGTGCACGCGGATCAGATCGTGGCTGTCAGCGACGTGCGGCTCGGGCGGCTGCGGGTCCGTCTTCGTGGCCTTGCTCATCGTCTCTCCATCTGTTGGGCGGGACCGCCTTCGCGGCCTCCGTCGGCCTCGCCCGGCTCGATCCGAACGGTTCGCACAGTACGTCTGGCTTGTTCTTCGTCACCGCGGTCGCGGCACCGGCCGCTGTCTGCCGCATCAGTGGTGCCTGCCAAGGCGGGGTCGGGCCCGACAGGGGTCTCAGAAGGATGCCAGGGAGGCGTCCGGGTGGTCACACGGGAGGAAGGCGCGACACAGGGTGACGTTCATGGCGGTCACGCTAGCTGGAGCGGGATGACCGGCGCTTCTCGATTCCTGATCGGTTGCGGTGCCTGTTTCGGGCCGGAACCGGCGGCCGTGGTGACCGGTCGACGTGTGCCCGGCGCGGCCGTCCATGCGGCGTGCCCGGGACTCCGCACCGGCCTCGGGTGCTGTGGGAAACTGACCGGGTGAAACGGCAGGACCTCGACGACCTCGTGCGGCTGCGGCGGGCCCGCGACCGGATGGACCGCGACTACGCCGAGGCGCTCGACGTCCCGGCGCTGGCGCGTGACGCCCTGATGTCGCCGGGTCATTTCTCCCGTAGCTTCCGCACCGCTTTCGGTGAGACGCCCTACAGCTACCTGATGACCCGCCGCATCGAGCGGGCCAAGGCACTGCTGCGACGCGGTGACCTGACGGTGACCGAGGTCTGTTTCGCGGTCGGCTGTACGTCACTGGGATCGTTCAGCTCGCGCTTCACCGAGCTGGTCGGCGAGACCCCGAGCAGCTACCGTGCCCGGCGCCACGACGACGGCGCCGCCATCCCGGCGTGCATGGCCAAGATCCACACGCGGCCGGTCGGGAACGGCGCGGCGGACCGCGCGGCTCGGCCCTGAGGGCTGTCGTCGTACTCCCTGACGGGCGCACGACGACAGCAGGGGCGCCTTCGGGCGCATCAGCGCCGCGGGCGGCGAGGTGGTGCGGGCGGCGAGGTGGTGCGGGCGGCGAGGTGGGCGGGAACCGATGGACCAGTCCCCGGGGCGCCCGGGCGTCGCGCGCTGCCCGCGGTGCGGCCGCGTCAGCCGGTCGTCACGGGTGCGGTGCCGAGGAAGCCGGCCAGCGCGTCCAGCAGCCGGTCGACGTCCGTGTCGTCGGTGTAGGGGGCCAGGCCGATCCGCAGCCCTCCCTCGTCGCCCAGTCCGAGCCTCCGGGACGCCTCCAGCGCGTAGAAGGAACCGGCGGGAGCGTCGACTCCCCGCTCGGCCAGGTAGCGCGAAACCGCGGCGGCGCTGTGGTCCGCGAAGGTCAGCAGCAGCGTGGGGGTGCGGTGGGCGGCCCTGGAGTGCACGGTGACGCCTTCGAGGCCGGCCAGACCCTGCTCGATACGGGCACGCAGGGCGTCTTCGTGGGTCTCGATGGCCGCGAAGGCGGCGATCAGCCGTTCCCGCCGGGTGCCCTCGGTGCCGGGGGCCAGCCCGGCCAGGAAGTCCACCGCGGCCCGGGTTCCGGCCAGCAGTTCGTAAGGCAGCGTACCCAGCTCGAAGCGCTCGGGAACGGCGTCGGAGGACGGCAGCAGTTTGTCCGGCCGCAGCGTCTCCAGCAGTTCGGGGCGGCTCGCCAGCACGCCCAGATGCGGGCCGAGGAATTTGTACGGCGAGCAGACCAGGAAGTCGGCGCCGAGGCCGGGCAGGTCGACGACGGCGTGCGAGGCGTAATGCACCGCGTCCACGTGCAGCAGGGCCCCGGCACGGTGCACCAGGCCGGCCATGGCAGGGATGTCGGGGCGGGTGCCGATGAGGTTGGACGCCGCGGTGACGGCGACGAGGCGGGTACGCGCGGACAGCACGGCGGCGATGCCGTCGACCGTCAACTCGCCGGTCGCCGGGTCGAAGTCGGCCCATCGGACCGTGGCGCCCACGGCCTCGGCCGCCTGGATCCAGGGACGGATGTCGGAGTCGTGGTCGAGTCGGCTGACGACCACCTCGTCACCCGGTCCCCAGCTCTTCGCCAGGGTGCGCGACAGGTCGTAGGCGAGTTGGGTGGAGCTGCGGCCGAACACGATGCCCCGCGGATCGGCGCCCAGCAGGTCCGCCATCGCGCTGCGGGCGCCCGTCACGACCGCTTCCGCGTTGCGCTCGCCCTCGGTGGTGAGACCCCGGTTGGCGAGCGGATTCGCGAGTGCCTCGGCGATGGCGTCGATCACCGGTTGCGGAGTCTGCGTGCCGCCGGGGGCGTCGAACCGGGCGGAGCCCGACTTCAGCGCGGGAATCCGGGCGCGGACGGCGCCGACGTCGAAGGTCATGCGTACTCCTGGAACGAGAGAACGAGAGGACGATGTGGCCGCCACCGTACGGGCCGGGAGCCCTGCCCCGCACGGGGCTCCCGGGTGCGGGCGTCGGGAATCGGGCGGGAGACCGGCGACGGGGAGTGGTGGCCGCGGCCACCACCCCCCGGAGAGGAGCGTCAGATGTTGCGGTCCTTCGCGGGCGGGGTCATGTAGGTGGTGCGGCTGGGCCGCACCCCGAGCCGCACCTGGGACTCCAACCAGGTGACGGCCGCGCCGGTGGGGTCGACCACCGGGACGAACGGACCGTCCTGCGCCAACCGCTCCTGGAGGGCCCGGGCCACACCGATCATGCCGGTGCAGCCGAGCACGATCACATCGGCCTCGCGCTCGTCCACCGCCGCGCGGGCCTGTTCGGCCAGTCGGTCCACCAGTCGCTCCGGGTCGGTGAGGTCCAGGACCGGGATGTCCACCACGCGGATCGGGCCGAGCCGCTCGGTGAGCCCGTAACGGCGCACCAGGCTGTGCAGCATGGGCAGCACGTTGGGCAGGACGGTGATCACGCCCGCCTTCTCGCCGAGTGCCAGCGACGTCAGCACGGCGGGCTCGAAGCCTCCGACGACCGGGATGTCCACGATCTCGCGGGCGGCGTGCACCCCCGGGTCGCCGAAGCAGCTGATGAACACGGCGTCGGCGCCGTCCTCGGCCGCCGCGCGGACCGCGTCCAGGATTCCGGGGGCGGCCAGGGCCTCGTCGTACTCGGATTCGATGGAGGCGGTGCCTCGGGCGATACGACGCACGTCGATCTCGGTGCCGGGCGAGACCCAGCCGGCGACCTCCTTGCGGACCTCCTCGGTGAACGCGTCGCTGATGACGGGGATCACGATGGTGAGCTTCACAGCACCTCCAGGTGAAGGGGACGGCGTGGGCTTCAGGCTGCGGGGGCCGTAATCCCGGCACAAGGTGCCATCTGCCCTGTGCCGGCCGACGGACAGTGCGGTGTGCCCCGTCAGCGCCGAGTGGGATCCGATGGCTGAATCAGACTCCTGTGCACTGCGCCCTGTCCGCCGTCGATGACGGTGCACGATGCACGATGACGCGGTGGGTCAGGAGTTCTAGCCTCGCCGGAACCTCTCCCTCCAACGTCTCGGAGTCCCCATGGCGTCCTCCGCAGCACAAGACGATCACGCCCTCGGCCGCGTTCCCGACGCAGCGCGCTACCACTGGTTCTCGGTGGCCACCCAGAGGTTCGGCCAGCTCAGCTCCCTGGCCAGTTTTCTCATCGGTGCCACCCTCGGCTTCGGTATGACTTTCTGGAACGCCGTACTCGCGATCACCCTCGGTGCGGTGGTCCTGGAAGTCGTGACCATCTTCACCGGTATCGCGGGCCAGCGCGAAGGGCTCTCCACCTCGCTCCTCGCCCGCTGGACGGGATTCGGTTCGATGGGCGCATCGCTGATCGGTCTGGCCATCAGCGTCAGCGCGCTCGGCTGGTTCGGCATCCAGAACGCGGTGTCCGCGGACGGTCTGGTGAACCTGGTCGGCGGACTGCCCGCCTGGGCCTGGGCCCTGGTGTGCGGCCTGATCATCACGGGTGTGGTGATGTACGGCATCGGTTCGATGGCCTGGATCGCCTACATCACCGTGCCGGCCTTCCTGCTCATGGCCGGCTGGTCGATCGTGGTCGAGCTGTCCAAGCACGACCTGGGGTCGCTGACGACCGCGCAGCCGGCCGGTCCGCCGTTGTCCCTGCTGGCCGGCACCACCATCGTGGCGGGCGGGTTCATCGTCGGTGCGGTGATCACCCCGGACATGAGCCGGTTCAACCGCAGCTCGGCGGATGTCGTCAAGCAGACCGTCATCGGCATCACCGTCGGCGAGTACGTCATCGGCCTGATCGGCGTGCTCCTCGCGCTGGCGCTGCGGACCAACGACGTCATCGCCATCGTGACCTCGACCTCCGGCTTCATCGGGACGCTGATCATCATCGCCGCCACGATCAAGATCAACGACTGGAACCTCTACGCGGCCTCCCTGGGCGTGGTCAACTTCATCGACCAGGTCTTCGGCAAGCGGGTCAACCGCGGTGTCGCCACCCTCGTCGTCGGTGTCGCCGGGTCGGTGCTGGGCGCCACCGGCATCCTCGACAACCTGACGGGCTTCCTGAATCTGCTGGGCGTCCTGTTCCCGCCGATCGCCGGGATCATGGTCGCGGAGTACTTCGTGGCCCGGACCTGGCGCGCGTCCCTGGACAACACCCGGAACGAGGGGGTGCTCCCGGCGAGCGCGCCCACCTGGGTACCTGCGGGCATAGTCGTCTGGCTGGTCGCGGCACTCGTGGGCAAGTACGTCGACTGGGGCCTGCCGTCCATCAATTCGGTGGTCGTCGCGCTGGTGCTCTACATCGCGGCGGCCAGGCTCGGACTGGTGCGCGCCGTCGGCACCTCCCCCACCTGCACCGAAGGGAACGATGCCGCTCCGACCGCCGAGACCCAGCCCGCCTGAGGCCGGGCGTACCCGCGCGGACCGCGCCGCCGCCGTCCCGGTGACCCGGACGGCGGCAGGCACTGACAATTCGTCAGGGCAACTGCGGTACGCACATCCGCCGGAAGCCGGTGCGGCCGGCCGGGCACGGGGCCCCGCCCCGGCCGGCCGCTCGGCCACACGACTGCTGGACGCCTTCACGGAGGCGAACGGGCCCCGCCCGGGCGCGCCGCACGACCCCTCCGGGTCCGGCGAGCGCCTCGGCGGGCCACCGGCCGACAGGCCGTCAGAAATGAGAAAGGACACTCCATGCTCCGACTGGGCATCGACGTGGGCGGCACCAACACGGATGCGGTCCTGATCGACGGCGACCAGGTGCTGGGCGCCGTCAAGGCGTCCACCACGGCGGACGTGACCGGCGGCATCGTCGCCGCCATCCGCGACCTGCGCCAGGCGGCGGGCTTCGAGCCGGCCGCGATCGACGCGGTGATGATCGGCACCACCCACTTCATCAACGCACTGGTTGAGGGTGAGCGTCTGGCACAGACGGCCGCCATCCGCTTCGGCCTGCCGGCCACCCGTGCCCTGCCGCCGCTGGTCGACTGGCCCGCGCGGCTGGTGGCGGCGGTCGGCGGCCACAGCTACCTGTGCCACGGCGGCCACGAGTACGACGGCAGCCCGATCGCCGCGTTCGACGAGGCGGAGTTCCGCGCCGTCCTGGACAGGGCCGTGGAGTCGGGCGCCACCTCCTTCGCGTTGTCCTCGGTGTTCTCGCCGGTCAACGCGGAATTCGAGACACGGGCCGCGCAGATCATCGCCGAGCAGTTGCCCGGCGCCCCGGTCAGCCTCTCGCACGAGATCGGCCGGATGGGCCTGCTCGGCCGCGAGAACGCGACCGTCATCAACGCGGCGCTGCGCGACCTGGCCGACCTCGTGGCGACCGGGCTGAGCCGTACCGTCGCCGAGGCCGGCATCACCGCTCCGGTGTTCCTCAGCCAGAACGACGGCACGTTGATGGACATCGACTACGCGCGCCGGTACCCGGTGGCCACCTTCGCCTCGGGTCCGACCAACTCGATGCGCGGCGCGGCCTTCCTGTCCAAGCTGCCCTCCTGCGCGGTGCTCGACATCGGCGGCACCACCAGCGATGTGGGCATCCTGCAGAACGGCTTCCCGCGCGAGGCGTCCACCGACGTCAGCGTCGCCGGGGTGCAGACCAACTTCCGCATGCCCGACGTGCTGTCCATCGGCATCGGCGGCGGCAGCCACGTACTGCACACGGCCTCCGGCGTCGGAGTCGGCCCGGCCAGCGTCGGCTACCGGCTCACCGACGAAGCACTCGTCTTCGGCGGAACCCGGCTGACGGCCACCGACATCGCGGTGGCCGGCGGGCGCGCGGACGTGGGCGACTCCTCACTGCTCTCCCACCTCAGCCGCGCGGACGTCGCGTCGGCACTCGACGTGATCGACAGCCGGCTGGCGGAGGTCGTGGACCGGATGCGGGTCTCCGCCGACCCGGTGCCGGTCGTCGCCGTCGGCGGCGGCAGCATCCTGGTGCCGGAGAATCTGGCGGGTGCCTCCCAGGTGGTGCGTCCGGAGCACTTCGCGGTGGCCAACGCCATCGGCGCGGCGATCGCCCAGGTGGGCGGTGAGGTGGACCGGGTCTACTCGGTCGTACCGCAGCAGCGCGACGCGGTGCTGGACGAGGCCCGCCAGGAGGCGATGGACCGCGCGGTCGCCGCAGGCGCCCGGCCGGGATCGGTCGAGATCGTCGATGTCGAAGAAGTACCGCTGGCCTATCTGCCGGGCAACGCGACGCGTGTCCGGGTCAAGGCCGTCGGAGAGCTGAGCCTGGGAGGCCACGATGCGTGAGATCACTGCCGAGAACCTGCCCGACCTGGCGCGGGGCGCGGCCGTTCTGGGGACCGGTGGCGGTGGCGATCCGTTCGTCGGACGGCTGCTCGCCCAGCAGGCACTGGCCCAGCACGGCCCGGTGACGCTGCTGGACGTCGACGAGATCGACGACGACGCCGTGGTGATTCCCACCGCGTTCATGGGCGCGCCGACCGTCATGCTGGAGAAGCTGCCCTCGGGCGACGAGGTGTTGCGGGCGCTGCGTGCGATCGAGGAGCTCATCGGGCGCGAGGCCACCCACACGGTTTCCCTGGAGGCCGGCGGGCTCAACTCGATGACCCCGTTCGTGGCCGCGGCCGAGGCAGGGGTGCCGCTCATCGACGCCGACGGCATGGGCCGTGCCTTCCCGGAGCTGCAGATGCTGCTGCCGACACTCGGCGGGATCCAGGCGTCCCCGATGGCCATAGCCGACGAGCGCGGGAACGCGGTCACTCTGCGTACCGACGACAACGCCTGGGCCGAGCGCCTGGCCCGTGCGGCGACCATCGAGATGGGGTGCAGCGCGGCGGTCAGCCTGTACGTACTGACCGGACGTCAGGTCAAGGAGTTCATGGTCCCCGGCACTCTCTCGCTGTGCGAGAAGGTGGGCCGGGCCATCCGCGAGGCCCGTGAGGGCCACAGCGATCCCGTCGGGGCGGCCACCGGGGTTCTCGGCGGGCGCCGGGTGTTCAGCGGGAAGATCAGCGATGTGCAGCGCACCACCCGGGGCGGCTTCGCCCGGGGCCATGCCGTGCTGGCCGGGCTGGGCGAGGACACCGGCTCGGTGCTTGAGCTGTCCTTCCAGAACGAGAACCTCGTCGCGACCCGTGACGGTGAGGTCGTGGTCAGTGTCCCCGACCTGATCTGTGTGCTGGACACGGACACCGGTGAGCCGGTCACCACCGAGACGCTCCGCTACGGCCTGCGGGTCAGCGTCCTGGGTGTGCCCTGCGATCCCCGCTGGCGGAGCCCCGAGGGTCTGGCGCTGGCGGGACCGGCCTACTTCGGCTACGAGCACACCTACGTTCCGGTGTGAGCCGAACGTTCCGGTCTGCGCCGAAGTGGTGTGATGATCGAGAGGTGACCGCCGACGCCCCTTCGCCCGCCGGGACAGGACAAGCCGTCCTGTCGGAGGCCCGGGTGCCCGCCCTCGCCGCCGGAGCCACGTTGCTGGGCTCGGGCGGCGGGGGCGAGGTCGCCACCGGGGCACTGCTGCTGCGCGGGCAGCTGGCCGGTGCGCCGGTCCCGCTGGTGGCGGCGGCCCGGCTTCCGGCCGGAACCCTGGTGGTGCACGTGGGGCTGGTCGGGGCGCCGGACGTGCTCTCGGAGCGCCTGGTCGAGCCGGGCGACTTCGCCCGCGCCGTGCACGCGGTGGCCGATGCGGCGGGTGCGCCGGCCGGTGCGGTGGGGGTGATCGAGGTCGGTGGCCTGAACGCGCTGATCCCGGTCCTGGCCGCCGGCAGGCTGCGGCTGCCCCTGGTGGACGGCGATCTGATGGGCCGGGCCTTCCCCCGCATCGACCAGACCGTGGCCGGGCTGCACGGCCTTCACCCGCAGCCCTTCGCACTGGTCGGTCCGGCCGGGGACACCGTCGTTGTCCCGGACTGCACCCCGCGGTTGGCGGAGCCGCTGGTGCGGGCCAATGTCCTCGCCCTGGGGGGTGCCGCGGCGCTGGCGCTCCACCCGGTGACGGCCGTCCGTCTGGCGGAGGTCGGTGTGACCGGTTCGCTCAGTGCCTGCCTCGACCTGGGCGAACGCTTCCTCGCCTCGGCCGGCGCCGCACCGGAGGAACTCGCCGCCGGGCTGGGCGGCGAACTGCTGGCCCTCGGCCGCATCGAGGAGATCGTCCCGCGGCACGGTCAGACCCCCGGTTCGATGACCCTCACCGACCGGCGGACCGGCGCCGTGGTGCGGGTGGATCTGCTCGACGAGTACCTGGCGGTGACGGTCGACGGGGTGACCCGGGTGAGCAGCCCGGACATCATCGCCGCCGTCGACCCGAGCGGCCACCGGCCGCTGCGTACCGATCAGGTGCGGGCGGGGCAGACCTTGATGCTGCTGCGGTTGCCCGCGCTGTACGACTGGCCGCCGGAGGCTGCTGCCCTGGTCGGTCCCGCCGCCTTCGGCCTGGATCCGGAGCCGGCCCGGCCGGGCGGTGCGGTGGACGGCGCCTCGTCCGCCGCCGCGGGCCGCGATGCCGTGGACGGACCGGCTGCGCCCGCGCCCTCCGTCGAGAGGAGACCCCGATGACGGCGCCCGTCACGGTGGCCGATCTGCTGGCCGACCCGCTGCTGCGCGGCGCCCGGACGCTCGCCGGTCACGCGGGTCTGGAACGTCTGGTCACCGACGTCACCGTCTACCGCGGGGGTGCGCCGGCCGAAGTGACGGGGCATCTCGTGGTGTGCGATGCCGAGCAGACCGCTCCCGCCTACCGGCTGGACGCGCTCGTACGCCGCGCCCAGGAGGCCGGTGCGGCGGCGCTGTGCGTCACGTCGGCGGACGCCCGACCGCTGCTCTCCACCATCAGGCTGGCCGACCGCCTGGAGATCCCGGTGCTGTGGCTGGTGACCGAGGACCCGTTCACGCTGGTCGTCGAACTCACCCTGCGTATCCGTGCCCATGAGGTGCTCAGGGCCCGCACGGTGGAGACGCTGGTGAAACAGCTGAGCGCCCGTACGGACGGCGCCGAGCTGCTGGCCGTCGCCTGCCGGGTGCTGGACGCCCGGATCAGTCTGGTCACCGCGGAGGGAAGCGCCATTCTCGGTGACACGGTGCCGCTGCGGGAGGTGCGGACCGAAATCGCCGTGCCGCAGCGCACCGACCGGTTGCTGGCGCATCCCGTGCACACGGGGCCGGCGGCACCCCGCGAGGGGAGCGGCCCGACCGCCGCCGCCTGGCTGGTGTGGGCTTTCGAACGGGCCGACCAGAACCGCGCGGGCACGGTCGCTCTGGGCCTGGCCGTGCTGGAGCCCTTCGTCCGTTCCTGGCTGGCGGGCGAACGCACCCGGGCCGACCACGACGCCGTGCTGCGCGAACGGCTGCTGGACGAGGTCACCACCGGTCGCGCCTCCGTCAGCAGGGACGCCGTGGAGCGTGCCCTTTCGCTCGGTTGGCGGCTGGAGGACTGGCACGTGGGTTTCCATCTGCGCTGCGACAACCAGAACGCCTTCGATCGTCCGGGGGTGGTGCCCGAGCAGGTGAGTGCGGCGCTGGCCCGGTACGGCGTCCCCGTCCAGGTGGTCGCCGAACGGGACGGCGGCTGGGCCGCCTGGACGAGCAGTACCCGTGAACCCGCCCCCGACGAGGCGCGTCGCCTGCTGCGGGTGCTGCGTCTGGTGCTGGCCGGACTGCCCGAGCAGTGGCGTCCGGTGGCGGGCATCGGATGGCCGCACCAGGGTCCGGGCGGCCTCGCGGACACTCTTGCCGAAGCCCGCAACGCCGCCCACCTCGCGCGCGCCCGGGAGTTCCGGCCGGCGGTGGAGCACACGGATGAGCTGGGCGTCAGCCGGCTGCTCGCCGCCTGGCAGCAGTCCGACATCACCCGGGCCTTCGCGGAGACCGCGCTCGCCCCGTTGCGCGGGGCCGAGCATGCCCACCTGCTGACGACGCTGCGCGTCTTCCTGGAGAACGGCGGCTCCTCGGCGGCCACGGCCCGGGTCCTGGGTCTGCACCGCAACACGGTCGCGACCCGGCTGCGGCAGGCCCGTGACCGTCTGGGAGTGGATCTGGACGATCCCAGCCGCCGGCTCGCGCTCCAGATGGCCTGCCGCACGCTGGATCCTCAGCCCTGACGGCCTGTGCCGCAGGTCCGGATCCCGCCCGGGTGCCGGGCCGGTGACGCCCGCCGCGCGGGCAGGCTGCCGGGAGGTTTCCCGGCTCGTGCTCCTGGTCCGGGACACCGGGGACGGGTGCTCGTTCCCGGGGCGGCCCGCGACCGTGCGGGGGGGTGAGCCCGCCGTACCGGCAGGAGCCGAAAGGATTTTGCACACAGCGCAAAATTACATAACATGCACGTTCATGAGTGCCGATGACATGCCTCTCGGGCTGCGCGAACGCAAGAAGCGTGCGACGCGTGACGCCTTGGCGGACGCGGCACTGCGCATGGCCGCGGACCGCGGGATCGAACACGTGACCGTGGAAGCGGTCACCGACACGGTCGGCGTCTCTGTGCGCACTTTCTTCAACTACTTTCCGTGCCTGGAAGACGCGATCACCCGACCCGACCAGGACAACGCCGAGCGGATCCGCCGGGCCGTACTCAACGCGCCGGAGGAGTGCACGGCACTCCAGGCGCTGCGTGAGGCGATCGGCCAGGAACTCGCCCATATCGAGGAGGATCACGAACGCTGGGAGCTCCAGACGGCCGCGCTCAGGAAGAGCCCGTCGCTGCTGCCGGGGTTCCTGGCCGCGCAGGGCGCGGACGAACGCGCGCTGGTCGCCGTTGTGGCCGAGCGCCTCGGTCAGGATCCCGACTCCGATCTCCACCCCCGCCTTCTCGCGCACGTGACGACCGCGGCCGTGCGCGCCGCCGTCGAACTCTGGGTGGCATCCGGCCGTACTCGTACGTTCCGGAGCATCTATCGCGAGGCGTTCGCCTCGCTGGCCGACGGCCTGAGCGGCTGAAGCACATCCGAAGCCCCCCTCGGGGGCCTGTCACCAAAGAATGAGGAACGTCAGCAGATGTCCGCTGCCGTCATACCCGAGTCCGCTGCTTCCGGTGCGCCCGACGGGGCCCCACCGCCCATGACGCGTCGTCACGTACTTCAGGCCATGTCCGGCCTGATGGCCGGCATGTTCGTGGCCATCCTGGCCTCCACGGTGGTTTCGAACGCCCTGCCGAAGATCATCGCCGACCTGCACGGCAGCCAGTCCTCGTACACCTGGGTGGTCACCGCCGAGCTTCTGGCGATGACAGCGACCGTCCCGATCTGGGGCAAGCTGTCCGACCTCTACGACAAGAAGCTGCTCATCCAGCTTTCCCTCTCGATGTTCATCGTCGGCTCGCTCGTCGCCGGCTTCTCGCACAGTGTCGGCCTGCTCATCGTGAGCCGCGTGGTGCAGGGCATCGGCGCCGGTGGTCTCACCGCGCTCGCCCAGGTCGTGATGGCGGCGATCATTCCGCCGCGTGAACTGGGCCGCTACTCCGGCATCTTCGGTGCCGTCTTCGCCGTCGGCACCGTCGCGGGACCGCTGATCGGCGGCGTGCTCGTCGACACCTCCTGGCTGGGGTGGCGCTGGTGCTTCTTCATCGGTGTGCCCTTCGCCCTGCTCGCGATCGTGCTGCTCCAGCTGACCCTGAAGCTGCCTACGGTCCGTAGAGCGGTGAAGATCGACTACCTCGGCGCCGTGCTCATCATGAGCGGGGTCAGCGCACTGCTGCTGTGGGTGACCCTCGCGGGCAACCGGTTCGACTGGGCGTCGTGGCAGACCGCCGCCCTCGTCACCGCCGGTGTGGTCCTGCTGGCCACCGCGGTCCTGGTCGAGTCCAGGGTCCAGGAACCGATCATCCCGCTGGACATCTTCCGCAACCGCACGGTGGCGCTGACGACAGTGGCGAGCCTGCTGGTCGGTGTGGCCATGTTCGGCGGCACGGTGTTCCTCTCCCAGTACTTCCAGATCTCGCTCGGCAAGTCCCCGACGGCCGCGGGCCTGATGAGCCTGCCGATGATCCTCGGTCTGATGCTCTCCACCACCATCGCGGGGCAGATCATCTCCGCCCGGGGCAAGTGGAAGGGCTTCCTGATCGCGGGCGGCATCATCATGACCGCGGGCATGGGACTGCTGTCCACGATCAGCGCGGACTCCTCGTTCGGACTGCTCAGCGTCTACATGGTGGTGCTCGGTGTCGGCGTCGGCATGCTGATGCAGAACCTGGTGCTGGCGGCGCAGAACGACGTGCCCGCGTCGGAGCTGGGCGCGGCCACCTCGGTGCTGTCGTTCTTCCGCAGCCTCGGTGGTGCGATCGGCACGAGCGCGCTGGGTGCCGTACTCAGCCACCGGGTGGCGAGCGAGCTGGAGAAGGGCTTCGGCGGAGCATCGGACAACGGAGGGGCCGGGCACAGCGTCCCCGACCTCTCGACCCTTCCCGAACCGGCCCGGCAGGTGGTCGAGCACGCGTACGGCGTCGCGACCGCGGATGTCTTCCTGATCGGAGCCCCCTTCGCGTTCCTCGCCCTGATCGCGGTGCTGTTCATCAAGGAGAAGCCGCTCAAGACGCTGAGCGGCATGGAGCGCCTCGCGGAGGAGAACGCCGCCGCGGCGAAGGCGTCGGCTGCCGCGACGCACTGAGCCGCTCCGCGCAGTCCGCCTGCCGGGGCCGGGCGGCTCCCTCCCTGGGGGTGCCGCCCGGTCCCTGTCCTACGGGGCGGGCCTGCCGAACGGGCCTGTTGGGAGTGGTGCGCCGGGCGGTCAGGTCGCGTCGGGGTCGACCGCGGCCCGGCCCTTGGCGCGCCTGCCGACGACGGCCGCCGCCGCGACGGCGCTGCCCGCGAAGGCGAGGGCGACCGTCCACGGCTGGTTGAGGACGTGCCGGGTGGCGTGGTCGAGGGAGTACCGGCCCGGGCCGATCAGTCCGATCACCGCGGCGGTGAAGCCGAGGAACGCCGGGTACTCGTAGCCACCGCCCTGTGCGAAGAATCCGGCGGGTGCGTGGACGGCCACGGCGCCCGCCATCGCGCCGGCCGCGGCCGCACCTGCCGCCGGGGTGGCGAGGCCGAGAGCCAGGAGCGCGCCGCCGCCCGCCTCACCGAGCCCCGCGGCGACCGCGCTGTGCTTGGGCGGGTGGAAGCCCATGGCCTCCATCGCGGCGGTGGTCCCTTCGATGCCTCCGCCGCCGAACCAGCCGGCCAGCTTCTGGGTGCCGTGCGCGGCCAGAACCGCGCCGGTGCCGACGCGCAGGACGAGCAGACCGAGGTCACGTCGGTCGAGGCAGGCCATGGGAGCCTCCGCAGCATTTCGGGGTCAACGGGTTCGGCGCCCCGCCCTCGCCATGACGGACGGGCGCCGCCGTTCCACTGTCCGCCGTCCGGGGCACCGACGTGTTGCGCTGTTACGCCGTCCGGGGGACGGCCGCCCTCACCGCTCCGCGACGGGCACCTTTATGCAACTTGTTGCACAAAGGTGTTCCGGTGGTCTACAACTGGCGCGACGACACTGTGCGAGGAGGCGCCCCCATGAGCCCGTACCCGAATCTCCTGAACCCGCTCGACCTCGGGTTCACCACGCTGCCCAACCGGGTGCTGATGGGGTCGATGCACATCGGTCTGGAGGAGGTCGAGCGGGGTTTCGAGCGGATGGCCGCTTTCTACGCGGAACGCGCCCGGGGCGGCGTGGGTCTGATGGTCACCGGTGGCATCGCTCCGAACACCCGCGCCTGCTCCACGCCCGGCGGCGCCAAGATGACCACCGAGGCGGAGGCCGAGCAGCACGCGCGGGTCACCGCCGCCGTACACGAGGCGGGCGGCCGGATCGCCATGCAGATCCTGCATTTCGGCCGGTACGCCCACCATCCCGATCTCGTCGCGCCGAGCGCGATCCAGGCACCGATCAGCGCCTTCACCCCGCACGCCCTGACGGACGACGAGGTCGAGGAAACCGTCGAGGACTTCGTCAGGGCTGCGGAGCTCGCGCGGCGCGCCGGGTACGACGGTGTCGAGATCATGGGCTCCGAGGGTTATCTGATCAACGAGTTCATCGCTGCCGCCACCAATCACCGCACCGACCGCTGGGGCGGTTCGTACGAGAACCGCATCCGGTTCCCCGTCGAGATCGTGCGCCGGGTCCGTGAGCGTGTCGGCACCGATTTCATCCTGATCTACCGGCTCTCGATGCTGGATCTGGTACCCGGCGGTTCCTCGCTGGAGGAGGTCGTGCGGCTCGCCCGCGCCGTCGAGTCGGCCGGCGCGACGATCATCAACACGGGGGTCGGCTGGCACGAGGCCCGCATCCCCACCATCGCCACGTCGGTGCCACGCGGCGCCTACACCTGGGTCACCGAGAGGGTGCGCGGCGCCGTCTCCGTACCGCTGGTGACGAGCAACCGCATCAACACGCCCGAGGTCGCCGAGGAGATCCTTGCCTCGGGGCGGGCGGACATGGTGTCGATGGCCCGGCCGTTCCTCGCCGACCCGGACTTCGTCGTCAAGGCGTCCGAGGGCCGCGCCGCCGCGATCAACACCTGCATCGGCTGCAACCAGGCCTGCCTGGACCACGTCTTCAGCGGCCGGGTCACCTCCTGTCTGGTGAATCCTCGCGCCTGTCACGAAACCGAACTCGTGCTGTCGCCGACCCGCACCGTCAAGCGCGTGGCGGTCGTCGGCGCCGGGCCCGCCGGTCTCGCGTGTGCCGTTTCGGCGTCCGGGCGCGGGCACGAGGTGACGCTCTTCGACATGGCGGAGGAGGTCGGCGGCCAGCTGAACGTGGCGCGAAGGGTTCCCGGCAAGGAGGAGTTCGACGAGACGCTGCGCTACTTCCGTACCCGGCTCGTCGCGGAGAAGGTCGAACTGCGACTCGGTACGCGGGCCACGGCCGATGTCCTCGAAGGCTTCGACGAGATCGTCCTCGCCACCGGTGTGACACCCCGCTCCCCCGGGATACCGGGCCTGGACCACCCGAGCGTGGTCGGCTACCTCGATGTCCTGCGCGACGGCGTACACGTGGGCGAGCGAGTCGCGATCATCGGGGCAGGCGGGATCGGCTTCGACGTGGCCGAGTTCCTGACCGACCCGGGCGACGCGGCAAGCACCGACCCCGAGGTGTTCTTCCGGCAGTGGGGCGTCGACACCGACTACCGCGAGCGCGGCGGTCTGCGTGCCCCGGAGCGTCGGAAGGCACCGCGCACCGTCCATCTGATCCAGCGCAGGGCCGGCAAGGTGGGTACGGGGCTGGGCACGACGACGGGCTGGATCCACCGTACCGAGCTGCGGCACCGCGGCGTCGAGACGATCGCGGGTGCCTCCTACGACCGGATCGACGACGCCGGGCTGCACCTCACGGTCGACGGGGAACAGCGCCTTCTGCCGGTCGACACGGTGGTGCTCTGCGCGGGCCAGGAGCCGCGTCGGGAGCTGTACGAGGAACTGCTCGCCGCGGGCCGTACGGCGCATCTGATCGGCGGCGCAGACGTGGCCGCCGAGCTGGATGCCAAGCGCGCGATCCGCCAGGGCACGGAGCTCGCGGCTTCGCTGTGACGGGCCGGACTGCCCGGTCAGGGGGGGCCGGTCGGCCCGCCCCCTCCGTCGTCGGCCCGCCCCCTCCGTCGTCGGGCCGGTGCCCGGCCGTCCCTAGGATGCACTCCATGTCACTCCCGCACGCGATCCTCACCGCTCTGCTCGAAAAGCCGTCGTCGGGACTGGAGCTGACCCGCAGGTTCGACCGGTCGATCGGCTACTTCTGGTCCGCCACGCACCAGCAGATCTACCGCGAGCTGGGGAAGCTGGAGCAGGCGGGGCAGATCCGGGCCCTGCCGTCGCAGCAGCCCGCCCGCGGGCAGAAGAAGGAGTACGAGGTGCTGCCCGCAGGCCGGGAGGCGCTGTCCGCGTGGGTGGCCCGCTCCGAGGACCCCAAGCAGATCCGCGATCCGCTGCTGCTCCGGATGCGGGCGGCGGCGGTCGTCGGCGCACCCGGCCTGGATGCGGAACTGCGCCGCCATCTGGGGCTGCACCGTCGGCAGCTGGCGGAGTACCTGGAGATCGAGGAGCGGGACTTCCCGCCGGAGCGGGACTCCGACGAGGACCGGTTGCGGCATCTGGTGCTGCGCGGCGGGATCGATCTGGAGAACTTCTGGATCGGCTGGCTGACGCGGGCACTGGACCGGGACGAGGAACCGGGGTCGTAGGCAGGTGGCTTCTCCGCCGATGCCGCGTTCCCACGGCACACCATCGACGAGGGTGCGTAGCTTCCTCGCGTTACGAACCGCCCACCGGGGCCCCGCCCAGCTCCGGTCGCAGCGTCGGCTGATCCCTCGGCCCCCGGCTCCCGATCACGACCCGCGACACGGCTCCGGGCTCCGGATCGGCCCTGGTGGGGTCGGCGGCGGCCGAGGTCTCCGCCTGCGCGCGGCTCAGCAGGATCACGCCCCACACAGCAGCGGCAGATCCCAGCAACGCCGGGACGAGGTTGATCGTGCCGCCCTGGAGGCGTTCGCCGAGCAGGGCCATGCCGATGGCGGCGGCGGCCACCGGATTGGCGAGGGTGACCACGGCCAGCGGCGCGCCCAGGCCGCCTCGGTAGGCGGTCTGGGAGAGCAGCAGCCCACCCATCGCGAACGCGGAGACGAGGAGCGCGACCGTCACCAGGCGCCAGCTCAGCAGTGGTCCGGTGTGGTCGGTGACGGAGACGGTCAGAGTCTGGGTGAGCGCGGAGGCAACCCCTGAGGTGATGCCGGAAGCCGCCGCGTGCCGCAGACCGGGGCGTGCGCCGGGGCGGCAGAGGCCGGCGACGACGGCCATCGTCCCGGCGCCGACGGCCAGGGCTTGCGGGAGGCTGAGCGTGTCGTGCGGGGTGGTGCCGCCCGCGGTCGTCAACAGGGCTCCGAGGCCGAGCAGGGTGAGGATCGTGCCGCGCCATTCGATCCTGGTGACCCGGCGTCCGGCGGTTCTGGCACCCAGCGGAACCGCGGCGACCAGGGTGAGGGCACCGAGCGGCTGGACAAGGGTGAGCGGTCCGTACGTGAGCGCCGCGACATGCAGCAGTGCGCCACCGGCGTTCAGTCCGACCGCCGACCACCAGGCACCGCGGCCGAGCAGCCCCATGACGCCCGCTTCCGGCCCGGTGCGCTCGGCGAGCCGGGCCTGCGCCACCGCGGCCGAGGCGTACGCGGCGGCAGAGACCAGGGACAGCACGACGGCGATCAGAGTGGCGCTCATCGCGCGGTCCCGGACGAGGCGTACGAGGAGGCGGAATGTGCGGGCCCAGGGGGGGCGTAGGCGGTCGGCACGGCGGAATCGGCGGGCCGGGGCACGACCGCCTGTGCGGGTTCACCCGCCGTCGAAGGCCACGGTATGCGGACGCGCACCGGCTCTGTGCGCTTCAGCGGCAGCGCCGCGAAAGCCACCGCGAGAAGCGCCGACACCACGATCGAGTCGAGCCAGTAGTGGTTGGCCGTGCCCACTATCACCAGCAGTGTGACGAGCGGATGCAGCAGCCACAGCCAGCGCCACCGGGTGCGGGTGGCGGCTATCAGGCCGACGGCGACCATCACCGCCCAGCCGAAGTGCAGCGAGGGCATCGCGGCGAACTGGTTCGCCATCGAGTCGGTCGCCGGCGTCGCCCCGTACACCGTCGGACCGTAGATCTGGCCGGTGTCGACGAGTCCGGTGGCGGCCAGCAGCCGCGGCGGGGCGAGCGGGAACAGCAGATGCAGGGCGAGCGCGGCACCGGTGAGCACGGCCAGGATGCGGCGCGACCAGACGTAGTGACGGGGGCGGCGCCAGTAGAGCCACCCGAGGAAGAGCAACGTGGCCGGGAAATGCACCGTCGCGTAGTAGGTGTTCGCCAGATGGATCAGCGTGTCGTTGTGCAGCAGCAGGCTCTGCACCGTGCCCTCGCCGGGCAGGTGGACCGACCGTTCGAAATCCCAGACGTTCCCCGCGTTGCGAAACGCCTCCTCGACATGACCGTTCGCGGCCTGTCGGCCGAGCTTGTAGATCACGAAGAGTCCCACGACGAGAAGAAGCTCGCGGACGAGGGGCGGCCGGGCGGAATTGCCCGGCTCCTGATCTGCGGGCTCGCTACCGGCGTACATCACCCGGTGCCCCTTTGCTGACGAAGCAGTGTTTCGACGGCACGGTCCAGCCCGCGCCGTATCGATACGCCAGTGTACCGAAACGCGAACGTATCGGTACACGTGCGTTTCGGTACACTGGCGTATCGATGAACCTCGTCGCAGAATCGCCGAGAGGGAAAACGCATGTCGCCGCAGCAGACCGCGCACGAGCCGGTACACACGCCGCGCCGCTCGAAGATCACGCCCGAGCGGGCGCAGGAGTTCTACGCGGCCGTGCTCGACATCCTCAGGGAATCCGGCTACGAGGCCCTCACCATGGAGGGAGTCGCGGCGCGGACGCGCTGCGGCAAGTCCACGCTCTACCGGCAGTGGGGCTCCAAGCCCGAACTGGTCGTGGCGGCGCTGCACGGCACCCGGCGGTCACTGCTCCCACACATCGACACGGGCACGCTGGCAGGGGATCTGCATGCGGCGGCCCGCGCGATCGGCGAGGTGTCCGGCCGCGACACCCCCTTGATGCACGCTCTCAGCCACGCCGCGCTGCAGAGCCCGGAACTCCTGTGCGCACTGCGCGAGGCGCTGATCCTGCCGGAGGTGGCGGCGATCGAGGCGATGGTCCGGCGCGGGGCGGAGCGCGGCGAGATCCCGGCGGACGCCCCCGCGGCGGAGTTCGTCGCCGTGCAGATCCTGGGCGTGATGCGCGCCCGGCCCATGCTGGAGGGGAAGTTCACGGATGAGGCATACCTCGCCCGCTTCGTGGACAACGCCGTCCTTCCCGCACTCGGACTGGCCGCTCCTCAAGGGCCGAGAGACACGGGCCGTCGTCCGAGCGGATGACGACGACCCGCAGGCGCCGCACCGTGGGGACGGGGGCGGCGCACCACCGGGCGGCCGGTGACTCCCCCTGGAGTCACCGGCCGCTCGTTCTTCCCGCACGCCGACACCCGGCGCGGGCGACACACCGGCCGGGCTTCCTCGCCACGGACAGCGGACGGGGCAGCCGGCCAGGCAGCGGAGGCGGCGATGCCGCAGCGCGAGGGCGGCGGCTCGGCGCACCGGAGACGGCACACATCCGGGCGATCATTCTCGTCCCCTTGACGAGATCGACGGAACCCCTTTATCGTCTCCATGACGATAACGAGGGGGATTCCGACATGGCCGACATCACCAGGCGCTTCGGCTGGCGCCATCTGCGTTCCGCGCCCACGGCCCACATCCGCCACCACAAGCGCGGCACGCTCGCCCACGACGGGACCGGACTGAGCTTCTGGTACCGGTCGTTGACCGCCGCGCTCTCGGAAGTTCCGGTCAACGACCGCGAGTTGGCGATGGCCTTCCATGCCCGCACCTCCGACTTCCAGGACGTCACCGTGCAGGCCACCGTGACGTACCGGATCAGCGACCCGGCCGAGGCCGCCGCCCGCCTGGACTTCTCGGTCGACCCGGACACCGGGATCTGGCGCGGCGCGCCGCTGGAACAGATCGCCACGCTGCTCACCGAGACCGCCCAGCAGCACACCCTGGACGTACTGGCCCGCACAGCACTGGCCGACGCTCTGGTCGACGGTGTCGGTTCGGTGCGCGACCGGGTCGCGGCGGGGCTCGCCGCCGAACCCCGGCTGCCCGCCACCGGCATCGACGTGGTCGCGGTGCGGGTGGTCGCCATCCGTCCGGAGGCCGAGGTGGAGCGGGCCCTGCGCACCCCCGCGCGCGAACAGATCCAGCAGGAGGCCGACCGGGCCACCTATGAGCGCCGCGCCGTGGCCGTCGAACGGGAACGGACCATCGCCGAGAACGAGCTCGCCAGCAAGATCGAACTGGCACGCCGCGAGGAGCAGTTGGTCGACCAGCGCGGCACCAACGCGCGCCGCGAGGCGGAGGAGGCGGCGGCAGCCGACGGGGTGCGGGCCGAGGCCGAGGCGGCGCGCAAGGTGCGGCTGGCCCGGGCCGAGGCCGAGGCCGCACGCGAGGTCGGCGCCGCACGTGCCGAGACCCAGGCAGCCTGGCTGCGGGTGCACGGCGAGGTGGACGCCGCGACGCTGCACGCCCTCGCGGCGACCAGGCTCGCCGAGAACCTGCCGCGCATCGACAGCCTCACCCTCTCCCCCGACGTCCTCACCGGCCTCCTCAGCAAGCTCGGCAGGACCGGTCCGGAGCCCCGGGCATGAGCCTGGCCCCGCGCGCCGTACTGGTCCACCGCACCACCGAGTACGAGGAACTGCTGGCCCGGCACGGCACGCACGGCCAGGCCGCGTTCTTCCTCTCCAGCCGTGGCCGGTCCATCGACGAGGTGGCCCTGCGGCACCACCGCACCCAGCAGTCGCTCGCCGATGTGGCGGCGGCCGTACCGCTCCAGTGGCGCCAGTCGCGGGTGGAGCGCGCCGATCTCGACCGTTTCCTGTTCGGACCCGAGGACGTGGTGGTGGTCGTCGGGCAGGACGGGCTGGTCGCCAACGCCGCCAAGTACCTCTCCGGCCAGCCCGTCGTGGGCATCGACACCGACCCCGGGCGCAACCCCGGCGTGCTCGTACGCCACCGGCCCTGCGATGCGGCCGCCCTGCTCCGGGCGGCCGTCTCCCCCGGCGGTACGGCGGACGAACTCACCATGGTCGAGGCGGTGGCCGACGACACCCAGCGCCTCCTCGCCCTCAATGAGATCTACCTCGGCCCGCCGGGTCACCAGACCGCCCGCTACCGGCTCGGCCCCGACACACCCGACGCCCCCGCCGAATCGCAGGCCTCGTCCGGCGTCCTCGTCGGCACGGGAACCGGCGCCACGGGCTGGATCCGCTCGCTGTGGCAGGAGCGCCACAGCTCCCTGCCGCTCCCCGCCCCCACGGACCCCCGTCTGCTCTGGTTCGTCCGGGAGGCCTGGCCCTCCCCCGTGACCGGTACCTCACTGGTCGCGGGCGAACTGGGGCGCGGGCAGGGGCTGCGGCTCACCGTGGAGTCCGACCGGGTCGTGGTCTTCGGTGACGGCATGGAGGCGGACGCGCTGGAACTGGCGTGGGGGCAGACGGTCCGGCTGGGCATCTCGGCCACCGCCCTACGGCTGACCGTCTGAATCGTGGCCGGTCTTGCCCCGTCCGGGGATCGTGGACGGCCTCGCCTGCGACCGGGAATCGTGGCGGGCGGATCGTGGAGGGCCGATCGTGGAGGGCCTCAGCCCCCGGCCTCAGCCGGGCCGGTGGCCGCCGCGCCGGGCGACGACGAGGATGGCCATGTCGTCCTGGTGACCCTCGCCGCTCCACCGCGCGACGTCCGCGGTCACCGCGTGGACCAGCTCGTCGGGGTCCGTGAAACGGGTGCGTGCGAGCGTGGCGGACGCACAGGGGTCGTAGAAGGTGCCTGCCCGGTTGCGCGCCTCCGTGACGCCGTCGGTGATCATGAGCAGCAGCGCACCGATCGGCAGTACGAAGACATCGGTGGGCGCCTCGCCCTGGGCTGCGGCAACCGGGGCCAGCCCCATGCCCAGGGGCAGTTGGGGAACGGCCGCGTCGAGCCGTGCGATCGCTCCGTCGTGGATCAGGTACGGGCCCGGATGGCCTCGGTTGACCAGGCGCAGCAGCTCGCCGTCGTCGGAGACCTCGGCCAGCACCGCCGTGGTGAAGTCCTCGCTGGACGTCTCGTTGCCGCGGCGGGCCGAATCCCTGCCCAGCGCGTCGTCCAGGCGCCGCGCCAACTCGGCGAGTGTGGGGGCGTTCTCGGCTTCCTGACGGAACGCACCGATCGCCACCGATACGGATGCGACCGCCTGGAGCCCCTTGCCCTTCACATCCCCGATGATCATGCGTACGCCGTACGGGGTCTCCTGCACCGCGAAGAGGTCACCGCCGATTCTGGCCTCGGCCTGTGCGGCGGTGTATCCGGCGCCGACGGCGAGCGGCCCGGCCTGCGACGGCGGGTCCGGCAGGACCGCCAGTTGCACGGCCTCCGCGATGGACCGGGCCCGCGCGAGATCCCGCCCCTGACGCTGCAACAGAAGGTTGACCGCGAGGGCCAGAATCCCGATCAGGGCGATCACCGCGAAGTCGACGAAACTCGCCGACGCGGGACGCCCCTGGACGATGTCCAGCCCCGTGGAGACAGCGCACGCGAGGCTCGCGACAACGACGCCCGCCCGGAAGGACAGCATCGCTCCGGCGATCAGCGGTGCCGCGGCCAGCAGCGGAAGTCCCATGTACGGCTCGGGCGCGAACATGTTCAGCAGTACGCCGGACACCAGAGCCGGGACGACGAGCAGCCAGCCCGCCCACGGCGCCGGACGCCGGGTCTGCTTCACCTGTGCTCCCTGTCGTCCCCCGTCAGGCCCCATACGTGCACGTACAGTGGCGGCCTGATGTCAGCACACTCGATCACCAGGCCGCCCTGCCGAACCCGTTCCGCGACGATCACTGCGCCGGTGGCATGAGCACCGTGTCGACCAGATAGACGGTGGCGTTCGCCGTCCGGATGTCTCCACAGACGATCTTCGCCTTGTCGTTGACCTTGAACGACATGCCCGAACCGGAGGTCTTGAGCTTCGAGCCCTCCAGCGTCTTGAAGCTTCCCTTCGGAAGTTCGCTGGGCGTGATGGTCTTGTCCACGACGTGGTACTCAAGGACCTTCTTGAGCTCCGCCCTGCTCTTCATCAGGTTGGCCAGCTGCGCCTTGGGGACCTTGTCGAATGCCTCGTTGGTCGGCGCGAAGACGGTGATGTGCTTCGCTCCGTCGAGCTGCTTCGTCAGGCCGGCTTCTTTCAACGCCAGTGCCAGCTTGGTCAGTTTCGGATTGTTCGCGGCCGCCTTGGCCACGCGCTCCGTGGCCATTCCGCGGACGCTGCCCTTGCCGTTCTTCGGCAGAGAGGAACAGCCCGGACCGAAGGGGCTCGGGGTGCCCGACGCGCTTGGCGAGCTGGAAGCTGCGTCGTCCGCCAGCGCCTGCGGAGCGAGCAGTCCCGAGGTCAGCGGCAGTGTCGCCGCGGCGACGGACGTGACGATGAGGCGTACACGACGTGCGTGCATTTCGGTTTCCCTTCCCTCAGGGCGAAGGACTCCCCGGATCCCACCGGAAACCACCGGCGGTCCGAGGACGGTGGCCGGCCGCCGGACGTGATGTCCGGGAACCGATCGGGCACGTTCGACCGGACCACCACCCAAGCCTAGGCAGCACCGGGCTCCCCGCGCATGCCGAGCCGAACCACACCCCGGTCGTCGTGCCCGTACACCGCCGCGACGCGTATGGTGCCCCCCGGCAGGCGGCCCTGAACTGGGGTGATGGGCGCAATCACGGGCCCGCCCCGGCCTGGTGCTCCTGCTTCTGTTCACCCGGGTGCGGCGTCATGCGCTCGGTTCTCACCACGTGCTCCTGGAGCGTTCACCCGACTGGCCGGTGCGTGGGTGCGCCCAAGGGCTGCGAGCCGTCCTGCCGGCCGCTCGCGCACCGCAGGACGATGCCGCGGCGGACGATGTGAATCGCCACCGCGGCATCGGGAGTCAGTCGGGCCACCTCACGTGGCGGGGTCCGCGGCGGGCGGGTCCTGCCTGGGAACCCGTGCTTGACGGGGATCGCGCAGCGGGACCTCACGGACGAACAGCGCCGCCAGAAGCGTGATCGCACCGGCGATCGCGCCGCCGATCGCCACGGCGTGCAGGCCGTCGGTCACACCGGCCGACCATGCGGCGCGGACCGGTGCCGACAACTGCTTGAGCGTATCCGGGGTCAGGTCGCGGTCACCGGACGAGAGCAGCGGGCGCGCATCGTCCTTGCCGAGCTTGTCGGCCAGCGTGTCGGTGAGCTGGTTGGTGTAGACGGCGGCGAAGATCGCCGCCCCGATGCCGGTGCCCAGTGTCCGGGCCAGGGAGCTCATGCCCATGGCGGCACCCATGTCGCGCGGCTCGACACTCGACTGAGTGATCAGCACCGCGTTCTGCATGAGGCACCCGAGTCCGATTCCGATCAGCACCGGGAACAACGCGCTGAGCCAGATGTCCGTGTGCACTCCGAGCCGGAGCAGCAGAAGCATGCCGGCCGTCATGGAGATGCCGCCGATGATCGGGAAGATCCGGTAGTGCCCGGTCTTGCGGACCCACCTCGCGGCGTAGGTCATCACGAGCACCATCCCGAGCATCATCGGAATGAGCAGCAGGCCACTGCTGCTGGAGGTGGCGCCCCGGACGTGCTGGGTGTACAGCGGCAGGAAGCTGACGGCCACGATGATGGTCAGGCCGAACGAGAAGCCGAGGATCTGGGCGAGGGTGAAATTCAGGGTGCGGAACATCCGTAGGGGCAGGATCGGCTCCGCTGACCGGCCCTCGACGAACACCAACGCGGCCAGCGAGATGACCGCCGCCGCGCAGAGTCCGATGATCTGCGCCGATCCCCACGCGTACTTGTTGCCGCCCCAACTGGTCACGAGCGTGAGGCTGGTGACGCCGGTGGTCAGCAGAATCGCGCCGGGGATGTCGATCCGTGCCTTCTTCGTCGGCAGGGCGGTGTGGACGCCGAGGATGACCGCAGCGAGGCTGGCGATGCCGAAGGGCACGTTGACGTAGAAGGCCCAGCGCCAGTTGAACGCGTCCGTCAGTGCGCCGCCGACCAGCGGACCGCCGATGAAGGCGATGCCCATGAGCGACGAGGTGAGTGTCCCGATCTTGACCATTTCCCTGGGCGGCAGCAGGACGCCGATGATCGACAGGGCGCCGACGATGAGACCGCCGGCTCCGATTCCCTGCAAGGCCCGGAACGTGATCAGCTGACCCATGTTCTGCGCCAGGCCACACAGCATCGATCCGATCAGGAAGACCGTCACCGATGCCAGGAAGACCGTCTTCCGGTTGTACAGGTCACCGAGCTTTCCCCAGATCTGCGTGGAGGCCGCGGTCGCCAGCGTGTAGGCCGTGATGACCCACGCCAAGGAGTTGAGCCCGCCCAGTTCGCCGACGATGGTCGGCAGCGCGGTGCTGACGATAAAACTGTCCAGCATCGCAAGGAACATTCCGAGCGCGAGGCCGATGACCCCGAGCATGGGGAAACGGTCCCGGTTCTCTGTCGACGCCTCCGGCGCGGCGTCACCGACGGTGTTCGTTTCCGACATGCAGTTCTGTCCCTTCCAGCAGACGCCGAGTCCGTTGATGGCGGCGCCACTCGTCGCTCCAGAATGTCAGTCGGAAACCGATCGCACCCACGACATCTGTCACTGATATCCCACGACAACTGTCATCGAACACGTGTCGGGACGTACGGTCGGACCTGACCCCAACGCGACCGGGGTTTTTTACCGGGCCGGTTGGAAAGTCGTCGGGAGTGCCGCTTGGGGATCCGATGACCGCAGGTCGCAACAGAGCGTGAGAGAAGCACGGGGGAACGGTGTCGCTTCCACTGGAAGAACTCATATCGCAGCAGCCCGAACTCGACCGGACGAGTGCCCTGGTATTCCGGCACGTCGTCTCCTTGGGACGATTCCAGGCCGATGCGATCGCGCGGGATCTCACTCTCTCGCCCCAGTCGATACACCGGGCGAAACGAACTCTACTCACCTATCGGCTGCTTCAGGCATCGGCTCATGACCCCGGCCTCCTCGTGCCCGTCAATCCGGAGGTGGCGGCGGCGGAGCTGACCGCACCGGCGGAGAACCGGATACGTGAGCTGCAACGGGGCGTGGACGAGAGCCGCTCGGCCCTGACCACGCTGATGCACACCTACATCGACGGCCGGCAGGACCGGGACCGGTTCCAGGAGCCGCTGCACGCGATCGGTGACGACGAGACCGCGCGGGCGATGATCAGCGAGCATGTCGACCAGTGCGACGAACTGCTGGTCGCCCAGCCCCATGCCACCCTCGTGACGGAGGGCCACCGCACCGCGCTTCGGGACACGCTGGTGGACGCGCTGCTCAGGGGCGCCCACGTGCAGGGCGTCTTCCAGCACGCGACGCTCGTCGACGCCGGCACCCGGAGCTTCGTCGAGGACATCCGCAGGGTCGGTGCGGACATCCGGATCACCGGCGAAGTGATCTGCGGGCAGTTCGTGTTCGACCGCGCTTCGGCGATCGTCTTCCCCTCCGCGCAAGCGGGGCCGCTCGGCGCGCGACAGCCCACCGCTCACGCCATCGCCGTCAACGAGCCGATCACGATGGGGGTGCTGTGCACGACGTTCGAACTCCTGTGGAACCAGGCCACCCCCTTCACCACGGACGAATCCGTGGTGTTCGACGACCTGAAGCTGTCGATCCTCCGGCTGCTCGCAGACGGCCGCAAGGACGATGTGATCGCCCGTCGTCTCGGCATCTCGGTACGGACGTGCCGGCGGCACATCAAAGAGGTCATGGTCTCGATGCGCGCGGACAGCCGGTTCCAGGCCGGAGTACGTGCAGCGCTGTCCGGCCGCCTGGAGAGGAAGATCAAGGGCCTCTCCACCGACAACACGGCCTGAGCGCCCGAAGAACGGTCAGCCTGCGACCGAATCAGCGACGGCATCCTCGGGAAGGAGTGCGCCGGCCCCCGTCATCGGCGGGGCGGTGACCACGGCCCGCAGCAGAAAGCCCCCTCCCGAGGCCCGGCCGGTGATCAGCTCGCCGCCGAAAGCCCGCACACGCTCGTCGAGGCCGAGCAGCCCGTTGCCGGAGCCGGTGTCCGTCAGGCCGTCCATGGTGACGGGCGAGCCGTGCCCGTCGTCCTGTATGGCCATCCAAGCCTCTCCCAGGCGCACCTGGCAGTGGCCGGCACCACTGTGCTTGACGACGTTCGTCACGCCCTCGCGCAGCACATAGGCGAACAGTTCGCTGAGATCGGCACGCACGACGTCCCCGCTCACCGGTACCTCGGCGGCGATGCCGGCCACGTGCAGCGTCTGTTCGGCCTGGGCCAGTTCGTCGTCGAGGCACATCGACCGGTTGTCCAGCACGGTGGCACGGATGTCACCCATGGCCTGTCGGGACAGTTCCTCGATGCCGCGAAGCTCCGCGATCGCGTCGGCCCGGTCCGCACCGGCCTCCAGCATCCGGCGTGCCGCGCCGCTCTTGAGCGCGATGGCGGCGACCGTCTGCCCGAGCCCGTCGTGCAGATCGCGCGCGAGGCGCACGCGTTCCCTGGCGACCACGTTGTGGGCGAGCACCGAACGGGCGGCCCTCAGATGCGCGACCGTGCGGTTGAGGAGGAACAGCGACGACACGAACAGGGTGATGACCACGAGCATCGAAGTGCCCGACCAGTCGACACGCCCGTCCACGGCCCAGCTCAGCACGCCCTGGGCCAACGCGATCGAGAGCCCGATCAGCCGGCTGAGCACCGCGGGAAGCAGAAGGATGGCGGCGACGATCGCGAAGGCCAGACAGACCAGGGTGGCGACATTGCCGGTGATCACCGGCAGCACCCACCCGAGCACCAGCAGCCAGCCGATCAACAGCAGGCGCACCCACTGCTTGCGCCGTTGCCCGAAGAGCGCCACGGCCAGGAAGCTGGCCCCGTACAGCACCAGGTCCGCGATGGAGAGGGCCCTCCGGGTAACCGATCCGGTGGACTCGAAATCAACGGTGAGTACGACGATGACGACGAATATCACCACGAATGCGAGAGACCCGCGAAGCCGCGTCTCGTTGGACTGGACGCGCGAAGAACGATCGGCAACCGGCCAATGCCAGGCACTGACCTTGTTCATGTCAGGATCTGCCACTGCAACCTAATTTCTTTTTGCCTCGCCCCGCCTGTGCACAAGGCACCTCCCCTTTATCGGCATTGTCAATGCGCGGACCTCCGCTGTCAAGATCAACGCGGAAGTCCGGCCTCGACGTCAGGCAGCCAGTTGCCGTGAAAGCCGAACGGGACGCGTTGCGGAAGATGAATAGTGGCGACCGGTTCCGCCGTCATGTCGGAAACATCCACAATGACCAAATCACTTGAGTCACGTGCGGCGTCGTACACATAGGTCATCAACCACCCGTCACCGCCGGCCCGGTCGTCGGCGGGGGCGAAAGCGGCCTCGCTGGGAATGCGCCCGGGGCCGAAGGTGTGCTGGTCGACGGCACCGGAGTGCATGTCGTAGCGGAGCAGCGCGCCGGGGACATGCTCGTGGCGCGGGTGAGCCGCCGCGATGACCGTGTGCGTGTACCGGGCGTCGAGCCCGGCCAACCGCTCGTCGATGCGCGGGAATTCGGTGGTGCGGTCGTCAACCTGGGCCTCGGTCACCTTGCCGGCGGCAAGGTCGACGGTCCACTGCCAGAGAGTGGAGTCCGGATACTCCTGCGCGCTGTCCGCCACCCACAGCTCGGAGTAGCGGATCACGCTCAGGACGATGGTGTCGCCGTCGTCGTGGGCGTTGGAGACGTGGAAGACGTAGCAGGGCTCGATGTCGAACCAGCGGATCGCGCCGTGCGGGTCGTCGCGCCGCAGTACTCCGATGCGCGCCCCGTAGGAGGCGTCCCACCGGTAGGGCATGGTGTCGCCGGTCATCGCCCGGTTGATGTCGAAGACGACGGGCAGGTCCATGAAGATCACATGCTTCGCGGTCAGCGCGAAGTCGTGCATCATCGTGGGGCCGACCTCGTCGACATCCCGGCTGAGGGTCAGGTTCCCCGCGGCGTCGGCCCGGTGGTAGGTGAGGAACGGCGGGGTCAGTATTCCGTACCCGAAAAAGTGCAGCTCGCCCGTGACGGGGCAGGTCTTGGGGTGCGCGTTCATCGCGGTGGTGAGCCTGCCGCCGAAGTCGTGCGGGCCCACGGTGTCCAGATCGGCCGTCAGCTGGTAGGGCAGGCAGGCCTCGGCCAGCGCCAGGGTGCGCCCGGCGTGCCGCACCACATGGGTGTTGGCGCTGCCCGCCGTGAAGTTCCGGTTGCCGAACTGGTCGAACAGCGTTGCGCCCTCGGTGAGGGTGGCAGTCCGGACCCAGCGGTTCCGGAACGCCGTGGCACGGCCCCCCTCCAGCCGCACGCCGTGGACCATGCCCTGGCCGATGAACCAGTGCGCGGCGGCCGCCTCGTGCGGGTTGGGCCCGTTGCGCAGGTACCAGCCGGTCAGTTCCTTGGGGATGGAACCGGTCACGGCCAGGTCGTACGAGGTGAGTTCCTCGCTGACCGGGGCGTAGTTGCCGGCCAGATGCGGCACCGCGGTAGGCAACTGCTCGTTCCTTTCAGCTGAATTGCGCGCAGCCCCTATGGACCCGCATCCTCCAGCATTTACGGAACACCAAAGGAGAGTAACCCCTAGGTCTCCCCTAAAAGGCACCCCAGATGGCGACCGGGAAATAGGGACGGACGGATGGGACGGTAAGTTCGAAAAAAAGGGGAGGCGCCATGCCGCAGTACACGATGACCATTGACGGCGCGCCTGTTCCCGGGGGCACGACGTGGGGCGTCGTCAATCCCGCCACGGGCGAGGTGCACGCACAGGCACCCGACTGCACGCAGGAGCAGCTCGATGCCGCGTTCGCGGCGGCCGAGAGGGCCTTCGTGTCCTGGCGGAAGGACGAGAACAAGCGCCGCAGGGCGCTGCTCGCGGCCGGTGACCTGTTGATCAACAGGGTGCACGAGCTGGCTCCCGTGCTCACCGCGGAACAGGGCAAACCGCTGCAGGACGCCGCGAGCGAGATCATCGGATCCGGGCTGTGGCTGAAACACTTCGCCGGCGAGCCCATCCCGCACGAGGTGATCCGTGACGACGCGTCGGCGCATGTCGAGGTGGTCCGCAGGCCGCTCGGTGTGGTCGCGGCCATCACTCCGTGGAACTTCCCGCTCATGCTGGCCTGCTGGAAGCTCGGCCCGGCCCTGCTGGCGGGCAACACGGTGGTGCTCAAGCCGTCCCCGTACACACCGCTCACGACGCTCGCCGTAGGTGATCTCCTGCGCGAGGTGCTCCCGGCGGGCGTGCTGAATGTCGTGAGCGGGCGCGACCCGCTCGGCGCGCTCATGACGGCCCATGCCACGCCCCGCAAGATCAGCTTCACGGGCAGCGTCGCGACCGGTAAGCAGGTGGCCATGGCCGCCGCGCGCGACCTGAAGCGGGTGACCCTCGAACTCGGCGGCAACGACCCCGCGATCGTGCTCGACGACGCGGACCCGGCCGTCGTCGCGCCGCAGCTCTTCAAGTTCGCCTTTGAGAACAACGGTCAGCTCTGCTCCGCGATCAAGCGCGTGTACGTGCCCGACCGTTTGCACGACGACCTGGTGGCGGCGCTGGCAAAGGAAGCGGACGCGGCCGAGGTCGGCAACGGTACGGAGCCCGGGGTGCGGTTCGGCCCGGTCAACAACAAGCCGCAGTTCGACCGGGTCGTCGAACTGGTGGAGGACGCGGTCGGCCGGGGCGCCCGGGTCGCAGCCGGCGGCAAGCCGCTCGACGGGCCCGGCTACTTCTACCGGCCGACCATCCTGACCGAGGTCGACGACAGTGTCCGCGTGGTCAGCGAGGAACAGTTCGGCCCGGTCCTCCCGGTCGTCCGGTACACCTTCGTCGACGAGGTGATCAAGCGCGCGAACGCCTCCCACTTCGGCCTGGACGGCTCGGTCTGGAGCGCCGACCCGCACCGCGCCGCCAGGGTGGCCGCGCAGCTCGACTGCGGCACGGTCTGGATCAACACACACTTCTCGGTGCATCCGGACCAGCCGTTCGGCGGGCACAAATGGAGTGGCATCGGCGTCGAGAACGGCCGCCTCGGCGTGGAGGGCTTCACGGAGACGCAGGTAATCCATCGCGCCCGGGGCTGAAGCCGGCCCGCGGGCTCGCTTTCCTCTCGCACAGGGGCCGACTCTGGGGGCGGTTAGGGGTTTCCCGGCGACCGCCCTCCGCAAATAATCGGCAGTGCCCAGATAGCACCTCAGAACGGAGACTTTCGCGGTGTACTCGTTCGTCAATGGCTCCTGCCGTTCATTCCGTGGTGACGGCAAGCTCGACCTGCTGGTGCGCTCCGCGGAAACCGGCGAGCTCTTCGTCCATCCGCACAGCGGAAAGCTCAACGGCACCCTCACGTATGAGGACCCGGTCAAGGTCGGCGACAACTTCGGGGCACGGCGATACTTCTTCGTCCGGGCCTGTGACATCAGCGGAAACGGTCGCACCGAGCTGTGCGCCTTCAGCGTCGAGAAAGCCAGGAACCCCGGCGAGAACGGCGAATTCGGGTTCTTCTACTACCCGAACACCGGAGCGGTGGGCGAAATCGCCCCGTTCACCGAACCGCCGGTACGTATTTCCGGAAAGCTCGACGACGGCAGGCTCTGGGAGACGTTCGGTTTTGCCGATGTCCTGGGCACGGGCAAGGACGACATCTTCTCCCGCGGCGAGAACGCCGGCAATGTGGACATCTTCCGGCACGAGAATGTCGGAATCATCAAGGATGACACCTACAGCCGGGATCCGCTGGCGCTGACGACCCTGGATGTATCGGATTTCCCGTTCGCCATGGCCGACTTCACCGGGAACGGGAATCTGGATCTGCTGGTCCGGCGGGCCAACGGCGACATCGACCTGTTCGAGTTCCCGTTCAAGCCCGGTCTGGAGCACGCCGACGCCACCAGCGGCAACTGGTACACGATCGCCCGCGGCTGGCAGGACATGAAGTTCCTGACGCACACCGATGTCGATCTCGACGGAAAGCCGGACCTGCTGGCACTCCGTCCGGACGGAACGCTGGCGGCGTACGTCCACACCGGTGAGTTCGACCGTGAAAACCCGGAGAGCATCTTCTCCGAGCCCGTCACGGTGGCCACCGGCTTCGGCACGTACGACACCGTCAGCTGACGGCTCTTCGTCGGCGACCACGCACATTCCGGATCTGGATTGGTTTCCATGGCGTTCGATTCCTCCTCACGTAATGTCGCTGACGAACCGATCGCGATGGTGGGAATGGCCTGCCGCCTTTCCCGGTCACCCGACCCGGATTCGTTCTGGCAGTTGCTGCGCGCCGGCCGGGACGCCCTGACGGACGCCCCGGCCGACCGGTGGAACCCGGCCGACGCCGACGACCCCGCCGCGCCCGGCGGAACACCCTTCTGGCGCGGCGGGTTCATCGACGCGGTGGCCGACTTCGACGCCGAGTTCTTCGGTATCTCGCCGGGCGAAGCAGCCATGATGGACCCTCAGCAGCGGCTGGTGCTGGAGCTGAGCTGGGAGGCGCTTGAGGACGCCGGTATCGTGCCCTCCCGGCTGCGTGGGACCGCCACGTCCGTGTTCGTCGGAGCGATGGCCGGCGACTACGCGAGCATGGTCGCGGCAGGCGGCACCCCCGCCGTCACCCGCCACACCCTGACCGGCCTCGGCCGGGCCCTGCTGGCCAACCGAGTCTCGTACGCGCTGGGCCTGCGCGGCCCCAGCCTCACCGTGGACTCCGCCCAGTCCGCGTCGCTGACCGCGGTGCACCTGGCCTGCCAGAGTCTGCGGTCGGGCGAGTCCCGGCTGGCCGTCGTCGGCGGCGTCAACCTCAACCTCGTCCCGGAGAGCACCGTCGGGGCCGCGAAGTTCGGCGGCCTGTCACCGGACGGGAAGTGCTTCACCTTCGACGCCCGTGCCAACGGGTACGTGCGGGGCGAGGGCGGCGGCGTGGTCGTCCTCAAGCCGCTCTCACAGGCACAGGCCGACGGTGACCGCATCCACTGCCTGATCGTCGGCAGCGCGGTCAACAACGACGGCGCGAGCAGCGGCCTCACCGTGCCCGACCGGCAGGCGCAGGAGGAAGTCATCCGGCTCGCGCACCGGCGTGCCGGGATCGAGGCGTCGGACCTCGACTTCGTCGAGCTGCACGGCACGGGCACCAGCGTCGGCGACCCCGTCGAGGCGCACGCGCTCGGCGGCGCGATCGGAACCGACCGGGAAACACCCCTGCCGGTCGGCTCGGCCAAGACCAACGTGGGACACCTGGAGGGCGCCGCCGGAATCGTCGGCCTGCTCAAGGCCGCGCTGAGCCTGCGCCACCGTGCTCTCCCGGCCAGTCTCAACTACGAGACCCCGAACCCCGCGATCCCGCTCGCGGAACTCAACATCCGGGTGAACACCGAGCTCATGCCGCTGACCGGGACCGGCCCGCTGCTCGCCGGGGTCAACTCGTTCGGCATGGGCGGCACCAACTGCCACCTGGTCCTCGCTTCCTACGAGGACGAGCACGAGTCCGCCGGGGCCGAGCCGCCCCGCGTCACCGGTCCGCTGCCGGTGCCGGTGTCGGCGCGCAGCCGGTCCGCCCTGCGGGCGCAGGCGGCTCGCCTCCATGACCGTCTGGACGGACTGGACGCGGCCGGCCTGGTGGACGCGGCCTACTCGGCGGCGACGACCCGGGAGGCGTTCGAGCACCGCGCCGTCGTAGTCGCGGGAGACCATGCGGCCGTCTCCGGCAGCCTGGCCAAGCTGTCGGGCGGGGAACCGGTGCCCGCCGTCGTCACGGGCCGGGTGCGCGCGTGGGATCCGTCGCGTACGGCCTTCCTCTACTCCGGCCAGGGCAGCCAGCGGACCGGGATGGGGCGTGAACTGCACGCGACGTATCCGGTCTTCGCCGCGGCGATCGACGAGATCTCCGGGCACTTCGACGCGGTGCTGCCCGAGCCGTTGCGGGACATCATGTTCGGCGAGGACGCCGACCGGCTCGAACAGACGGTGTTCGCCCAGCCCGCCCTGTTCGCCTTCGAGGTCGCGCTCACCCGGCTCCTCGACAGCTGGGGCGTGCGGCCGGGCCGGCTGATCGGGCACTCGATCGGCGAGATCACCGCGGCGCACGTCGCCGGTGTGCTGTCGCTGCCGGACGCGTGTGCGCTGGTCGCCGCGCGCGGCACGCTCATGCAGGCGCTTCCCGCCGGCGGCGCGATGATCGCCGTGGAGGCGGACGAGCACGAGGTGAGCGAGGCGCTCGCGGGCGCCGAGGCGTCCGTGGGCATCGCGGCGGTCAACGGGCCTTCGGCCGTGGTGATTTCGGGTGCGGCAAAGGACACCGCCCGGATCGCGGAGGTCTTCGCGGGCCGTGGGCGGCGGACGCGGCGGCTCCAGGTGAGCCACGCGTTCCACTCGCCGCTGATGGAGCCGATGCTGGCGGAGTTCCGCCGGGTGGCTGAGGGGCTGACCTATCACGAGCCCCGCGTCCCGGTTGTCTCGAACCTCACGGGCGGACCGGCGACCGCTGAACACCTGTGCTCGCCGGAACACTGGGTACGGCACGTGCGCGAGGCCGTGCGCTTCGGCGACGGGATGCGCGCGCTGGCCGCGGCGGGGGTCACCACTTTCGTCGAGGTCGGACCGGACGCGGTCCTGAGCGCCCTGGGTCAGGGCGCGGTCCCCCCGGCCGTCGACGGTGCCGTGGACGACGCGGCGGTCTTCCTCGCCACCCAGCGCGGCGGCAGGCCGGAGCCGCTCACCCTGATGCGAGCCGTTGCCGGGCTGCACGTCCAGGGGCACGAGGTCGACTGGGCCGCGGTGTTCGCCGGTTCCGGGGCGCGGCGCGTGCCGCTGCCGACGTACGCGTTCCAGCGCACCCGCCACTGGCTCGACCAGCAGCCGACGGCGGCGGCCCGGGGCGCACGTAAGGAAACCGCGCAGACGGACATCGCGCGTACGGAACCCGCCCGTCCCGGACTCACGCACGCCGATGCGGCAGCCGCCGACGCCCCGCGGAGTGAGAAGGACGCGCTGGCGGTCGTGCGCGGTGGCGTCGCGGCCGTGCTGGGCCACAGCGACCCGGCCGGCATCGACGAGGACCGGACATTCAAGGACCTCGGCTTCGACTCGCTGGGTGCGGCGGAACTGTGCGCCTATCTCAACGGCACGGCCGGCACCTCGTTGGCGCCCACGGCCCTGTTCAACCACCCCACCCCGCGGCGTCTCGCCGCGCACGTGCACGGGACCGGAACCGCCCCGGACAGCACGATGTCCGTGCGTCACCAGGGCGAGCCGATCGCGATCGTGGGGATGGCCTGCCGCTACCCCGGTGGTGTCACCACGCCGGAGGCCCTCTGGCAGCTCGTCGCCACCGCGACGGACGCCATCGACGCCTTCCCCACCAACCGCGGCTGGCATCTCGACGCCCTGTTCCACCCCGATCCCGGCCACCGCGGCACGTCGTACACGCGTCACGGCGGCTTCCTTCACGACGCGGGGCTCTTCGACCCCGGTTTCTTCGGTATCTCCCCGCGTGAGGCCCTCGCCATCGACCCGCAGCAGCGCCTGCTGCTGGAGACGTCGTGGGAGGCCGTCGAACGCGCCGGGATCGACCCCACCGCGCTCCGCGGTTCCCGTACCGGGGTGTTCGCCGGCGTCATGGCGCAGGACTACGGTCCGCGGCTGCACGAAGCCTCCGGCGACGGGGAGGGTTACGCGCTGACCGGAAGCTCGATCAGCGTCGCGTCCGGACGCGTGGCCTACGCGCTGGGCCTCGAAGGCCCTGCGGTCACCGTCGACACGGCATGCTCGTCGTCGCTGGTCGCCCTGCACTCCGCGATCCAGTCCCTGCGCTCCGGCGAGTGCGATCTCGCGCTGGCCGGCGGCGCGACCGTGATGGCCACGCCGGGCATGTTCCTTGAGTTCTCGCGCCAGCGCGGGCTCTCGCCGGACGGACGGTGCAAGTCCTTCGCCGCCGGTGCCGACGGCACGGCCTGGAGCGAGGGCGCCGGCATGCTCCTCGTGGAGCGGCTCTCCGACGCCCGCCGCCACGGCCACCCCGTGCTGGCGGTGGTACGGGGTTCGGCGGTCAACCAGGACGGTGCCAGCAACGGCCTCACGGCGCCCAACGGGCCGTCCCAGGAGCGGGTGATCCGCCAGGCACTCGCCGGCGCCGGCCTGTCCCCGGCAGATGTGGACGCGGTGGAGGCGCACGGCACGGGGACGACGCTGGGTGACCCGATCGAGGCGCAGGCCCTGCTCGCCACGTACGGGCAGAACCGGCCCGCCGACCGGCCGGTGTGGCTCGGGTCGCTCAAGTCGAACATCGGCCACAGCCAGGCGGCCGCCGGCGTCGGCGGGATCATCAAGATGGTCCTCGCGATGCAGAACCGTGCACTCCCCCGCACCCTGCACGTCGACGAGCCGAGCCCCCACGTGGACTGGTCGTCCGGTGGCGTCGAGCTGCTCGGCGAGGCGCGGCAGTGGGACGCGGTCGGCGATCGCCCGCGCCGGGCCGGTATCTCGTCGTTCGGCATCAGCGGCACCAACGCGCACGTCATCGTCGAGGAGCCCCCGCCGGTGGCCGACCGGGCTCCCTCGACCTCCACGAGCCCGGTCGAGCCGTGGGTCCTCTCGGCGCACAGCGCGGACGCCCTGCGGGACCAGGCGGACCGGCTGAGGACGTGGCTGGCCGAGCACCCGGAGTCGAACCCCGCCGACGTGGGCAGGTCGCTGGCCTCGGGCCGTGCGCTGTTCGACCACCGGGCGGTTCTGCTGGGCTCGGATCCCGGGCAGTTCGCGCGGGCGCTGGACGTGGTGGCCTCGGCCGCCGACAGCCCGGCCGTCTTCACGGGCCGCGCGCACGGCCCGGTGCCGACGGCGCTCCTGTTCGCCGGTCAGGGGAGTCAGCGGGTCGGTATGGGTCGGGCGTTGGCGGAGGCGTTCCCGGTGTTCGCCGATGCGCTCGACGGCATCTGCCGGGTGCTTGATCCGTTGCTTCCCCGGCCGGTGCGGCAGGTCATGCTCTCGGACGGTGACGCGCTGGATGAGACGGGGATGACGCAGCCCGCGTTGTTCGCGTTCGAGGTGGCGTTGTTCCGGTTGCTGGACTCGTACGGTGTGGTGCCGGATGTGCTGGTGGGGCACTCGGTCGGTGAGATCGCGGCCGCGCATGTGGCGGGTGTGTTCTCGCTGGACGATGCGTGCACGTTGGTGGCGGCCCGGGCGCGGTTGATGCAGGCGTTGCCGACGGGCGGGGCGATGCTCGCCGTCGCGGCACCCGAAACCGATGTGCTTCCCCTCCTGAACGACCGGGTCGGGGTGGCTGCGGTCAACGGGCCCGCTTCCGTGGTGATTTCCGGTGCCGAGGACGCGGTCGACGAGATCAGCGCGGTGCTCGGTGAGCGCGGGGTACGGACGCGCAGACTGCGCGTCAGCCATGCGTTCCACTCGCCGCTGATGGACCCGATGCTGGAGGAGTTCGGGCAGGTCGCTTCGTCGCTGGCCTATCGCGAGCCGTCGATTCCGGTGATCTCCAACCTCACCGGACAACTCGCCACCACCGGACAGCTCACCGACCCCACCTACTGGGTCCAGCACGTCCGCCAGGCCGTCCGGTTCGCCGACGCCGTCACCGCCGCGGATGCCTCGGTGTTCATCGAGATCGGACCCGACGGTGTCCTCAGCGCCCTGGCACAGCAGAGCGTCGACGACACGGCCCTGGTCGTGCCGACCGTACGCAAGGACCGCGACGAGGCCCAGGCGTTCGTCGAAGCGCTCGGCCGGCTCCACACCACCGGTGTGACCGTCGACTGGACCGCCCACTTCGGGGACACCCAGGCCCACGTCGACCTGCCGACCTACGCCTTCCAGCACCAGCACTTCTGGATCGACACGGCTGCGTCGGCCGGCTTCGAGATGTCCACGACCGGGCATTCGATCCTCAACACTGTGATGGAGCTGGCAGACGGCACCATCCTGCTGAGCGGCACGCTCTCGCCGGAGGCTCAGCCCTGGCTCGGCGACGACTCGGCGGCGACCACCGTGCTGTCCGGGGCCGTGCTGGTGGAACTGGCTCTGCGGGCGGGTGACCAGGCGGGTCTCAGCCGGATCGAGAGCCTGACCCTCGACCGGCCGCTCGTGGCCGGCGCGCCCGTGGAACTTCAAGTGGCGGTCGGTCCGGCCGAGGCCGGCCGTGCTCCGCTGTCCGTCCATGCCCGGTCGCAGCATGCGTCGGAGTGGACGTGCCAGGCCACCGGAGTGCTCGATGGACATGCCTCCGGCGTCGACCTCACCGGCTCGGACCTGCCCGGGGCGGAGACGGTCGAGGTGCAACTGCCCGAGGAGTTCACCAGCGACGGCCTCACGCTGCATCCGTTGCTGCTGGACGCGATCCTGGGACACCTTGCGGAGCCCGCCGACGCGGACGCCGGCCTGCGGCTGCCGCTCTCCTGGTCCGGAGTGTCGGTGTTCGCGACCGGGGCATCCCGGCTGCGGGCACACATCTCGCCGGGCGACTCGGGCAGTTGGGCGGTGTCGATCACCGACCAGGCCGGCGCTCCGGTCGCGGCCGTCGAGTCCGTGAGGCTGGGCACGGTGCCGTGGGCACAGGTGGATCCTGCCCGGACGGCGGGTCGTAGCACGGTCTTCGAGATCGGCTGGCAGCCACTGCCGGCCGGCGGCCGACCGGTCGCCGACCTCGCCGTGGCCGGTGGCCACCTCACCGTCCCCGGCGCGCGCTCGTACCCCGACCTGGCGGCCGTCGCCCGGGACGTGAGCGTGCCCGGAGTCGTCCTGATCTCGGCCGCGGTGGACGCCCAGGAACATCCCGCGGCACAGGCCGCAGCGGCGACCGCGCAGGTGCTGTCGTCCGTACAGCAGTGGCTCGACGACGACCGCTTCGCGGACGCGCGGCTGGTCGTCGTCACGCACGGCATGACGGCCGAGCCCGTCGACGCGTCCCGGACGCTCGCCGGCGCGGCCGTCTGGGGCCTCGTCCGCTCGGTACAGACCGAATTCCCCGGCCGGGTCGTCCTGCTGGACCTGGACCACGACGACCACTCGGCCGATGCGGTGGCCGCGGCGCTCGGCTCCGGCGAGCCTCAGCTGACGATCCGGGCCGGGGAGATCCGCGTGCCCCGGCTGGCGGCCGCACCTGTGCCGGACATGGAGAAGCTGCGGTGGGGTTCCGAGGGCGCGGTGCTGGTCACCGGAGCCACCGGGACGCTCGGCGGTCTCGTCAGCCGGCACCTGGTCACCGACCACGGTGTGCGGAACCTCGTGCTGGTGAGCCGCCGCGGTCCGGACGCACCGGGCGCGGCCGAGCTGACCGAGGAGCTGACCGCACTCGGCGCGCAGGTGAGCGTCAGGGTCTGTGACATCACCGATCGCGACGCGCTGTCCTCCCTGATCACCGGCATCCGGCGCGAGCACTCCCTCATCGCCGTGGTGCACGCCGCCGGTGTCCTGGACGACGGCATCGTGCCCGCGCTGACTCCCGAACGGCTCGGTGCCGTATGGCGGCCCAAGTCGGACCCGGCGTGGCACCTCCACGAGCTGACCAGGGATCTGGATCTCCGCGCGTTCGTACTCTTCAGCTCGATCGCCGCGGTCCTCGGCAGTGCCGGCCAGGCGAACTATGCCGCCGCGAACGGATTCCTCGACGGTCTGGCACGGCACCGGCACGCCCTCGGGCTGCCGGCGACCGCGATGGCCTGGGGGCTGTGGGACACCGCCTCGGGTGGGATGTCCGGCGCACTCGACGCGACCGCGGTGACGCGCTGGGCGCGCCTGGGCGTCGACCCGATCCCGCCCTCCCGGGGGCTCGCGCTGTTCGACGCGGCGCTGGCGACCGGCAAGGCCACCGTCGTACCCGCGCTGCTGTCCACCGGCCGGCTCACCGCCGGCCCCGTTCCGCCGCTGCTGCGGGGGCTGGTCCGGCAGGCACCCAGCCGTCGCACGGTCAGCGACGCCGCTACCGCCGAGGCGGGCACGTCGTACGCGCAGCGGCTGGCCGGCATGGGCCGGGAGCAGCAGGACGCCGTTCTCCTCGATCTCGTGCGCAGCCAGGCCGCGTTGGTGCTCGGGCACGCGGGGTCCGGCACGCTCGGCGCCGACAAGGCTTTCCGGCAGGCCGGGTTCGACTCCCTCACCGCCGTGGAGATGCGCAACAGGCTGAACACTGTCACGGGTTCACGCCTGTCCGGCTCGGTACTGTACGACTACCCCACGCCGACGCTGCTCGCCGGTTTCCTGCGGGCGGAACTGCTGGGCGCCGATGCCGTCGCCACGACGACCACCAGGGCGCCACTGGCCCCTGACGAGCCGATCGCGATCGTCGGCATGGCGTGCCGCTACCCGGGCGGCGTGACGTCGCCGGAGGACCTGTGGCGGATCGTCGCGGAGGGCGCCGACGTGATCGGCGAGTTCCCCGCGAACCGAGGCTGGGACCTGGGCCGGCTCTACGACCCGGACCCGGACAGCCGCGGCACCTCGTACACGCGTCATGGCGGATTCCTCTACGACGCGGGTGACTTCGACGCCGGGTTCTTCGGGATTTCACCGCGTGAGGCCCTCGCGATGGATCCGCAGCAACGTCTCGTGCTCGAAACCTCCTGGGAAGCCTTCGAGCGGGCGGGGATCGATCCCACCTCGATGCACGGCAGCCGTACGGGTGTGTTCGCCGGGCTTGCCCCGCAGGAGTACGGGCCCCGCAAGCACGAGGCGCCGGAGGGCGTCGAGGGATACCTGCTGACCGGCGGCTCGGCGAGCATCTCCTCGGGGCGAGTCTCGTACACGTTCGGTTTCGAGGGTCCGGCGGTGACGGTCGACACGGCGTGCTCGTCGTCGCTGGTCGCCCTGCACCTCGCGGCGCAGGCGCTGCGGTCCGGCGAGTGCGACCTCGCGCTGGCCGGTGGAGCGATGCTCATGGCCACGCCCGGCACGTTCGTGGAGTTCTCGCGTCAGCGCGGGCTCTCGCCCGACGGCCGGTGCAAGGCGTTCGCCGCGGACGCGGACGGCACGGGCTGGGGCGAGGGCGTGGGCATGCTCCTGGTGGAGCGGCTCTCCGACGCCCGGCGCAACGGGCATCCGGTGCTGGCGGTGGTGCGTGGTTCGGCGGTGAACCAGGACGGTGCGAGCAACGGGTTGACGGCGCCCAACGGTCCGTCGCAGCAGCGGGTGATCCGGCAGGCGCTGGCGAACGCCGGTCTGTCCACCTCGGATGTGGACGCGGTGGAGGCGCATGGCACGGGGACGACGCTGGGTGACCCGATCGAGGCACAGGCCCTGATCGCCACCTACGGCCAGGACCGGCCCGCCGACCGGCCGCTGCGGATCGGCTCCCTCAAGTCCAACATCGGCCACACCCAGGCCGCCGCGGGCGTCGCCGGCATCATCAAGATGGTCATGGCCATGCGCCACGGTGTGCTGCCCCGGACCCTGCACGCCGACAAGCCGAGCCCCCACGTGAACTGGACGGCAGGCGCGGTCGAGCTGCTGACCGAGGCGCGGCAGTGGGACACGCACGACGGGCGGCCTCGCCGAGCCGGTGTGTCCTCGTTCGGATTCAGCGGAACCAACGCCCACGTCGTCATCGAACAGCCGACGGACGAGCCCACCGTGGAAGTGACCGAGGTGACCACTCCTCCGGTCGTGCCGTGGCTGGTCTCCGCGCGCAACCCAGACGCTCTGCGGGCACAGGCCGACAAGTTGGCCACGTACCTGGCCGAGGCGGATGTCGATGCCGGTGTCGTGGGTGCGGCGCTGGTGTCGCGGGCGGTGCTGGATCATCGTGCGGTGGTGGTGGGTGCTGACCGGGTGGAGTTGCTGGCTGGGTTGGCGCGGCTGGCGGCGGGTGAGGCCGGGCCGGGTGTGGTTTCCGGTGCGGGTTCGGGTGGTCGGCTCGGGTTCTTGTTTGCGGGTCAGGGGAGTCAGCGGGTCGGGATGGGTCGGGTGTTGGCGGAGGCGTTCCCGGTGTTCGCCGATGCGCTCGACGGTATCTGCCGGGTGCTTGATCCGTTGCTTCCCCGGCCGGTGCGGGAGGTGATGTTCTCGGAGGGTGACGCGCTGGATGAGACGGGGATGACGCAGCCCGCGTTGTTCGCGTTCGAGGTGGCGTTGTTCCGGTTGCTGGTCTCCTTCGGTGTGGTGCCGGATGTGCTGGTGGGGCACTCGGTCGGTGAGATCGCGGCTGCGCATGTGGCGGGTGTGTTCTCGCTGGACGATGCGTGTGCGTTGGTGGCGGGCCGGGCGCGGTTGATGCAGGCGTTGCCGGTGGGTGGGGCGATGCTTGCCGTCGCGGCACCCGAAGCCGATGTGCTGCCGCTGTTGAACGACCGGGTGGGTGTTGCGGCGGTCAACGGGCCCGCTTCCGTGGTGATTTCCGGTGCCGAGGACGCGGTCGAGGAGATCGGCGCGGTGCTGGGTGAGCGCGGGGTACGGACGCGCAGGCTGCGCGTCAGCCATGCGTTCCACTCGCCGCTGATGGAGCCGATGCTGGAGGAGTTCGGGCAGGTCGCTTCGTCGCTGGCCTATCGCGAGCCGTCGATTCCGGTGATCTCCAACCTCACCGGACAGCTCGCCACCACCGGACAGCTCACCGACCCCACCTACTGGGTCGATCACGTCCGCCAGGCCGTCCGGTTCGCCGACGGCGTCACCGCCGCGGATGCCTCGGTGTTCATCGAGATCGGACCCGACGGTGTCCTCAGCGCCCTGGCGCAGCAGAGTGTGGACGAGACCACTGTCGTCATCCCCACCGCGCGCAAGGACCGCGACGAGGCCCAGGCGTTCGTCGAAGCGCTCGGCCGGCTCCACACCACCGGTGTGACCGTCGACTGGACCGCCCACTTCGGGGACACCCAGGCCCACGTCGACCTGCCGACCTACGCCTTCCAGCACCAGCGGTACTGGCTCAACCCGGTCAACACCGGAAGCGACGCGGGTGCGGCAGGGCTGGGTGCGATCGATCACGGGTTCCTGACCGCCGCCACCGAACTCCCCGACACGAACACCCTCCTGCTCACCGGACGGATTTCGCCGGCCACCCACCCGTGGCTCGCCGAGCACGACGTGCTGGGCACCGTCATTCTTCCGGGCACGGCGTTCGTGGACATGGCACTGCGCGCCGCCGAGCAGGCCGGGTGCGAACGGGTGGAGGAACTCACCCTGGAAAGCCCGCTCGTCCTGCACCCCGACCGGACGACACAGATACACGTGCTCGTCGACACCAGCAGCCACACCCTGACGGTCCACTCACGCACCGGCGACACCGAGGCGTGGATCCGGCACGCGAGCGGCACACTCACCCACGACCAGGCGGCCGGCCCGCCCACCACACTCGAAGTCTGGCCGCCGGCCGGTGCCACGCCCATCGAGCTCGGCGACCCCTACGCCGACATGCTCGACCGCGGCTACGCCTACGGCCCCACCTTCCAGGGCCTGCACGCCGCCTGGCGCTCCGGCGAGGACGTGTACGCCGAGATCCGCCTGCCCGAGCAGGCGCACGGGGATGTCGGGCAGTTCGGGGTTCACCCGGCGCTGCTGGACGCCGCGCTGCACTCCATGACGCTGGTCATGCTCGACCGGCTGTCGGGAGCACGGTCGTTGGTGCCGTTCGCCTGGTCGGGCACAACGCTCCACGCCGTCGGTGCCACCGACCTTCGGGTGCGCATGTCCGCTGTGGGTCAGGACGAGGTGTCCCTCATCCTCACCGACCGGACCGGGGCTCCGGTGCTCACGGTCGAGTCGCTGGCGGTCCGGCCGGTGTCGGACGCGCAGCTCGCCGCCGCGCAGGCGCCCGCCTCCGCGCAGTCGCTGTACGGCCTGGAGTGGCCCCGGGTGACCACACCGACGCCGGATCCCGCGCGCCGGATCGTCGCGCTGGGCCCGCACCCGTTCGGCACGGCTGTGCCGGCCCACCCCACCCTCGACGCCCTGCATGCGGCCCGGGACGAGGAAGCACCCGACATCGTCGTCGCGTTCCACTCCCCCACCCCCGGCCTCACCCCCGGCGCCGACCTCGTCTCCGCTGCCCGGCAGAGCACGCATGCGGTGCTCGCCCTGCTTCAGGACTGGCTGGCGGACGAAGGGTCGGCGCAGTCCCACCTCGTCATCGTGACCCGCTCGGCGGTCGCGACCTCGGCGGACGAGGTCCCCGACCTGTCCGTCGCACCGGTCTGGGGCCTGGTCAGGTCCGCTCAGACCGAGCACCCGGGCCGGTTCACCCTGCTCGACACCGACGGATCCGACGCCTCGACGCAGGCCGTCCTCGCGGCCCTGGCGTCCGACGAGGCCCAACTGGCCTTGCGTGACGGCGTGGTACACGTTCCCCGGCTCACCGTCGCACGGAACGAGAACCCCGCTCCGACGTGGGATCTCGACGGCACGGTGCTGCTCACCGGGGGTACGGGCGAGCTGGCCGGGCCGGCTGCGCGCAGGCTGGTGAGCGAGTACGGCGCACGGCACCTGGTCCTCGCGTCGCGGCGCGGCGCGGATGCTCCCGGTGCGCAGGAGCTGCGGCAGGAGCTGGCCGGGCTCGGCGCCGAGGTCACGTTCGCCGCGTGCGACCTGTCGCAGCGGGGCGAAGTCGCCGCGCTGCTGAGCGGGATCCCGGCACTGCGCGGCGTGGTCCACCTCTCCGGGGTGGTCTCCGACGGCGCCGTCGAGTCGCTCAGCCCCGCCCAGGTGGACGCGGTGTTCGGCCCGAAGGCGGACGCCGCCTGGCATCTGCACGAGCTGACCCGCGACCGGGAGCTGTCCTTCTTCGTGCTGTACTCCTCCGTCGCGGGCACGATCGGGAGCGCGGGTCAGGCCAACTACGCCGCCGCCAACGTGTTCCTCGACGCGCTCGCCGCCCACCGGCGGGCGCAGGGGCTCCCGGCAACGGCGCTCGCGTGGGGTCTCTGGCAGTTGGACAGCGGGATGTCGGGCGCCCTCGGCGAGGCCGACATCGCACGGCTTCGCCGGACCGGTATCGGTCCGATGCCGGTGGCCGAGGGCATGGCGCTCTTCGACGCCGCCCTCGCCCTCGATGCCCCGCTGGCGATCCCGGCACGGCTGGACCTCGCGGCTCTGCGTCGTCGGCAGGACGTCCCCGCACTGTTCCGCGGGCTCGTCCGTGTCCCCGTCCGCCGGGCCGCGGCCGGCGCCGCGCCCACGGGCGCGGACTCGCTCGCCGGGCGGCTGGCCGGGCTGTCCGCACAGGACCAGCACAAGGCCGTGCTCGACGTGGTGCGCTCGGGCATCGGCACCGTCCTGGGACACACCACGGCCGGTGCCGTCGACACCGAGGCGGCCTTCAAGGATCTCGGCTTCGACTCGCTGGGTGCGATCGAGCTGCGCAACCACCTGAACGCGGCCACCGGCCTCACGCTCGCTCCCACGCTGCTGTTCAACCACCCCACTCCCCGCCTGCTCGCCACTCATCTGCACAGCCGGCTGACCGGTGCGACGGTGGCCCGTGCTCAGGTGTCGGCGGCCGGCCGCACCGACGAGCCCATCGCGATCGTCGCCATGGCGTGCCGCTACCCGGGCGGCGTCAGCACACCGGACGACCTGTGGCGTCTCCTCACCGAGGAGACCAACACCACCAGCACGTTCCCCACCAATCGTGGCTGGGACCTCGACACGCTGTACGACCCCGACCCGGACCATGCCGGGACCACTTACACCCGGCACGGCGGCTTCCTTCACGACGCGGATCAGTTCGATCCCGCACTGTTCGGCATCTCGCCGCGCGAGGCCACGGCCATGGACCCTCAGCAGCGACTGCTGCTGGAACTCACCTGGGAGACGCTCGAACGGGCCGGCCTGGACCCCGCCTCGGTCGGCGGTACCAACACCGGTGTCTACACCGGCGTGATGTATCACGACTACGGTGCGCGGCTGGCGCAGGCGCCGGCCGGCTATGAGGGCTTCGTCATCAACGGCAGTGCCGGAAGCGTCGCTTCGGGCCGTGTCGCGTACACGTTCGGCTTCGAAGGCCCGGCCGTCACCGTCGACACCGCCTGCTCGTCGTCGCTCGTCGCGCTGCACTCCGCGATCCAGGCCCTGCGCTCCGGCGAGTGCGATCTCGCGCTCGCCGGCGGTGTCACCGTGATGGCCACACCGAACGTGTTCGTCGAGTTCTCCCGGCAGCGCGGGCTCTCCCCGGACGGCCGCTGCAAGTCCTTCGCGTCCGGTGCCGACGGCACGGGATGGAGCGAGGGCGCCGGCCTGCTGCTGGTCGAGCGGCTCAGTGACGCCCGGCGCAACGGGCATCCGGTGCTCGCCACCGTCCGCGGCACCGCGACCAACCAGGACGGTGCGAGCAACGGTCTCACCGCGCCCAACGGCCCTTCCCAGGAACGCGTCATCCGCCAGGCTCTGGCGAACGCCGGGCTGTCCACGTCGGACATCGACGCCGTCGAGGCGCACGGCACCGGAACGACCTTGGGCGACCCGATCGAGGCCCAGGCACTCATCGCGACCTACGGCCAGGACCGGCCGGCCGACCGGCCGCTGTGGATCGGCTCATTGAAGTCCAACATCGGCCACACCCAGGCCGCCGCCGGTGTCGGCGGCATCATCAAGATGGTCATGGCCATGCACCACGGCATGCTCCCGCGCACACTCCTCGTCGACGAGCCCACGCCGCACGTCGACTGGTCGGCGGGCGCGGTCTCCCTGCTGACGGAAGCACGCCCATGGGATTCCGCGGGCCGCCCGCGCCTGGCCGGTGTGTCCTCCTTCGGCGTGAGCGGCACCAACGCGCACGTCATCATCGAGGAGCCGCCCGCCGAGCAGCCGCCCGCCGCGGCGCCCGAACCCCTCACGGCGGCCGGGCCCCGGATCGTGCCCTGGCCGCTCTCGGCCAAGACACCGGAGGGCCTGCGCGCGCAGGCCGCGCACCTGCTGTCCTGGCTCGACACGCACACCGACGTGGACATCGCCGCGACCGGCCGCGCTCTCGTGTCCGGCCGGGCCCTGCTGGAGCACCGCGGTGTGGTCGTGGGAGCCGAACGGGAGGAACTGCTCGCCGGGTTGCGCGCCCTCGGCGCGGGCCCGTCGGCCGACACCCAGGATGTCGCCCCGGCCGACGCGCGGGCCGCCGGCCTGACCGCGTTCCTGTTCTCGGGGCAGGGCAGCCAGCGCCTGGGCATGGGGCGTGCGCTCGCCGAGGAGTTCCCCGTGTTCGCCGACGCGCTCGACGACGTGTGCCGGGAGCTCGACCCGCTGCTCCCCCGACCGGTCCGGGACGTGATGTTCTCCGACGGCGCCGCCCTGGACGAGACGGGCATGACCCAGCCGGCGCTGTTCGCCTTCGAGGTGGCCCTGTACCGGCTGCTCGTCTCCATCGGTGTCACGGCGGATGTCCTCGTCGGGCATTCGATCGGCGAGATCGCCGCGGCGCATGTCGCCGGGGTGTTCTCTCTGGAGGACGCGTGCACACTCGTCGCGGCGCGTGCCCGCCTGATGCAGGCGCTGCCCGCCGGCGGCGCCATGCTCGCCGTCGCGGCATCCGAGGACGAGATCCTGCCGCTGCTGCGGGACCACGCGGACGAGATCGGCATCGCCGCGGTGAACGGACCGTCCTCGGTCGTGGTGTCCGGCACGGAGAAGCGGGTCACCGAGATCGAGGAGGCCGTCGCCGCGCGCGGCACGCGCGTGCGGCGGCTGCGGGTGTCGCACGCGTTCCACTCCCCGCTGATGGCCCCGATGCTGGACGAGTTCCGTGCCGTGGCGGCACGACTCGACTACCACGCCCCGGCCCTCCCCGTCGTGTCCAACCTCAGCGGCGACCTCGGCACCGGACAGCACGCGACCCCCGCCTACTGGGTGGACCACGTCCGGCACGCCGTGCGCTTCGCCGACGGCGTCGCCGCCGCGCACGCGGCCGGCGCGACCACGTTCGTCGAGCTGGGGCCGGACACCGTGCTCACCGCCCTCGCCGAAGGAATCCTGGACGGCGACGCGCTGTGCGTGCCCACCGCACGCAAGGAGAGCGACGAGGTACGCACCCTCGTCGAGGCGCTCGGGCGGCTGCACACGGGCGGGACCGCGGTGACCTGGGGCCGCTACTTCGCCGACGTGCCCGAACGGTACGTCCCGCTGCCGACGTACGCGTTCCAGCGCGAGCGCCACTGGCTGGACGCTCCGCGGCCCGCCGGTGACGTCACCACCGCCGGTCTCGGCGCGCTCGATCACCCCCTGCTCAGCGCGCTGGTGCCGGCCCCGGACTCGGAGGCGGTCACGCTCACCGGCCGTCTCTCGGTCGCCTCGCACGCCTGGCTCGCCGACCACACGGTCAACGGGGCCGCCGTCGTGCCCGGAGCGGCGCTCGTCGACATGGCGATCAGGGCCGCGGACGAGGTGGGAGCCGGCGCGGTCGAGGAACTGGTCATGCACGCCCCCCTGGTGCTGCCGGACCAGGGCTCGGCGCAGGTGCAGGTGACCGTCGCCGCACCGGACGGGCAGGGGCGGCACACCGTTGGCATCCACGCCAGGTCCGGAAGCGGACGGTGGACCACGCACGCCGTCGGCGTACTGGCCGGCCAGGCGTCCGCACCGGACCTCGCGTTCGGCAGCTGGCCGCCGCCGGACGCCGAACCGCTGGACGTCGACGGCCTGTACGCACGGCTGTCCGCCGGCGGCATGGAGTACGGCCCGACCTTCACGGGCCTGCGGGCAGCCTGGCGTACGGATACCGGGGTGTTCGCCGAGATCGAGCTGCCCGCGGACGCGGAGGGCGAGGCCGCCCGGTTCGGTCTGCATCCCGCGCTGCTGGACGGCACGCTGCACGCGATCGCCGCCGGAGGTCTCCTCGACGAGGCCGAGGACGGGCGCCCGTACCTGCCGTTCTCGTGGCAGGACGTCAGCCTCCACGCCTCGGGCGCGACGCGCATTCGGGTGCGGATCACCGAGTCGGACAGCGGGTTCGCCCTGTCGGTCGCGGACGTCGCCGGAGCGCCGGTGGCCCGGATCGGCGCCGTGTCCCTGCGGGCGATGGCGCCCGTCCAGCGGCCGGCGACGGACGACGCGCTGTTCCAGGTGGACTGGGCGACCGTGCCCCTCGCGGACGCCGTCGGCGGCACGGCCGTCATCGGGGAGGCGCTGACCGGCCTGGACGCGGAGCGGTACCCCGACCTCGCCGCACTCGGTGCGGAGCCTCCCGGCCACGTGCTGATCGCCGCCCCGCGGCCTGACACCGATGTGCCGGACGCCCTGTACGACGTCACCGGCGGCATGCTGAGCGTCGTTCAGGAGTGGCTGGCCGACGAGCGCTTCGCGTCCTCGCGGCTGGTGGTCGTCACCCGCTCGGCCGTCGCCACGGAACCGAAGGACGACGTGGATCCGTGCCAGGCGGCCGTCTGGGGGCTCGTCCGCGCCGCGCAGGCCGAACAGCCCGAGCGGATCGTCCTGCTGGACGTGGCCGGCGGTGCCGAACACCTCGTACCGGGCGCGCTGGCGACGGGCGAACCGCAGCTGGCGATCCGCTCCGGCGAGGTACGCGTCCCCCGGCTGGCCAGGGCCACCGCGCGCGGAACGGACCGGCCCGGCTTCGGTGACGGCGCGGTCCTGATCACCGGTGGAACGGGCGGCCTCGGCAGTCTCGTCGCACACCATCTGGTGACCGCGCACGGGGTGCGGGACCTTGTCCTGGTCAGTCGCAAGGGGACGGACGCGCCGGGCGCGACCGGCCTCGTCGCGGAGCTGACCGGGCTCGGCGCCCGTGTCACGGTCGCGGCGTGCGACGTCGCCGACCGCGGTGCCCTCGCCTCCGTGGTGGACTCCGCGCCCACGCTGACCGCTGTGGTTCACACGGCGGGTGTGCTCGACGACGGTGTGCTCGCCACCATGACCCCGGACAAGATGGCCGGCGTGCTGCGGCCCAAGGCGGAAGCCGCCTGGCACCTGCACGAGCTGACCCGCGACCGGGACCTGTCCGCGTTCGTGCTGTTCTCCTCGACCTCCGGGGTGCTCGGCGGTGCCGGGCAGGCCAACTACGGTGCCGCCAACGCCTTCCTGGACGCCCTCGCGCACCACCGCGTGGCGCAGGGCCTGCCCGCCACGTCGGTGGCCTGGGGCCTCTGGGAGGCCGGCGGCATGGCTGCCGGGCTCGACGAAGCCTCCGAGGCACGACTGGCACGCGCCGGCATCGCGCCACTGCCGGTCGAGGACGGACTGGCGCTGTTCGACACGTCGGTGGCCGCCGCCCGGCCGCTCATGGTGCCCGTGCGGCTGCTGGTGGACCGCCCGCTCGACGCCGCCTCCCCGCTGTTGCGCGGCCTGCTGCGCCGGCCGGTCCGGCGTACCGCGGGCAGCTCCGTCGCGCCGGAGGAGTTCGCCGACCGGCTGGCCGCCCGGTCGCCGGAGGAGCGGACGAAGGCCGTCACCGACCTGATCCGGACACATGCCGCCGCGGCCCTCGGTTACGCCGACCGGCGGGCCATCGTCGCCGACCGGGCGTTCCAGGACCTCGGGTTCGACTCGTTGACCGCGGTGGAGTTCCGGAACCGGCTGAGTGCGTCCCTGGGTGTCCGGCTGCCGACCACGCTCGTCTTCAACTATCCGACGCCTCGTGCCATGACCGGCTACGTGCTGGGTCTGCTCTTCCCCGAGATGAGTACCGACACCGGCGCGGCAGTGCCCAACGAGGCGCGGCTGCGGCACGTCCTGGCGACCGTTTCCCTCCGACGACTTCAGGCCGCCGGCCTGCTGGACGCCCTGCTCCGGCTCGCCGACGCGCCGGACGACAGCGAGAACCCGGACGAAAGCGTGGCGGAGGGCATCGACGAGATGGACGTCGACAACCTCATTCAGCTCGCCCTGGACGGCCGGGACTCCTGAGACCCGGCTGATCCGAGACAAGCGGAACCAGCGAACCGACAACCCGAAAGCGTAGCCATGAGCATCAGCAGCACCTGGACCCCCCTTCGCACCTCGTCGTCGTCGGACGTCGTCCTGTGCGCCGACTTCCAGACGACCGGACGCCCGGAAGCCGGATTCCCCGACCTCGTGCCGCATCTGGAACACGACAGCAACTACTGGCTGATCGTGCCGCCCTCGGTCGCCCCCAACGCCGACGTCGACGTCGACGACTACATCCGGTCGTGGCTGGCGCCGGTGCGGGAGAGCGGCCTGACGGTGCGCGCCGTCATCGGCTACTGCGTCGGCTCGGTGTACGCGGCGGCGCTGGCGGACGGGCTGGCCGAGAGCCAGGACACCGTGCCGGAACTCATCGTCATCGACCCCGAACCGACCCAGATGGTGACCATCCAGTACCAACTGGCCAAGGTCCTCGACCAGCTGAACACCATCCTGAACGAGGCCGAACTCGCGGAGATACACGCGAAGCTCGGGGAGTTCCTCACGGTGGACGGCACGTCGGTGGGTCAGTACGCCGCGGACATGTTCGGCGCGTTCCGCCGGATCAGTGACGGCGCGTTCGCCCGAGCGGGTCTCGACGCGGAATACAGCGCGGAGATGTGGAGCCTGTTCAGCGCGTTCCTGTCCTACCTGAGCCTCGCCGACGGGCTGGACCCCCGGGCGACCTGGCTCCGTGCCACGGCGCTGAGCTCGTCCAGCCCGGAGAACGGGCTGAACCGGCTGAAGGTCACCGGTGAGATGGGCCCCGGTGAATTCGTCGCGCACGAGATCGGGTTCGACGAGAGCCACAGCGAACTCCTGCGGTCCGCCGGCGTGGCCCAGACCGTCGACAAGCTGCTGGAGCGCTGACCATGACGACCGACCAGATGATCGCCGTCCCCGACGACAAGCAGGCCGGACAGAAGCAGCAGGCGTTGTGGCTGCTTGAGGAGTTCGTGCCGGGCACGGGGGTCAACAACCTGAACATGACGTTCCGCGTCGAGGGCCGGCTGCGGGAGGACCTGGTCCGGCAGACCGTGGCCGGGCTCGTCCGCAAGCACGCGGTGCTGCGCACGGTGTTCCGGCCGGGGCCGAGCGGCCTCGTGCGCGAGGTGCTGCGTCCTGAGGAGGCCGCTGTCCAGGTCGTCCGGGCCGACCTGGACAGCGAGGAGCTCGTCCCCTGGCTCACCGGATTCGTCGCGCGGCCCTTCCAGCCGGACGGCGAGTTCCTGCTGCGTGCGGCCCATGTGACGCAGGGGCCGGCCGACGTGGTCTGCGTCGCCGTTCACCATGCGAACTTCGACGGCCGGTCCTCCGCGCTGCTCCTGGGCGAGTTCGTCGCGCGCTACAACGCGCTGGCCGCGGGGACGGATCCCGGTACGGAGATCGTGCCGGCCTGGCAGGAGCAGCCGGCGCGGGAGACCAGCCAGGCGTACTGGCGGGCGAAGCTCGACGGGGTCGACGCGGACGCCCTCGACCTGTGGTGCGAGAAACCGGCGCCCGCGGTGACGACCCTGGCCGGCGCGGTGCGGACCCGGGCGCTGTCCCCGGCCGCACGCGACGCGGTCAAGGGGATGGGGCTGGAGCTGAACGCTCCCGAGTCGGTGGTGATGACGGCCGCGTACGGAGTGCTGCTGGCCGCGCACGGCGCCGGACCCGACCTCACCATCGGGTCACCGGTGAACGTCCGCGCGCCGGGGGCGGAGCAGGCGATCGGCTACCACGCGAACGTGCTGATCCTGCGGACTCCCATCGACCGGGCGGAGACCTTCCGCTCGTTCGTCCGCCTGAACCGGCGCACGTTCTTCGAGGCGATGGCGCACGCGGACTACTCGGCCGAGGGCATCCTCGAATTCGTGCCGAGGAGGACCGCGTCCGGGCGCAACAGCCTGTTCCGGCACACGTTCAACTACGCGCCGGTCGAGACGAGGGCCGCGTTCTCGATCGACGGGCAGCCGGCCGAGCAGCTCATGGTGGAGACCGGCACCAGCAAGTTCGACCTGGAGTTCTTCGTCACCTCCACGGCGGAGGGGATCGAGGTGCGCGCCGGGTACTGCGTCGACGTCTTCGATCCGGAGGACGTGGACATGCTGATCGCCCGGTACGACGAGCTGCTCGTCGCGCTCGCGAGCCGGCCGGACGAACCCTTCAGTGAGCTGCCGGTCTGGGCGGCGCACGACCACGACGTGATCGACGCGGCGAACGACACCGCGCGCGCCGTCGAGCCGGCCACGGTGCTGGAGATGTTCGCCGCCACGGTCTCCGCCGCACCGGAGGAGGACAGGACGGCGGTGGTGGACGGGGCGCGCTCGGTCGGCGCCCGGCGGCTGTGGGCCGCGGCCGAGGCCACGCGGGACCTGCTGGCGGAGGCCGGCATCGGCGCGGGTGACACCGTGGCGCTCCTCGCTCCGCGCGGCCCCGAACTCGTCGCGGCCGTGTTCGGCGTCTGGCTGTGCGGCGCCGCGTATCTGCCGCTCGACCCGGACCACCCCGAACAGCGGGTCACCTATCAGCTGGACGACTCCGGCGCGGTGGTCGTCCTGGCGGGCCCGGGCGTCGCCGTCCCCGGCGACCGCACGGTCCTCCCGCTCGTCGACGTCGACGGCGTGACGCCCGCCGCGGGCACGGTCCTGGCGAAGCCGCCCGTGACCGCGCAGGACCAGGCGTACCTCATCTACACGTCGGGCTCGACGGGGCTCCCCAAGGGCACGCGGATCGGCCACGGCGCGCTGGCGAACCTGGTCGCACACGTCGCGGAGCTGCTCGGCGACCACGGCACGTCGATGCTGTGGGTGACGACGTTCAGCTTCGACATGTCCACCCTCGAACTGTTCCTCCCCCTGGTCACCGGCGGCACTCTGGTGATCGCACCGGACGAGGCGCGTACGCAGGGGGCGGCGCTCGCCGGGATGCTGGAGCGGCACGAGATCTCGGTCCTCCAGGCGACGCCCACCACCTGGCGCATGGTCATCGACGACGTGGCCGACCGGCTGGCCGGGCGCGTCGTGATCATCGGCGGCGAACCGCTGCCGGCCGCGCTCGCCAGGAGGCTGACGGCCACCGGGTGCACCCTGTTCAACTTCTACGGCCCGACCGAGACCACCGTCTGGTCGACGGGCGGAGTCGTCAGGCCGGGCACGGAGGACGTGATCACCGTCGGAACCCCGGTGGCGAACACACACGTCCACATCGCCGGCCCGCACGGAACGGTGCTGCCGCTCGGTGTGCGGGGCGAACTGTGCATCGCCGGCAGCGGTCTGTCCTTCGGGTACCACAACCGCCCGGAGCTGGTCGCGGAGCGGTTCGGGGAGCACCCTGCCTTCGGGCGCTTCTACCGCACCGGGGACCTGGCCAGGTGGACCCACGACGGGCAGTTGGAGATCCTCGGCCGCATGGACCGGCAGGTCAAGCTGCGCGGCAACCGCATCGAGCTGGGTGAGGTGGAGGAGGTTCTGCGCGCGCACCCGGACGTGACCGGCGCCGCCGTCGTGCTCGTCGGGGATCCCAGTGCCGACGGCGCGCTGTGGGCCTTCGTCACGGCGCCCGGGCGGCCCTGCATCACGTCGGAGCTGTGGGACCACGCGCACGCGCTGCTGCCCAACTCGGCGATGCCGCAGGAGTACGCCGCAGTGGACGCCTTCCCGATGACCGGCAGTGGCAAGGTGGACTACCCGGCGCTGCGTCGCCGGGCCGAGGAACTCCGTGCGAGCCGACATGTCACGGACGACGTGGCGGAGCAGCGCACCGAGAAGGCCGACGACCTGGTGGAGACGCTGGTCGCCCTCTGGAAGACGCTGCTGCAGCGCGGTGACGTCGGCCCGGACAGCAACTTCTTCGCGAACGGCGGGCATTCGCTCCTCGGGGTGCGGCTGCTCCAGGAGGTCCAGTCGGCCACTCAGGTGCGGCTCAAGCTGAAGGACCTGTTCGACACCCCGACGCCGAGCGGACTGGCCCGCCGGCTGCGTACCGAAGAGGTCTGACCGCGTCGCGGGCCCTCGACCGGGGTTCCACGACCACGTGACGGCCTCCCCCGCGGGAGGCCGTCACAGCCAGCCGTTCTCCTCGGCGATCCTGGCGGCCTCGGCCCGTGTACGGGCCGAGGTCTTCGTCATGGCGGACGAGATGTGGTTGCGGACGGTGCCCTCGGAGAGGTGCAGTGTCCGGGCGATGTCGGTGATCGTGCCGCCGTTGCGTGCCGCGCAGAGTGCGTCCCGCTCCCGCCCGGTCAACGGGCTGGTCCCCGCGACGAGCGCCTTCGACGACAGCGCGGGGTCCATCAGCCGCATGCCCGCGGCGGCCCGGCGGACGGCTTCGACGAGCCGCTCCGGCGGGGAGTCCTTGACGACGAATCCGACGGCCCCGGCCGCCGTCGCCCTGGTCAGATAGCCGGGCCGCCCGAACGCGGTGCAGATGACCACCTTGCACGAGGGCATCTCCCGGCGCAGGTCGGCCGCGACCTCCAGGCCGTTCCTGCCCGGCATCTGTACGTCCATCAGCACGACATCGGGCCGCAGGCGCAGGACGGCCGGCAGCACCGCGTCCCCGGACTGGACCTGCGCGACGACATCGATGTCCGGTTCGAGACGCAGCATCGACGCCAACGCCCCACTGACCAGTGCCTGATCATCCGCGATCAAGATCTTGATCACCGCTTATCCTCCCCCGAAGACGGCCGACCGCCGTCGTACGGGCGCGATCGAGCCGTGGTCAGCTTACGGCCTCCCCCGCGGCGGAGAGTGGATCAGTGGCGCAGGCGCGGAGCACCGGAGGCCCACGCCCCTGGCACGGGAAGGCCGTTACCGCCCGGCACGGAGCCGGACGGTAACGGGAGGTCACACGGGTTCGGCGACGGGCAGGGCGGTGAGCAGATGCCCGGCGATCCCGGTGGCGGTCGGGTACTCGTACACCACGTCGGCTTCGAGTTCCGCGCCGGTCAGGGCCACGATCCGGTTCCGGAGTTCGACGGCCGCCATCGAGGACATGCCGAATTCCAGGAACCGTGTCTGAGGGTCGACCGCGTCCAGGGACGCGAAGTTCAGCACGGCCGCCGCTTGCGCCCGTACGAACTCCAGCACGAACGCGTGGCGTTCTCCCTCGGCGGTCGCGATGAACCGCTGCTGGAAGGCCGCCTGACTGTCAATCACGTCGGAGGGTGCTTCGTCCGGCCGGTCACCGGCCAGTTCGGCGAGCAGCGGCACCGGGCCGTGCGCCACCAGTTCGTTCCAGTCGGCGTCGGTGACGACCAGGGTCGGATCGCCCGCCTGACGGACGGCCGTGACGGCGTCCTCGGGGTCGCGCACGCCGACGGCGGCCGACAGCGACGGCATCCCCAGCGCGGCACGCCGGCGGGCCAGCGCGTCGAAGGCGGTCAGCGCGGCGCATCCGGCACCGCCCCACGCCGCCTCGGCGGGAACCAGGGTCACCAGGCGTCCCGGCGCGACCAGGTCGTGCAGGACGTCGGCGGCCCGCTCGTCCTCACCCCGGTACACCGCCGCGGTGAGTGAGCCGCCCACGCGTGCGACGAGCGCCGCCATGGACGCCGCGTCCGACGGGTCGCAGGGGTCGACGACGATCCCCGGCTCGCTGCGCAACTCGGCGCAGGGGGCGGTCAGTACGACCCGCTCCGCGCCGTTGCGGGCGGCCCATCGGGCGAGCGCCGTCGCGGGGGCGTCCAGCGCTCCGGCGACCACGACGGTGCCCGACGGCTGCCACGACTCGGTGCCCTTCGCGGCGGCCTTCGGTCGCAGGCGGCGGGCAAAGGCACCCGCCGGCCGGATCGCGACCTCGTCCTCGCCGGTCAGGCCGGCAAGCACGGCGCACAGCCTCCGTCGGGCCAGCCCGTCCAGGCGCGGCGGGAGGTCGACGAGACCGCCCCGGCGCTCCGGGTGCTCGCGGCCCGCCTCCCGGCCGAGGCCCCAGGCCCGATGGTGTCCGTACTCCTTGGGTGTGTCCGCGTCGGTCACGGGCATCGCACCGGTGGTCAGCAGCCACGTCGGCGCCGTGGCCCCGGCCACCAGGACCGGCACGGTGTGGGCGAACCACTCACTCCCGTCGGTCGGCACGAGGCAGACGACGCCCGCGTAGCGTCCGGCGGTCGTGCCGGCGAGGGCGGACAGGTCCGACGAGGCGGCGACGGCCGTGGTGACGACGTCGGCCCCGGCCGCGGCCATCCCGGCGACCAGGTCTCGCACCCGCTCGCCGTCGGCCTCGGACTCCGCGGCGACGACCAGCCAGGTACCGGACAGCGCGGCACCGGGGACCTCGGCCATCGGCGTCCACTCGATCCGGTACCGCAGACCGCGCTCGTCCCGGCCGGCCGGACCGTCGCGCAGTGCCGCCAGCGCGGGCAGCAGGTCGTCGGCCGCGGCGTCCGCCGACAGCCCGAGCACGCCCAGGAGGGCGGTCAGGTCCCCGCTGTCGACGGCCGCCCACAGCGGATGGTCGGCGACGGGTTCCCGCGTGACGGGCTCCGGCCAGAACCGCTCGTGCTGGAAGGGATACGTCGGCAGCGGCACCGCCTCGGCGGGCCCGGTGGGCGCGGCCCAGTCCACGGCGACACCGCGGGTGTGGGCCTGTGCGAGCGCGCCGACCAGCGTGTCGACCTCGTCGCGGTCGCGGCGCAGCACCGCCAGGGCGATGCCGTTCTCCTCGGTGACGGTCTCCTGGACCATCGCGGACAACACCGCGTCCGGGCCCAGTTCGAGGAAGGTGGTGACACCGGCGTCCGACAGCGCGCGGACGCCGTCGTGGAAGCGCACCGTGTCGCGCAGATGCCTGGCCCAGTAGGCGGGCGAGGTCAGCTCGTCGTCGGTGGCCGTCCGGCCGGTGACGTCGGAGACGACGGGAATCCGCGGCGGCCGGAAGGTGACGCTCTCGGCGACGGCGGTGAAGTCCGCGAGCACGGGATCCATGAGCGGGGAGTGGAAGGCGTGGCTGACCGCCAGCCTCCTGGTCCTGAGCCCCCGCCCGGCGAGCTGCTCGGCGATGTCCGCGACCGCGGACTCGGTGCCGGAGAGCACCACGGACCGCGGTCCGTTGACCGCGGCGATGCCGACCTGGTCGGTCCGTCCGGCCAGCAGGGTCCGGACGGTCTCCTCGGGCGCGCGTACCGACACCATGGCGCCGCCGGACGGCTGGGCCTGCATCAGCCGGCCGCGCTCGGCGACCAGCAGGGCCGCGTCCTCCAGCGACAGCACGTCGGCCACGTGCGCGGCGACGAGCTCGCCGATCGAGTGGCCGGCGAGGAAGTCGGGCGTGACTCCCCAGGCGCGCAGCAGGCGGTAGAGGGCGACCTCGACCGCGAACAGCGCGGCCTGGGTGTACTGGGTCTGGTCCAGCAGCGCGGCATCGCCGCGTACGACGTCCTCCAGCGGCCGGTCGAGGTGCTTGTTCAGATGGGCGCAGACCTCGTCGAACGCGGAGGCGTACACCGGGAAGGCGTCGTGGAGCGCCTGCCCCATCGCGAGTCGCTGGCTGCCCTGTCCGGTGAACAGGAAGGCCGTCTTGCCGGTGTTCGTGGTTCCGGTGGTCAGGCGGGGTGTGTCCGCGCCGGCGATCAGGGCGTCCAGCCCTGCGGCGAGGTCGTCCCGGCCGGCGCCCGCCACCACGGCGCGGTGCCGGAACGAGGAACGCGTCGTGGCCAGCGCGGACGCGATGCCGGCGGCGGTCTGCTCGGGGTGGGTGTCCAGGTGTGCGCGCAGCCGCCGTGCCTGTGCGACGAGGGCGTCCGCGGTCTTCGCCGACAGCGGCCACGCCACCGGGTCGGCGTCGGACCGGGTGGCCGGGGCCGGTGGGAGCGCGGGTGCCTCCTCGATGATCGCGTGGGCGTTGGTGCCACCGATACCGAAGGAGGAGACCCCGCCGCGGCGCGGCCGTTCGTCCTGCGGCCAGTCCACCGGCTCGGTGAGCAGCCGGACGGCGCCGGCCGACCAGTCCACGTGGGGCGACGGTTCGTCCACGTGCAGCGTCTTGGGATGTACGCCGTTGCGCAGGGACATCACCATCTTGATCACACCGGCCACGCCTGCGGCGGCCTGGGTGTGACCGATGTTGGACTTCACCGTGCCGAGGCGCAGGGGGCGGTCGGCCGGGCGGTCCTGGCCGTAGGCGGCGATCAGGGCCTGCGCCTCGATCGGGTCGCCGAGCTTCGTACCCGTGCCGTGTGCCTCGACGACGTCGACGTCGGACGGGGAGAGGCCGGCATCGGCGAGCGCCTGTCGGATCACCCGCTGCTGCGAGGGGCCGTTGGGCGCGGTGAGCCCGTTGCTCGCACCGTCCTGGTTGACCGCCGAACCACGCACCACCGCAAGAACGGGGTGCCCGTTGCGCCGGGCGTCGGAGAGCCGCTCCACCAGCAGCATCCCGACGCCCTCGCCCCAGCCCGTGCCGTCGGCACCGGCCGCGAACGACTTGCAGCGGCCGTCCGGTGCGAGGCCGCGCTGCCGGCTGAAGTCGATGAAGACCGAGGGCGTGGACAGCACGGTCACCCCGCCGGCCACGGCGAGTGAGCACTCGCCGCGACGCAGTGCCTGGGCGGCCATGTGCAGCGCCACCAGCGAGGACGAGCAGGCGGTGTCGAGCACGACCGACGGGCCCTCGAAGCCGAAGGTGTACGACACCCGGCCGGAGGCGACCGCGCCGGACAGCCCGGTGCCGACGAAGCCCTCCAGCTCCTTGGGCAGGTTCTGCAACTGCACGCCGTAGTCGTGATACATCAGCCCGACGAACACGCCCGTCCGGCTGCCGCGGACCGTGGCCGGGTCGATGCCCGCGTCTTCGAGCGCCTCCCAGGTGCCCTCCAGCAGGAGCCGCTGCTGCGGGTCCATGGTCACCGCCTCGCGCGGCGATATCCCGAAGAACGCCGGATCGAACCGGGTCGCGTCGTAGACGAAACCGCCCTGGCGCGTGTAGCTGGTGCCCGGGTGGTCCGGGTCCGGGTGGTAGAGCTCGTCGAGGTTCCAGTTGCGGTCGGCCGGGAACATCGAGACGGCGTCGCCGCCGTCGGCGACCAACTGCCACAGGTCCTCGGGTGACGTGACGCCCCCGGGCAGCCGGCAGCTCATCCCGATGATGGCGATCGGCTCGTCGTCCGCCGCCGTGGCGTGGGTGGCGACGGGGGCGGTGCCCGGCGCGTCGAGCAGCTCGGCGCGCAGGTACTCGGCCAGGGCCGCCGGGGTCGGATAGTCGAAGACCAGCGTCGCGGGCAGCCGCAGCCCGGTGGCCGCGTTCATCCTGTTGCGGAGCTCGACGGCCGTCAGTGAGTCGAAACCGGTCTCCCGGAACGCGCGCCCGTCGTCGATGACGCCGGCGTCGGGGAGCCCGAGCACCACCGCGACCTGGGTACGGACGAGGTCGAGCAGTACCCGCGGGTGCTCGGCCGCCGGCATCCTGGCCAGCCGGTCGCGCAGTGCGGACGCCCCCTCACCCGCGCCGGCCACACGACGGGCCGGGCTCGGCACCAGGCCCCGCAGAAGGGGCTGTACCACCCCGGTCCTGGCGCTCGCGCGGAGCGCCGCGAACTCCAGTCGCACCGGTACGAGCGTGGCGCGGTCGGTGGCGCACGCCGCGTCGAACAGCGCCAGGCCGTCCGTCGTGGACAGCGGGCTGACCCCGGTCCTGGCGAGCCGCGCACGGTCGGCGTCGTCGAGCGCTCCGGTCAGGCCGCTGGCCCGGTCCCACAGACCCCAGGCCATCGACACGGCGGGCAGGCCGGCCGACCGCCGGTGCTGCGCGAGCGCGTCGACGAACGCGTTGGCCGCGGCGTAGTTGCCCTGGCCGAGTCCGCCGAACATGCCCGCGGCGGAGGTGAACAGCACGAACGCGGTCAGCGGGAGGTCCCGGGTGAGATCGTGCAGGTTCAGCGCGGCGTCGGCCTTGGGCCGCAGCACCACGTCGACACGCTCCGGGGTGAGTGCCCCGAACACACTGTCGTCGAGCGCGCCCGCGGCGTGCACCACACCGGTCAGCGGGTGCTCGGCGGGCACGGCCGCCAGCACCGCGGCCAGCGCCTCGCGGTCGGCCGCGTCGCACGCGACGACGGAGGCGGTGGCGCCCAGCTCGGCGAGGTCCGCGCGCAGTTGGGCGGCGCCCTCGGCGCCCGGGCCGCTACGACTCGTCAGGAGCAGGTGACGGACGCCGTGTTGGGCGACCAGGTGCCTGGCGACGATCGCACCCAGCGTGCCGGTGCCACCGGTGACCAGTACGGTGCCGTTCCCGTCCCAGGGGGCGACGGGCTCCTCGGACCCGGTGTGCCGGGCCAGCCTCGGCAGGTACGCCGCGCCGTCGCGCAACGCCAGTTGTGGTTCGCCGGAGGCGATCGCCGCGGGAACGGCGGCCCATGACGCCTCGGTGCCGTCGATGTCCAGCAGGACGAACTGGCCCGGGTTCTCCGACTGTGCGGACCGGATCAGTCCCCAGACCGCGGCCTGCGCCGGGTCCACCGGGGCGGGATCGGTCGTCGCGACGGCGCCCGTGGTCAGCAGCACGAGCGGTACGCCGGCGCCGTGGTCCTCCGCGAGCCACCGCTGTGCCGCGGAGAGGGCGCGCGTGGTGGTCTCCCGCACGACGTCGCGCGGGTCCTGTCCGGACGGTTCGCCCACCACCAGGAAGCCCAGGCGCGGCGCTTCGTCGGTGGCTGTCACGACCCGCGCACCCGCTGCCTCCAGGGCGGCCCGCAGTGCGGCAGACTCCTCCGGCTCCTCGCCGGCGGACACACAGATCGCGCCGTCGAGCGCCGGCCCGGTGCTCGCCGGCGCGCTCACCCAGTCCAGTCGGAAGAGCGCGTCGCGCAGCGGGTCGGACGGGCCGGCGAGGGCACCGGCGGCCAGCGGCCGGACGGCCAGCGAGTCCACCGACGCCACCGGCGCACCGGAGGTGTCCGCCACGTCGACCCGGACCGCGTGTTCACCGGACGCCGACAGCCGGACGCGCAACGCGGTGGCGCCGGTCGCCTGCAACCGCACCCCCGACCACGCGAACGGAAGCAGCGCGCCCTCGTCGCCGGCGCGGTCGCCGAAGAAGCCGCTGACCGCGAGGGGCTGGAGCGCGGCGTCCAGCAGGGCCGGGTGCAGTCCGAACCGATCGGCGCCGTCCGCCTCGTCCGGCAGGACGACCTCGGCGAACACCTCGGTACCGCGCCGCCACACCGCCCGCAGCCCGCGGAAGGCCGGCCCGTAGCCGATGCCGACCGCGGTCATGGTCTCGTACACGTCCTCCGGCGCCAGTGCCTCGGCACCGGCCGGCGGCCAGTCGTTCTCGTCGAAGCGGGCCGCCGGCGCGTCCGCGGCCAGGAAGCCCGCGGCGTGCCGCGTCCACGGCTCGTCGGGTGCGGCGTTGTCGCGGCGCGCGTGGACGGTCAGCGGCCGCCTGCCGTCCTCCTCGGCGCCGACGACCAGTTGCAGCTGCATGCCGTCCTGCTCGGGCAGCACGAGCGGCGACTCGATCGTCAGCTCCTCGATCAGCCGGCAGCCGGCCTCGTCGCCGGCGCGGACGGCGAGCTCCACGAACGCGGTGCCCGGCAGGATCACCTGGCCGCCGACCGCGTGATCGGCCAGCCAGGGGTGGGACCTGACCGACAGCCGGCCCGTGAGCAGCACTCCGTCGCCGTCGGCGAGCAGCACGGTCGCGCCGAGCAGCGGATGCTCGGCGGAGCCCAGGCCGAGGCCGGAGGCGTCGGTGACCGGGGCGGCGTTCCTGGGCCAGCACGGCTGGCGCTGGAAGGCGTAGGTCGGCAGGTCCACCCGCGCCCGGGGGCCGATGAGGTCTGCCCAGTCGACGTCCCTGCCCCGCACCCACACCTCGGCGAGTGACGTCATCAGGCGGTCGAGCCCGCCGTCGTCGCGGCGCAGTGAGCCGACCACGACGGCATCGGTGACGCCGGCCCGCTCCGCGCTTTCCTGCACACCGATCCTCAGCACCGGGTGGCCGCCGGTCTCGACGAAGGTCCGGAAGCCGTCGGCGGCGAGCGTCTCGATCGCCGGGCCGAACCACACGGTCTCCCGCAGGTTTTGGTACCAGTACCCGCTGTCGGCCTCTAGGCCGGTGAGCCACTGCCCGCGCACGGTGGAGTACCACGGGATCGTGCACTCCCGCGGCACGACCGGGCCCAGCACCTCCGCGAGGCGGTCCTCGATCGCTTCCACGTGGGCGGAGTGCGAGGCGTAGTCCACCTCGACGCGGCGGGCCCGGACGTTGTCGGCCTGATACGCCGCCAGCAGCTCGTCCAGGGCGTCCGCGTCGCCGGACACCACCGTCGTGGAAGGACCGTTCACGGCCGCGACGGACACCCTGCCGCCCCATCGGGCGAGACCGCCGGACACCTCCTCGGCCGACAGCGGAACGGACACCATGCCGCCGCGGCCGGACAGCTCGGTGATCGCCCGGCTGCGCAGGGCCACCACGCGCGCACCGTCGTCGAGCGACAGGGCACCGGCGACGACCGCAGCCGCGATCTCGCCCTGCGAGTGCCCGACGACCGCGGCCGGTTCCACACCGCAGGACCGCCACACGCGCGCCAGGGACACCATCATGGCCCACAGCGCGGGCTGGACGACGTCCACCCGGTCGTAGCCGGGCGCACCCTCGTCACCCCGCAGCACGGCCGACAGCGACCAGTCCACGTACGGCGCCAGGGCCGTCTCGCACTCCGCCAGCGACGCGGCGAACGCGGGGTTCGTCCGTGCCAGCTCCACGCCCATGCCGATCCACTGCGAACCCTGGCCCGGAAAGACCAACGCGGTCTTTCCGGCCTGGCCCGCCGTGCCCTCGACCACCGAGGCCGACGGCGTTCCCTCGGCGAGGGACGACAGCCCGGCCGCCAGTTCCTCGCCGCTGCCCACGACAACCGCCCGGCATCCGAGGACGGCGCGGCCGGACACCAACGAGGCGGCGACCGACGCCGGGTCGTCGTGCAGGGCGTCGTGGGCCAGCAGGCGTCCGGCCTGGGCCCGCAGTGCGCTGTCGGTGTGCGCCGACAGCACCCACGGCACGGCGGGAAGTGCGCCGGTGGCCGTGGTGTCCGCCGACGGCTCACCGGCCTGCTCGGCCCCCGCGCTCTCCGCGGCTCCACCGGCTTCCTCGGCTCCACCGGCTTCCGCGGCTTCCTCGACGACGAGGTGCGCGTTGGTTCCGCTGAATCCGAACGAGGACACACCGGCACGGCGCGGCTCGTCCGACTCCCAGGCGCGCGCCTCGGTGAGCAGTTCGACGTCACCCTCGGTCCAGTCGATGTGCTCGGACCGATTGTCCGCGTGCAAGGTCCTCGGCAGCACCTTGTGCCGCAGCGCCATCACGGCCTTGATCAGCCCGGCCGCACCGGCCGCCGCCTGCGAGTGCCCGATGTTCGACTTGACCGAGCCGATCCACAGGGGGCTGCCGCCCGGCCGGCCCTGACCGTAGGTGGCCATCAGCGCCTGCGCCTCGATCGGGTCGCCGAGCGGTGTGCCGGTGCCGTGCGTCTCCACCAGGTCGACCTGGTGCGGCGAGAGTTTCGCGTTGACGAGTGCCTGGCGGATCACGCGCTGCTGCGCGGGGCCGTTCGGTGCGGTGAGCCCGTTGCTCGCACCGTCCTGGTTGACCGCCGAACCACGCACCACCGCCAGAACGGGGTGCCCGTTGCGCCGGGCGTCGGAGAGCCGCTCCACCAGGAACATGCCGGCGCCCTCGGCGAGCGCCATCCCGTCCGCCTCGGCGGAGAACGCCTTGCACCGTCCGTCGGCGGCCAGCGCGCGCTGCCTGCTGAACCCGATGAAGCTGCCGGGCGAGGACAGCACCGTGACCGCGCCCGCCAGCGCCATCGTGCAGTCGCCGTCACGCAGGGCGCGTATCGCCAGGTGCACGGCGACCAGCGAGGACGAGCACGCGGTGTCGATGGTCGCCGCGGGGCCCTCCAGTCCCAGTACGTAGGAGACGCGCCCGGACACGACGCTCGTGGCCACACCGGTCATCAGGTAGCCCTGCAACTCCGGCTGGGCCCGCGTCATGAGCGTCAGGAACTCGCCGCTGTTCGCACCGACGAACACGCCCGTACGGCTGCCGCGCAGCGTCGTCGGGTCGATTCCGGACCGCTCGACGGCCTCCCAGGCGGTCTCCAGCGCGAGCCGCTGCTGCGGGTCCATCGCGACGGCCTCACGCGGGCTGATCCCGAAGAACGCGGGATCGAACTCGGTCGCGTCGTGGACGAACCCGCCCTCTCGTACGTACGCGGTGCCGTTCTCGTCCGGGTCGGGGTCGTACAGCGACTCCAGGTCCCAGCCCCGGTCCTCGGGAAGCCCCGAGATGGCGTCGGTGCCGTCGGTGACGACCCGCCAGAGGTCCTCGGGCGAGGTGACCCCGCCGGGGTACCGGCACGCCATGCCGACGATCGCGATCGGCTCGTGATCCTTGTCCTGGGCTTCGACCAGGCGCCTACGGGTGTCGTGCAGTTCCCCGGAGACGCGCTTGAGATAGGAGACCAACTGGTCCTCGGTGGCCATGTGCGTGTCCTTCCGCGTTCGCTCAGGCCAGGCCGAGCTCGTTGTCGATGAACTTGAGCACGTCGTCGGCGCTCGCGTCCTCCAGCTGTTCCGCGACGTCGGACTTCTCGGTCCGGGTCCGCTTCCGCCAGCCGGACAGCAGTTGTTCCAGCCGTGCGGTGATCTCCTCCGTGCTGCCGTCCTCGGCGGCCATGCCGGCCATCGCCGCCTCGATCCGGTCGAGTTCGCCGAGCAGCAGCTCCTCGGCGGACCGGGTCGGCGGCGCGATCTCGGCGAGCAGGTGGTCGGCCAGCACCACCGGCGTCGGGTGGTCGAAGACCAGCGTCGCCGGCAGCCGGAGCCCGGTGACGGCCCTGAGCCGGTTGCGGAACTCCACGGAGGTCAGCGAGTCGAAGCCGATCTCGTTGAACGCGTGCCCCGGGTCGACGGACTCGGCGCCGGGGAAACCCAGCACCGCGGCCACATGGCTGCGCACCAGCTCCAGTACGGCTGCCGGCCGCTCGCCCTCCGCGAGCGCGGCGAGCCGATCGGTGAGGGACTCGGCCGCACCCGCGCCGGAGTCCAGGACCCGCCGCGAGGGCGCTCCGACGAGCCCGCGGAACAGCGGGTGGACCGCGCCCCGTTCGGCGGCCGCGCGCATCACCGCGAGATCGACGGGGACCGGCACGAGAGCCGCCTCGTCGGCGGCGAGCGCCCGGTCGAACAGCGCCATGCCCTCCTCCGGTGACAGCGCGCCCATGCCGGTGCGGCTGAGCCGGGCGAGGTCGGCCTCGTCGAGATGGCCCGTGATGCCGCTGCCGGCCCCCTGATCCCACAGCCCCCATGCCAGCGAGGTCGCGACGCGACCGGTGGCGCGGCGGTGCCGGGCGAGTGCGTCGAGGAACGTGTTGGCGGCGGCGTAGTTGCCCTGTCCCGCGTTGCCCAGCACACCGGCCGCGCCGGAGTACAGGACGAACTCGGCGAGATCCAGGTCCCGGGTCAGTTCGTGCAGGTTGACCGCGCCGTCGACCTTCGGCCGCAGCACTCGCTCCACCTGTTCGGGCGTCAGCGAGGTGACGATGCCGTCGGCGAGCAGCCCCGCGGTGTGCACGACACCGGTGAGCGGGTGCTGCCCGGGAATCGCCCTCAGTACGTCGGCGAGGGCGGCGCGGTCGGCCGCGTCGCAGGCGACCACCCGGACCGTGGCGCCGAGTGCGGTGAGCTCCTGCTCCAACTCGTCGGCGCCCGCGGCGTCCCGGCCGCGGCGGCCGGCCAGCACCAGGTGGCGCACCCCGTGTTCGGTGACCAGGTGGCGTGCGGCCAGCCCGCCGAGCGCGCCCGTACCCCCGGTGATGAGCACCGTGCCGTCCGGTTCGAGAGCGTGCGGCACCGTCAGCACGATCTTGCCGATGTGCTGGGCCCGCGCGACGAAGCGGAACGCGTCCCGCGCGCGGTGCAGCGGCCAGGTCCTGAGGGGCAGCAGCGACAGCGCACCCTTGTCGAACAGGGACATGACCTCGGTGAGGATCTCCCCGATCCGCCGGCCGGGCAGCAGGGCCAGGTCGAAGCTCTGGTACGCAACGCCGGGATGCGCCTGCGCGACCGTGCCCGGGTCGCGCAGGTCCGTCTTGCCCATCTCGACGAACCGCCCGCCGCGCGGCAGCAGGCGCAGCGACGCGTCCACGAAGTCGCCGGCCAGCGAGTTGAGCACCACGTCGGCGCCCCGGCCGTCACTGGCGGTGCGGAAGGACTCCTCGAACTCCAGCGTCCGGGAGGACGCGATCCGGGCGTCCGGGACGCCGATGTTCCGCAGCGCGTGCCACTTGGCGGGGCTCGCGGTGCCGTAGACCTCGGCACCCAGGTGCTGGGCGAGCTGTACGGCCGCCATGCCGACGCCGCCCGCGGCGGCGTGCACGAGCACCGACTCCCCCGCGGTGAGTCCGGCCAGGTCGACCAGGGCGTAGTACGCGGTGGCGTAGGCCATGGGCACGGACGCGGCGTCGGTGAACGACCAGGTGTCCGGGATGCGCACGAGCTGCTCGGCGTCGGTGACCGACGACTTCCCGGACCCGCCGAGGAAGATGCCCATCACGCGGTCGCCGGGCGCCAGGTGTGTCACGTCCGGCCCCACCTCGACGACGACGCCGGCTCCCTCGCCGCCCATCGGGACGTCGCCGGGGTACATGTCGAGCGCGATCAGGACGTCGCGGAAGTTCAGGCCGACGGCGCGCATGGCGACCCGGACCTTGCCCGGTCCCAGCGGTCCGCCGTCCTCGGCCGGTGCCAGGATCAGGTTGTCCACGGTCCCCCGGGTGCTCACGTCGAGCCGCCAGTTGGCCGCTCCCGGGGGCGGCACCAGGCCGTCGCCGGGCGGACCGAGGCGGTCCAGCCGTGGAATGTGCACCGCGCCGGCGCGTACGGCGAGCTGTGCCTCGCCGGTCGCGAGGGCCGCGGGCAGTACGTCGCGGGACGCCGGTTCGTCGTCGAGGTCCACCAGCACGAGTCGGCCGGGGTTCTCCGCCTGGGCCGAGCGGACCAGGCCCCAAAGGGCTGCGTCGACCAGGTCGGCGGGGCCCGCCTCGCCGACGGCGGCGACCGCGCCGCGCGTGACCAGGGCCAGGCGCGAGGACTCGAACCGCTCCTCGGCCAGCCACTCCTGTACGAGTGCGAGCGTGTGGCACGTGGCCTCGTGCACCGCACCGGCGAGATCGGCGGCCTCCCGGGACGCGGTGAGCTCGACGGCGACCAGTGCGGGCACGTCCTCCCTCGCGGCGAGTGCGCCGAGGCCGCCGTGCTCGACGAACTCCGGCGCGGTCGCCCCGTCGGTGGTGGCGCTCAGCGGGAGCGGGTGCCACTCCACGGTGTACAGGGAGTCGTTGGCCTTGCCGGAAGCCGCGGCGGGCTGCTCGGTGGGCAACGGGCGCATCACGAGCGACTCGATCTCCGCGACGGGCGTGCCCGTCGGATCGCTGACGCTCAGCGCGAACCTGCCGCTTCCGCCGTCGGACAGCCGTACGCGTACGGCTGTGGCGCCGGTGGCGTGCAACCGTACTCCTGCCCAGCTGAAGGGGATTTGGGGGCCGGTGCCTCCGGCGGCTCCGAGCGCGATCGTGTGCAGGGCCGCGTCCAGCAGGGCCGGGTGCAGGCCGAAGCGGTCGGTGCCGTCGGTGCCGTCCGGCAGGGCGACCTCGGCGTACAGGTCCGTGCCGGACGTCCAGGCCGCCCGGAGCCCCTGGAACGTGGGCCCGTAGGCCATGCCCACCTCGGCGAACCGGTCGTACACGCCGGTGACGTCCAGGCGTCGCGCCCCCTCGGGAGGCCACGGGCCGGCCGGTGCGGACGGCGCGGCGTCGTACGGGTCGACGGCGAGCGACCCGGTGGCGTGCCGGGTCCACGGCGCGTCCGGCGCGGTGTCCTCGTGCCGCGAGTGGATGGTGAGGGTGCGCCGGCCGTCGTCGAGCGCGCCGACGCCGATCTGGAGCGTCACACCGCCCCGCCCGGGGAGTACGAGCGGCGCCTCGATCGTCAGCTCCTCGACGAGGGAGCAGCCTGTCTCGTCCCCGGCGCGGATGGCCAGGTCGGTGAACGCGGTTCCCGGGACCAGTATCCGGCCGCCGATCACATGCTCGGTCAGCCACGGGTGGGTGCGGGCGGAGATACGCCCGGTCAGCACGACGGTGTCGCTCCCGGCCATGCCGACCGCCGCGCCGAGCAGCGGGTGCGTGGACCTGCGCAGGCCGACGGTGGTCACGTCCCCGGCCGTGGGCCCGCCGCTCGGCAGCCAGAACCACTCGTGCTGGAAGGCGTGGGTCGGCAGGTCGACGTGGTGGGCGGGCTGTCCGAAGTGGGTGGTCCAGTCGACCCGCACACCGCTGGTGTGCAGGTGGCCCAGTGCCGCCACGAAGGTGTGGTTCTCGTCGCGGTCCTTGCGCGCGGTGGGCACGACCACGGCGGTCTCGTCCAGGCTCTGCTCGGCCAGCCCGGTCAGTACGCCGTCCGGTCCCGCCTCGACGAAGACCGAGGCGCCCGCGTCGCGTGCGGCGCGCACGCCGTCGGCGAAGCGGACCGGCCGGCGCACGTGCTCGACCCAGTAGGCCGCGTCGGTCAGCTGCCCCTCGACGGCGAGTTGTCCGGTCACGTCGGACACGATCGGGATCGACGGCTCGCGATAGGTCAGCCGGGCGGCGATCTCCCCGAACTCGGCGAGCATCGGGTCCATCAGCGGCGAGTGGAACGCGTGGCTGACCCGCAGCCTCCTGGTCCGCACACCGCGCTCGGCCAGCGTCGCCGCGATCCGGTCGACCGCCTCCTCGGCGCCGGAGACGACCACCGATCCGGGTGCGTTGACCGCGGCGACAGCGACCTCGTCGGTCAGCAGCGGCAGTACGTCCTCCTCCGGTGCGGCGACCGAGATCATCGCTCCACCGGTGGGCAGTGCCTGCATGAGCCGGGCGCGGGCGGCCACCAGGGTGCACGCGTCCTGGAGGGAGAGGACGCCGGCGACGTGCGCGGCGGCAATCTCTCCGATGGAGTGTCCGACCAGCACGTCCGGGGCCACCCCGTAGGACTCCAGCAGCCGGTACAGGGCGACCTCGTAGGCGAACAGCGCCGGCTGGGTCATGCCCGTGCCGTCGAGCTGCGCCGCCGGGTCCGAGCCGGGCTCGGCGTACATCACGTCCCGTACCGGGTGCGGCAGCAGCGGATCGAGTACGGCGGCGGTCTCCTCCAGTGCTTCGGCGAACACCGGGAACGTCTGCGCCAGCGCGCATCCCATGCCGGGCCGTTGGCTGCCCTGGCCGGTGAAGAGGACGGCGAGCTTTCCGCCCGTCGCGGCAGTGCCCCGGAGCACACCGGGCTCGCTCCTGCCGTCCGCGAGTGCGTCGAGGCCGGCGATGAGTTCGGCCTTGTTCGCGCCGACGACGACACCCCGGTGTTCGAACAGGGTGCGGGTCGCCACTGTCGCGGCGCCCACGGCGGCGAGGTCGATGTCCGGGTTCGACGCGAACGCCGCCCGCAGCCGGGCGGCCTGGGCGCGCAGCCCGTCCGCACTCGGGGCGGAGACCGTCCAGGGCACCACGGGAAGGCCGGCGCGGGCCGTGCCGGCTGCGGCCTCCTGGGTGGTGGGGGCCTCCTCCAGGATCACGTGGGCGTTGGTGCCGCTGATCCCGAAGGAGGACACGGCGGCGCAGCGAGCGCGGCCCGGGTCCTCCCACTGCCGTGCCTCGGTGAGCAGGTCGACGGCGCCCTGGGACCAGTCGACGTGCGGGGAGGGCTCGTCGACGTGCAGGGTGCGGGGCAGCACCCGGTGGCGCATCGCCATGACCATCTTGATCACACCGGCGACACCGGCGGCGGACTGGAGATGGCCGATGTTGGACTTGATCGAACCGAGCCACAGCGGGTTGTCGGCGGGCCGGTCCTGACCGTAGGTGGCGATCAGCGCCTGGGCCTCGATCGGGTCGCCGAGCGTGGTGCCGGTGCCGTGCGCCTCGACGACGTCGACGTCCGCCGTGGACAGGCCGGCGTTGGCCAGTGCCTGCCGGATCACCCGCTGCTGCGAGGGGCCGTTGGGTGCGGTGAGGCCGTTGCTGGCGCCGTCCTGGTTGATCGCCGACCCGCGCAGGACCGCGAGGACCGGGTGGCCGTTGCGGCGCGCGTCCGACAGCCGTTCGAGCACCAGCATGCCGACGCCCTCGGACAGAGCGAATCCGTCGGCCGCGGCGGCGAAGGACTTGCACCGCCCGTCTCGGGACAGCGCGCCCTGGCGGCTGAACCCGACGAACCCGGCCGGGGAGCACATGACCGTGACGCCGCCGGCCAGCGCCAGCGAACAGTCCCCGTTCCGCAGCGCGTTGGCCGCCAGGTGCATGGCGACCAGCGACGACGAGCACGCGGTGTCCACCGTGACCGCGGGGCCTTCCAGTCCCAGGGTGTAGGAGACGCGCCCGGACACGACGCTGCTGAGCGTTCCGGTGACGAGGTGTCCTACGGACTCCTCCGGAACCTGGTCGGCCCCGCCCCTCCCGTAGTGCTCGAACGTGGCGCCGACGTACACGCCGGTCCGGCTGCCGCGCAGGGAACCCGGGTCGATCCGTGCGTGCTCGACCGCCTCCCAGGAGGTCTCCAGCAGCAGTCGCTGCTGGGGGTCCATGGCGAGGGCTTCACGGGGGCTGATGCCGAAGAGGCCGGGGGCGAACCGGCCCGCCGTGTGGACGAAGCCACCCTCGCGTACGTACGAGGTGTGTGGCCGGCTCAGATCCGGGTCGTAGATCCCGTCGACGTCCCAGCCGCGGTCCTCGGGCAGGGCCGAGATCGCGTCGGTGCCGTCGACGACGAGTTGCCAGAGGTCGTCCGGGCCGGTGACCTCGCCCGGGACGCGGCAGCTCATGCCGACGATGACGACCGGGTCGTCGGCCGACGACTGCACGACAACACCGTTGCCGTCGGCCTGGTCCTGCGTGCCGAGGATCTCCGAGGACAGGAGCGCGGCCACGGCCTTGATGTTCGGATGGTCGAAGACGACGGTCGTCGGCACCCGCGCCCCGGTGGCGGTCTGCAGCCGGGTGCGCAGTTCGACCGCCGACACGGAGTCGAAGCCCAGGTCACGGAACGCGCGGTCCACCTCGACGTCGGCCGGGTCGCTGTGCCCGAGCACCGTCGCGACCTGTTCACGCACCAGGTCGACGAGCAGCCGGTCGCGGTCGGACTCGCCGAGCGGGAGGAGCCGGGCGCGCAGCGGGGAGGCGTCGTCCTCGCCCGCGGTCCCCGGGCGCACCTCCGACTCGATGATCCGCGCCACTTCGGGGACATCGGCCACCAGCGGCCTGTTCCGCGCGGCGGTGAACAGCGGGAAGAACCGCTCCCAGTCGATGTCGGCGACGACCAGGTGGGTCTCGTCGTCGGCCAGGGCCTGCACCAGGGCGTCGACGGCGCGGTCCGGTGCCATGAAGGGCAGACCACTGCGGCGTGCGTCGCCTTCGTCGAGCAACGCGGTCATGCCGCCGTCGGAGCCGGACCAGAACCCCCAGGCGACGGCCGTGCCGGGGAGCCCGCGGCCCCGCCGGTCGACGGCGAGCGCGTCGAGGAAGGCGTTGCCGGCGGCGTACGCGGCGTTGTTGCCGCTGCCCCACACACCGGCGCCCGAGGAGAACAGCACGAAGGCGTCGAGTTCCCGCTCGGTGAACACCTCGTCGAGCACGGACGCACCGGTGATCTTGGCGCGGACGGCGTGGGCGAGCTCGTCGTGGCCGAGGGCGTCGAGCCGTCTCATGTGCGGTACGCCCGCCGCGTGGAACACCGTACGGATCACGTCACCGCCGGCCTCGATCCCGCGGACCAGTGCGGAGACCGCTTCGGTGTCGGCGACGTCGCAGGCGGCGAGCGTGACCCGCGTACCGCTGCTCTCCAGTTCCGCGACCAGTTCGGCGGCGCCGGGCGCCGCAGGGCCCCGACGACCCGTCAGAACCAGGTGTGCGGCGCCGCTCCGGGCGAGGCGGCGCGCGATGTGTGCGCCGAGCCCGCCGGTCCCCCCGGTGATCAGGGTCGTCTCCCGCGGGCGCCAGGTGCCCGGGGCTCCGGTCCTGCGGGGGGCGCGGGTCAGCCGGCGGGCGAAGATCCCGGACGTGCGGATGGCGACCTGGTCCTCGTCACCGATCCCGGCCAGTACGGCGGCGAGACGGGTGCGGGCGCGGGTGTCGATCGTCTCCGGAAGGTCGACCAGGCCGCCCCAGCGGTCGGCGTGCTCCAGCGCGTGGACCCGGCCCAGGCCCCAGACCGTGCTCTGCGCGGGAGCCGTCAGCCGGTCGGTGCCGCCGACCGACTCGGCGCCGCGTGTGGCGAGCCACACGGGCGAGGTGATCCCGGCGTCCCCGAGCGCCTGGAGCAACGACAGGGTCTGCGCCGGTCCGGGGCTCGCCGGCGCGAGCAGAGACAGCACACCGGCCGGTGCTGCCTGCGTCGCGTGGCCCCGCAGCGTCCGGGTGATCAGGTCGCGGTCGTGTTCGCCGCCGAGTGCGACGACGCACACGTCGGCCCCGTGCTCCTGGAGCGCGGTCAGCGCGTCCGAGACCAGTGCGTCCGTCTCGGCGGCCACGATCCACCAGGTTCCGGTGAGTTTCGGGGCTGCGGTGGTGAGGGCGAGCGGCGTCCAGGTGACGTGGTAGCGCCAGGAGTCGATGACGGAGCGGTCCTGTCGGCGGCGGCGCCAGGAGGACAGCATCGGCAGGACCTCGGCCAGCGGTGACCCGTCCTCGATGCCGAGGGTGCCGGCGAGCGCGCCGACGTCCTCGCGCTCGACGGCTGCCCAGAAGCCCGTCTCGTCCGCCTCGGCCGGGGAGGCGGTCACCGGTGCGGTCTGCGGCTCGGCCCAGAACCGTCGGCGTTGGAACGCGTAGGTGGGCAGCTCGAATCCGCCGAGTGCGACGCCCGAGAAGTAGGTCGTCCAGTCGACGCGGACACCGCGGGTGTGGAGCCGGCCGAGCGCGTCGATGAGGAAACTCGCCTCGTCGCGGTCCTTGCGTACCAGCGGAACGAGCACGGCGGACTCGTCCCCGGCGTGTTCGAGGGTCTGCTCGGCAAGGCCGGTCAGCACGCTGTCCGGACCGATCTCGACGAACGCGGTGGCGCCGGCCGCACGCGCGGCGGTCACCATGTCGGAGAACCGGACGGTTCGGCGGACGTGGGCGACCCAGTACTCCGGGTCGTCGACCGGCCCGGTGTCACCGGACAGGAGCGGGATGGCCGGTGCCTGGTAATCCAGGGACTGCGCGACCTGGCGGAACTCCGCCAGCATCGGCTCCATGAGCGGTGAGTGGAACGCGTGCGAGACACGAAGTTCCCTGGTCCGTACGGACCGTTGGGCCAGCAGCGCGGCGACCTCGCCGAGCGCGTCCGCCGCGCCCGACAGGACCACCGAGGCCGGCCCGTTGACCGCGGCGACCCCGACTCCGGGGCGGTTCTCCAGCAGCGGCAGCACGTCGGCTTCGGCGGCGGCCACCGCGAGCATCGCGCCGCCGCGGGGAAGCTTCTGCATCAGGCGGGCGCGGGCGGCGACCAGGGTGCACGCGTCGTCGAGGGAGAGCACCCCGGCCACGTGTGCGGCCGTGATCTCGCCGACCGAGTGGCCGGCCAGCATGTCGGGCGCCAGCCCGAACGTGGCCGCCAGCCGGAACAGCGCCACCTCGAACGCGAACAGCGCGGGCTGCGTCATGCCGGTCTCGTCGAGCGCGGCGGCGAGGTCGGAGCCCGGATCGGCGAACATCACCGCGCGCACGGGGTGGGCGAGCTTCGGGTCAAGTACCCGGCAGACCTCGTCCAGGGCCTCGGCGAAGGCGGGGAACGCCTCGGCGAGTCCTCGGCCCATACCGAGCCGCTGACTCCCCTGGCCGGTGAACAGGAACGCCAGCTTTCCGGCCGTTCCGCTGCCGGTGGTCACGCCGGCGGGGCGCTCGCCCTCGGCGAGCGCGCGCAGGCCGTCCAGCAGCTCGTCGCGGTCCGTGCCGGAGATCACCGCACGGTGGTCCAGGACCGTGCGGGTCGTCGCGAGTGCGGCACCCACCACGTCGGCCGGGGTGTCCTGTCCGGACAGCCGGCTGAGCAGCCGGGCCGCTTGGGCGGGCAGCGCGTCCCAAGTCCGTGCGGACAGCAGCCACGGCACGACCGGCGGCGCCACCGAGGCGTTCCCGGCCTCGGTCCCGGTCTCCGCCTCTGCCTCTGCCTCGGGTGCCTCTTCCAGGATCACGTGCGCGTTGGTGCCGCTGAACCCGAACGAGGAGACGCCGGCCCGCCGCGGCCCGTCGCCGCGGGACCACTCCCGTGCCTCGACGAGCAGTTCCACGTCACCCGCCGACCAGTCCACGTGCGGGGACGGCTCGTCCGCGTACAGCGTGCGGGGCAGCACACCGTGCCGCATCGCCATGACGGTCTTGATCACTCCGCCCACCCCGGCCGCGGCCTGGGTGTGGCCGATGTTGGACTTCAGCGAGCCGAGCCAGAGCGGGCGCCCCTCGGGACGCTCCTGCCCGTATGTCGCGAGCAGGGCCTGTGCCTCGATCGGGTCGCCGAGCGTCGTGCCGGTGCCGTGCGCCTCGATCATGTCGACCTGGGAGGCCGACAGGCCGGCATCGGCCAGCGCCTGGTGGATCACGCGCATCTGCGACGGACCGTTGGGCGCGGACAGCCCGTTGCTGGCACCGTCCTGGTTCACCGCACTCCCCCGGAGCACGGCGAGCACCTGATGCCCCTTGCGGCGCGCGTCCGACAGCCGTTCGAGTACGAGCACGCCGACGCCCTCGGCCCAGCCGGTACCGTCCGCCCCCGCCCCGAACGACTTGCACCGGCCGTCGGGCGAGAGCCCGCGCTGCCGGCTGAACTCCACGAACGTGCCCGGCGAGGCCATCACGGCCACGCCGCCGGCCAACGCGGTCGAGCACTCGCCTCGCCGCAGCGAGCTCGCCGCGAGGTGCAGCGCCACCAGCGACGACGAGCAGGCGGTGTCGACCGAGACGGCGGGGCCGTTCAGGTCGAGCGTGTACGCGACCCGGCCCGAGATGACGCTGCCGAGCGCCTCACTGCGAACGTAGTCGTGGTACATGACCCCCACGAACACCCCGGTACGGCTGCTGCGCATCGACACCGGGTCGATGCCGGCCCGCTCGAACGCCTCCCACGACGTCTCCAGGAACAGGCGCTGCTGCGGGTCGGTGCCCAGTGCCTCGCGCGGGGACATGGAGAAGAACCCCGGGTCGAAGTCGCCCGCGTCGTAGAGGAATCCGCCGTTGCGGGTGTACGAGGTCTCCGGGTGCTCCGGGTCCGGGTGGTACAGCTCGTCGCCCCAGCCACGGTCCGTCGGGAACTCCGCTATCGCGTCCACTCCACCGTCGACCAGCTGCCACAGGTCCTCCGGAGACGTGACGCCTCCGGGGTAGCGGCAGGCCATGGAGACGATCGCGATCGGCTCGTGGTCCCTGCTCTCGGTCTCCCGCAACTGCTGTCGTGTCTGGTGAAGTTCGGCCGTGACGCGCTTCAGGTAATCCCGGAGCTTGTTCTCATCTGCCATCAGGAATGCAACCCCTCGTTACCTGGATCAACTGTCAAGTTCGTTGTCGATGAGGGCGAACATCTCGTCGTCGCTCGCCGATTCGATCTGGTCGATGACGCTGCCGGGCGTCTGGGCGGCGTCGCTGAGGCCGGCCAGGATGTCCTTGAGGCGCGCGGTGATCCTGCCGCGGGCCTCACTGTCCGCACCGGCCCGCGAGACCGAGGTCTCGATGCGGTCCAGTTCCGCGAACAGCCGCAGCACCCCGGCCTCCTCGTCGACCGCCCCGTCGAACTGGCTGACCAGGTGGCCGATCAGCGCCGCCGGGGTCGGGTAGTCGAAGATCAACGTCGCCGGCAGGCGCAGGCCCGTCGCGGTGTTGAGCCGGTTACGGAGCTCGACGGCCGTGAGCGAGTCGAACCCGACGTCCTGGAACTGCTGCTCCGGGGCGATCGCCGAGCCGTCGGCGAAACCGAGGGTGGCGGCCACCTGACCGAGCACCAAGTCCGAGAGCAGCGCCTCGCGTTCGGCCGCCCCGAGTGCGGCCACCCGGTCGGCGAACGCCGCGGCGTCCGCCTCGCCGGAAGCCGCCCGCCGGACGGCACCACGCACCAGCCCCCGGAACATCATCGGCAACGCGTCGCCCGCGCCGCCCAGTACGCGCAGGTCGAGCTTGACCGGCACGAGCACGGCGCGCTCGTGCGCCGGCGCGGCGTCGAAGAGCGCGAGCCCCTCGGCCACCTCCAGCGGCGAGATCCCGGACCGTGCCATCCGGCCGAGGTCCGCGTCGCTGAGGCGCTGCGCCATGCCCTCGTCGTTCGTCCACAGGCCCCAGGCCAGCGAGGTCGCCGGCAGGTGGTTGGCCCTGCGGTGCTGCGCGAGTGCGTCGAGGAACGTGTTGCCCGCCGCGTAGTTGCCCTGGCCCGCGCCGCCGAACACACCGGCCACCGAAGAGAACAGTACGAACGCGGACAGGTCCAGTTCGCGGGTCAGTTCGTGCAGGTTCCAGGCCCCGTCCACCTTCGGCCGCAGTACGGCGGTCAGCTGCTCCGGGGTGAGAGTGGCGATCGTGGCGTCGTCGAGCACGCCCGCGGTGTGGACCACGGCGGTGAGCCGGTGCCCGTCCGGCACCGAGTCGATCAACGCGGCGACCGCGGAGCGGTCGGTCACGTCGCATGCCGTGATGGTCACGGCGGCGCCGAGCGCGGTCAGATCGCTGCGCAGTCCGGCCGCTCCCGGCGCGTCCTCGCCCCGCCTGCCGGCCAGCAGCAGGTGCCGGACCCCGTGTTCGGTCACGAGGTGGCGGGCAAGGAGCGCACCGAGTCCGCCGGTTCCGCCGGTGATGAGCACGGTGCCGTCGGGGTTCAGCCGCGGCATCACGGCGTCGGAGGGTGCTGCGGCGGCGCGGGCGAGCCGCGGAGCCCACACCTGGGCCCCGCGCACCGCGAGCTGCGGTTCACCCGATGCGAGGGCGCCACCGACCGCCTCGGCGGTCACCGCACCGTCCGCATCGAGCAGCACGACGCGATCCGGATTCTCCACCTGTGCCGCACGCACCAGGCCCCACACAGCGGCCTGGTCCGGTGCCACGTCGTCCTCCGGCGCCACGGCGACCGCGTTCCTGGTCACCAGCACCAGCCGCGCCTTGGCGAACCGGTCCTCGGCCAGCCACTCGCGCAACAGCGCCAGCGTCTCCTGAGCGGCGGCGTGCGCGGCCGCGTCCGTGTCCGCGGGAGCAGCCGCAGCAGCCGTGCCCGGTGCGGCGTCGTGCTCGCCGACCGTCGCCAGGACCCAGCCGCTGCCCACTTCGGAGAGGTCCGCGAGTTGCGGGCCGCGTCGAGCCGACAGGCCCGGCAGACCGTCACCGATGACGGTGAGGTCGGTGACGCCCTCGCCGCCGGCGACGGTGGTCCAGTCGATCTGGAACAGGCTGTCCCGGCGACCGGTGTCGCCGACCGCCCCGACGGCAACCGGCCGCATCACGAGCCGGTCGACCTGGATCACCGGAGCGCCGGTGGGGTCCGCGGCCGCGAGCCGCAGCGTCCCCCGTGCGCCCGCCGAGCCCACCCTGACCCGCAGCCGGGTCGCGCCTGCGGCGTGCAGCACCACCTGGTTCCACGAGAACGGCAGGTTCGACTGACCGGGTTCGGCCTCCTCAAGGAAGTCGCCCAGCCCGACCGCGTGCCACGCGGCGTCGAACAGAGCGGGGTGCAGGCCGAACCGCTCGCCCTCCGCGGTCGCGCCTTCCGGCAGTGCGATCTCGGCGAAGACCTCGTCCCCTCGACGCCATGCCGCGGTGAGGCCCTGGAACACCGGTCCGTACGCCACTCCCCGGCCGGTCATGTCCGCGTAGAAGCCCTCGACATCGACGGCCTCCGCGTCCCTGGGCGGCCAGACCGTCAGATCCAGGTCGGGCGTCGGCAGCGCGGGAGCGAGCACACCTTCGGCGTGCTGAATCCACTGCTCGTCGACTCCGGCGTCCGGTCGCGAGTAGATCGCGACGCTGCGCCGGGCGTCCGTGCCGGTGGCGCCGACCACGACCTGCACCTGCGTGCCGGCCTGCTCGGCCAGCACCAGGGGCGCCTGCATGGTCAGTTCCTCCACGACCGGGCACGCGCCCTCGTGCCCTGCCTGGACCGCCATCTCCACCAGCGCGGTTCCCGGCAGCACGATGGTCTCGCCGACCCTGTGGTCGCCCAGCCAGGGCTGCGTGGCCGCCGCCAGCCGCCCCGTGCAGACGATGCCGTCCGAGTCGGGGGACGGTATGACGGCGGAGAGGAGGGGGTGCTCGACCGCATCCAGTCCGGCGGCCGAGATGTCCTGCACGCCCGCGGTGCCGTTCAGCCAGTACCGCTCGTGCTGGAAGGCGTAGGTCGGCAGGTCGACGTGGGTCGTCGCCGTTCCGAAGTACGCGCTCCAGTCGACCGGAACCCCGGCGGTGTGGAGCCGGCCCAGCGCCTCCATGAACGCCTGGGCCTCGTCGCGGTCCTTGCGCGCGGTCGGCACGACCACGGCGACCTCGTCCAGACTCTGCTGGGCCAGCCCGGTCAGGGTTCCGTCGGGCCCGACCTCGACGAAGAACGAGGCGCCCGTGCTCCGGGCGGCGGTGACGCCGTCGGCGAACCGGACGGCCTGACGGACGTGATCGACCCAGTAGGTGGGGTCGGTGAGCTGTCCGGTGGTGGCGAGCTGTCCGGTGAGGTTGGAGATCACCGGAATCGACGGCTCGCGATAGGCCAGCGACGAAGCGACCTGCCCGAACTCCTCCAGCATCGGCTCCATCAACGGCGAGTGGAACGCATGGCTGACCCGCAGCCTGCGCGTCCGTACCCCGCGCTCACCGAGCACCGCGCCGATCTCGTCGACGGCGTCCTCGGCACCGGAAATCACCACGGAAGCGGGCCCGTTGACCGCCGCAACACCCACACGGTCATTCAGGAGGGGAAGCACATCGGCTTCGGGTGCCGCGACGGCGAGCATCGCCCCACCCGTAGGCAACGCCTGCATCAACCGCGCCCGGCCCGCCACCAACGCACACGCATCATCCAGCGAGAACACACCCGCCACATGCGCGGCCGCGATCTCACCGACCGAATGCCCCACCAACACATCCGGCACCACACCGTACGAGTCCAGCAACCGGAACAACGCCACCTCGAACGCGAACAACGCCGGCTGCGTCATCCCCGTCTCATCCAGCCTCACCGCCAGACCCGAACCCGCCTCCGCGAACATCACATCCCGCACCGGATACGGCAGCAACGGGTCAAGAACCCCGGCGATATCAGCCAAGGCTTCGGCGAACACCGGGAACGCCTCCGCCAACGCCCGACCCATCCCGGCCCGCTGACTGCCCTGACCGGTGAACAGGAACCCCAGCCGGCCACCGGAGCCGGCGCCGGTGACGACACCGGCCCGGTCCTCACCGGCAGCCAAGGCACGCAGCCCTTCGATCAACTGCGCGTGGTCCACGCCGACGACCACGGCTCGGTGGTCCAGCAGCGTCCGTGTGCCGTGCAGCGTCGCACCCACGACACCGGCATCGATATCCGCCTCGGTCAGGTACGTGGCCAGCTTGTCGGCCTGTGCGCGGAGGGCGTCCGCGCTGTGCGCGGAGACCACCCACGGCACGACCGGCAGGTCAGGCGTAAGGGGCTCGACCGCGTCGGTCACGGGCGGTTGCTCGATGACCACATGGGCGTTGGTGCCACTGATACCGAACGAGGAGATACCCGCGCGGCGCGGTCGGCCGCTCTCCGCCCACTCCCGTGCCTCGGTCAGCAGAGCGAGACCGCCCTGCGCCCAGTCCACATGCGAGCTGGGCGCATCCACGTGCAGCGTCTGCGGCAGCACACCGTGCCGCACCGCCATCACCATCTTGATCACACCCGCCACACCAGCGGCGGCCTGCGTGTGCCCCATGTTCGACTTCACCGAACCCAGCCACAACGGAGCCTCGGCAGGCCGGTCCTGACCATACGTAGCACTCAGAGCCTGTGCCTCGATCGGGTCACCCAACGTCGTCCCCGTGCCGTGCGCCTCCACCGCGTCCACATCCGACGCCGACAGACCCGCGTTCGCCAGCGCCTGCCGGATCACCCGCTGCTGCGACGGACCGTTCGGCGCCGTCAGCCCGTTGCTCGCACCGTCCTGATTCACCGCCGAACCACGCACCACCGCCAACACGCGGTGGCCGTTGCGGCGAGCATCCGACAGACGCTCCACCAACAGCACACCGGCACCCTCGCTCCACCCCGTACCGTCCGCACCATCAGCAAACGCCCGGCACCGCCCATCCGGCGACAACCCACGCTGACGCGAGAAGTCCACAAACGTGCTCGGCGAAGCCATCACCGTCACACCACCGGCCAGCGCGAGATCACACTCACCCGACCG